>NZ_JBHRWK010000150.1:17309-18587 GCF_042647925.1 Amycolatopsis speibonae
GTGGTTTTGTTTGATGCTGCGGGTGGTGGTGGCTGGGTGCGGCGGGTCCCGGACCGGCGGTATCCCGATGGCCGGATCGAAGGGTGGCCCTATACCGTCCCCGCTCCCGAAGGTGGCCTTGGTCTTGACCGACCGCGGCACCTCGCCCCCGGTGACACTGATCCGGTGTCTTCCGGTTCGGGGGCGGAAGGTCAGGGTGTGACCGGTGCCGGACCGAGTGACGCTCTTCCGGCGGATGTGGAGTGGGGTGTCGGTCCTGGCCAAGACGCCTCGCTAGCGGGGTATCTGAAGAAGAACAATCGTTCGAGCCCGGCGACGTCGACGGATTTGCAGTACTGGGTACGGGATTTGCAAAACGCGGCTGTGACGGAGACCGGTGTGCGAGTGTCCAGCCGTTTGGTAGCTGCTCTTTCCGGCGGAGAGATCACTGCGAAGCGGGCAACGGGGCTTATGCAGAGGAACGCGCCTCTTGCGCCCCGTTCGGAGCGGGATTCTTCGCTGGTGCCGGATTGGGTCAAGGCGTTCCGTCCTGGTGAGGGGAAGTGGAAGCAGTACGATGAGCTGTTGTCGTTCCTGCAGGCGAAGAAGGACGATTTACCGGTCAGCATCTCGTTGGAGCGCACTAAGCAGGGGTACTCGGAACCGTTGCAGTGGTGGACCGAGGTGTGGATGCGGGAGTACTGGAAGGAGAAGCTTCTAGAGGGGAAGCTTTCAGAGATCGGAAAAGTCGAGACGAAGCTCGAGGCGGAGCAAAGCCTTGCGAAGCGCGCCGGAAGCATCGTGCACTACATGACTATACGCAGCTGGGGCCTCCCCCAGAGCGTTAAGGAACTTCCTGTCGACAACGCCCCTTCAGGCTCGGCTTTTCCTGACCCATTTGGCGGAAGTGGTGTCGGTGCTTCAACGACGTCACAGGGGAAACGTCGGCGGTCGGCTTCATCGACGCCACAGCGGGAACGCCCGCGGCTGGAAGCCCCGGAAGCCTCGGGGTCGCAGTTGCTGCGGCCGGGGTTGGAGATGCCGGGGGGTGCGGGATGGCGTTCTGGCGTCGAACATGAACTGTTGAGGGTGCCGGGGTCTGGTTTCGGGGTCGGGGACGGTGCGTTGGGTTATTCCGCGGCCGGTGTGCCGGTGCCGGTTGGTTCGGAGCGGTTGTATGGGTCCGGTGGTGGGCGGGGGTCGGGCTCTGCTGGTGATCTTTCGCAGGCGCGGGTGTATGAGGTGTTGTGGCCGGGGGAGGGGGGTGTCTTGCGTGGTGTGCCGTATGTGGCGGCGGAT
>NZ_JBHRWK010000152.1:0-707 GCF_042647925.1 Amycolatopsis speibonae
AGCTTCACCAAACCGCTGTGTCGGCTCAATATCGGAGGTCTTTCACCTCCGATCGGATAAACACGCGCATCATGGCGCACGTGATGAATATGGTGGACGTGACAGTTCTTGGGTCGTCGATGACACCCCGGGAGCGCACAACCCCGATCCCGAATATTCAACGCTCGCCGCTGGCCGGGGGTGACAAATCGTCTCAGTCGTCCCACGTCCAGCGGCTCACCGGCCGCGTTCATCACCACGGGAAGCATGAGGCAGTCGCAGGCGGCCATCCGTGCCTCACGAGCCGTCATCGTCCCGACGAAATCGAGGCAGGCTTTCCCGATCCCGGACTTCAGCTCTTCCAGGCCGATGGTGACGTGCACCAGGGTCCGGTAGCCGCTGGTGCCGGGCTGGTCCGGGCACGCGATCGCCAGATCGAGCAGCTCGGCCCACGCATCACCCTGACGCTCAGCCTTGGACCGCGGATCCGCCTGCCCGAACTCGTCGGTCGGGCGGGGCTTCGCGTAGGCCTCCAGCGCGGCCGCCGTACGGGCGCCTGTCTCGTCATCGAGGAGACCGTTCAGCTTCCAGAACCCGTCCTTGCGACGCTCCAGGGTGACTTCCCGGCGAGGCTGCTTCGGCTCGGGCTCTTTCGGCTCGTTCCCGTCCGGGTCGAGCCAGCCCATGATCCGCTGCTCGGCATCCGCCACCTGCCGCGGCCCCGCACC
>NZ_JBHRWK010000152.1:717-77974 GCF_042647925.1 Amycolatopsis speibonae
ACTCCCGATCCTCCACGGACGTATCGGGCGGGATCTTCCCCAGGATCTCCAAGATCTGGGCGATGCGCTCAGCCCCGATCCCGCCTTCCGCGGCGAGAACACCCGTGGCGGGCGCGACCGCCGGAACCTCCGTGCCATCCACAGCACGGGTCGGATTCACCGCGATCGCCTGATTCACCACCGGCCGCGCCTCACCCCACGACAGCCCCGCCACCTCAGCAAACCACGACACAGTGGACCCGTATCCGAACAAGTCTTTGGCGCCCCGGGACTCGACCTCCGCCAGATACTGACCCAGCCCGGCCGAGGCGACCCGCACTATCTGCAGGAACTGCCGCACGCCATGGGCAAGCTCCAGTCTGCCAGCGCGCCACAGCTCCTGCGGCAGTTCGGGAAGGAAGGTCTCGGACACCTCTCCATAATACGCCACATCAGTCGAACATGTGTTCGTAATTTTAAGTGACAACAAAAAGGAGCATCGACACCTAAAGAGTGATTCGGTGAAATAAGGCGAACGCGGAGCGTGCTGGTCGAATCTGGCTGCGCATTTAGTCCCCTGAATGCGTACTGGGCGTTGCGTAGTGGTGAGCGGCCGTGATCCATCAGGGAGCCTGGTGAGCGCCCAAAGAGGACTGGTCGCTTAGCATCGGCGTCATGACGACAGTCGAACTGACCCGCTTCAAAGTCCCGGCCGACCGCGCGGGCGAACTGCTCCAAGCCCGCCCCACGATGCTCGCCGACTTCCGGGCGGACCGGGAGGGTTTCCTCGACGCCCAGCTGATCCGGGTCGACGACGAGACCTGGCTCGACGTCGTGTGGTGGCGGTCCTCCGAAGACTTCGCCGCGTCCCGGGAGAAGGGCGCGAACCTGCCCGGGATCAAGGCCTTCTTCGCACCCATCACCGAGCTGGTCTCCGCCGAGGAGGGCGTCACCGAGGACTACAACGCCTAGTCCACATACCGGGACACGAAATATCACCACCGGCACATCGTTGACCAGGGAGGACGAGCAAGGTCACGGAAGGGGATCGGCGATGAGCACAAGCCTGGACACGTTCACGCAGGATTGGCAGGGCTGGAAGACCCAGCGCGAGCGCGATCTCGCCGCCCCGCTCGGCTGGCTCGCGCTGGTCTCACTCGACTGGCTCGAGGACAAACCCCGCGCGTACGAGGGCCTGCCCGGCCTGTGGTGGCAGGACGCCGACGCGGCGTACCTCGACCCGCAGGGCGCGGATCTCTCTCACGACGGCGAGAGGGTGACCGGCGTCCGTCGCTTCGAGCTGGTCAACAGCGGTGCGACCACCAGGGTCGTCGCCGGGGACGTCGAGGCCGAGGTGGCGCGCCGCGGTGGGTATCTGATCCGCACGCACGACCCGAAAGCCCCGGTGCTGAACGCCTTCCGCGGCGTCCCGGCATACGAGCCAGACGCGGCTTGGGTGCTGGCCGGCACCTTCGAGGCTTTCGACGAGCCGCGGCCGACAACGGTCGGCGCGGTCGTCGAAGGGCTCAGCCACGTCTACGTCTCCCCGGGCATCGTGCGCTTCGAACACGACGGCGTGGAGCACACGCTCACCGCGTTCAACGGCAAGACGGACGGCCTGCTCATCCTGTTCACCGACGCCACGAGCGGCGTCACCACCTACGCGGCGAACCGGTCGCTCGCGGTGCCCCCGCCCGCCGAAGACGGGTCCGTCGTCCTCGATTTCACCCGCGCGACGAATCTGCCGTGCGCGTTCACCGATTTCGCCACCTGCCCGCTGCCGCCGGCGGGCAACGACCTGCCGTTCGCGGTGGAAGCGGGGGAGAAGCTGCCCTACGAACGCGCACACTGAACCGTCGAGAGCGCCGTCATCGCCTCCTGTTCGCGCTGAGCCAGCTCGGACAGGACGGCGGACGCGTCGGCCAGTGGCCGCGCGTCGCCGGTTTCCCCCGCCTGTGTGAACAACCGCGCGACTTCGGTCCACAGTGGAGTTATCTCGCGGTATTTCTCACTGGCCACAAGGAGACCGGCGTCGTCGACGAGCGTCGTGCATTCTTCGAGGAAGTCGCGGTAGATCCGGCGGAAGAGCGCGCCGCCGGTCCCCGCCCGTTCCATCAGGACGGCGGCCTGCGGGAGGTCACGGGCCGGATCGCTGCTGCGGTCCAGCCATTTCCGCACCTGGATGGCAGCTTTGCCGATCCCGCGATATCCGAGGTTGGCGATGGGCGGGTTGAGGAACTCCGCCGCGTTGGCCCGCACAGCCGTGCGGATGGCGTCGGCGAGCGGGACGGGAGGCGAATCCGCGCAGATGGTGAACGAGCGGTTCTTCGCCGTCATCGGTCCCTTTTCGGCACGAGCGCGTTCCAGGCTCACCAGTGACGTCGACACGGAACCACCCTGCTGCGCGGTGTCGACGAGGAACGCGCGCTCTTCGTCGTAGCCGTACAAGGCCGCGAAGTGCCCTCCGAAGTGGACTTTAGAGGTGAAGTACTCGAGGTGGAACGAGTCGAGTTGCAGGCCGACAGGGATACCGGCGTCGACCTGCTCGGCCACGTTCCGCCACGCCGTGCGCGGCGACGTCGTTTCCTTGACCCGCAAGGTGAGTCCGAGACGATCGGTCAGCTTCCGCGTGATCTCGGCGGGTTTCGAGCGTCCGCCGAGGAAGGGGAACGGCAGATTCTTCCCGTCCCAGTAGATGAAGCCCAGGCCTTCGCCGAGCCCGAACAGCATCGGCTCGGAAAGCTCGACCCCGGCGTGCCGCAGGAGGACGTCGAGAGTGCTGGTCTCGCAGTGCTCTCCGCCCTCGGTTTCGATGCCGTCGAGGATCACGCGGTCACCGGCCAGGCGATCTCGGTGCGGTAGGCCTCGGGCGCGACCGACGGGCCGGGTGCCACCAGGTACAACTCCTCGGCGGGCCCGGTCGGGACGCGGTCGCGTTCGGCGATCCAGCGGCCCAGCGATCGGTACGCGGTCTCGACGTCTTCGTAGCCACCCTCGTGGATCGTCGCCGCGAGCAGACCGCCGGCAAGCTCGGCGGGGCCGATCTCGCCGTCGTCGGCCACCGGCCCGTCCACAGGGACGAACAGTTCGACGGTCAGCTCGCCGGGATCGTCGGTGTGGTAACGGGTTCCGGGCGGCCCGGACGGCGTGACACCTTGCGCGTCGAGCGCCGCGAACAGGCGCGCGTACGCGGGACCGATCAGCTCGGCCAGGCCGCTCAGCGGGGTCTGGATCGTCAGACGGGCGATCGGCTGCGGCGTGCGCACGCGTTCGTAAACATGCAGCCACCGTGTCGGCTCCGCGAGCACGGAGTCGAGCCCGCCGCTGATCGCCGCGAGTTCCGCGGCCCGCGCCGCCACCCGGTCGTGATGTCGTTTGATCGCGGCCTTCACCTCGTCCGGCGTCCCCGCGTCGAGGATCTCGGCGATCTCCGCCAGCGGCACCTCCAGTTCCCGCAGCCGCCGGATCAGGCCCGCGCGGGCGAACTGCTCCAGCGAGTAGCGGCGGTACCCGGTGCCGGGGTCGATCCTGGCGGGCACCAGCAGCCCGAGCCGGTCGTAGTTCCGCAGCGCGCGGACCGACAGCCGGGTGGCGTGCGCGAACACGCCGATCGGCATCAAGGTCGTCATGGGACCAGCCTGAACCCTCTCCCGGGGAGAGGGTCAAGCCGGTACCTCACCCCAGTGACAGCCGATCGAGATCCGGGGCGGACGCGTGGTCGTTGGACAGCTCGATCGTGTTCGCCCCCGCCTTCAGCTCGACCGGCAAGGACGTCGTGAGCTGGGTGTTGTTGCCGGCACCGTCGACCTTCACCTCGACCGGAGTGCCGTCGTTGACCGTGACGAAGTACGAGCGCGGCCCGTTGACGGTGAAGTCGAGGTAGAGGGTGTAGCGCCTGGTCTCGGGCACTGTCACGGCGTCGAACCGTACGGCCGCGTCCGGGTCGCCGCCGATGTTGCGGACCTTCTGGCCGCCCGAGCACACCCCGCAGTTCGTGACGCCCGCGCTGCCGACGTCGTTCGCCGAGTCTTCGGCCTCCCGCATGAAGACCCGGTCCGCCGGTCGCGGGCTCACCCGGACCGGCTTGCTCACCGATTTCGCCCGGCCGATCAGGTCGAACGACGCGGTGACGGGGATGTCGGCCGCGGTCACGCCTTCGGGGGAGACCAGCGTCCACGAGGCTTCGAGCTCGTTCCCGACGCGCATGGACGCCGCCGTGGCCGGAGCGCCCTGCAAGCTCCAGCCCGCCGGGACGACCGGCGTCATGCTGACCTTGCCGATCGTGTCATCGGCGTCGAGCCGCAGCTTCGCGGTCACCTTCAAGGACTGCTTCCCCGGTGAAAGCCATTGGACGCCAACGGGTTCGACGGTCAGGGTCGTCTTCGGCGTGTAGGACGACGGCGGCAGGGGAGCGAGCGCGATCCGGTCCAGACCCGGCCCCGAAGTGGCGTCGCTGAACACCTTGATCGTGTTGGCGCCGGCGTTCAGTGCGACGGGGATCGCCGTCGACACCACGGTTCCCGGCGTGCCGGCGTCGATCGCGGTCTCGACGGGGGCACCGCCGTTGACACTCACCGCCACCGACGTCGCGGGCCCGCCCGTGGTGTCGAGTTGGAGCCGGTAGGTCCCGGCTTCCTCGACCGTCACCCCGGGATAGGTGACCGCGTTGCGCGGGCCGCCGCCGAGCCCCTTGACCTGAAACGATCCGGAGCAGGAGGAGCACCAGCCGAGGTGGGCGCGGCCGTCGTGGTCGTTGCGGAAGGCCTCGGCCTCCAGTGGGACCTGGGCACCGAAGACCGAACTCGGGTAGCCGGACGCGACCTTGACCTCGTCGATCGCCAATTGCCGGTAGAAGGGTTTCGCCTGCGGTCCCGACCAGGTGTTCAGCACCTCGAGCTTGACGAAGCGGGTCTGCCGTTCGCCGAAGTCGACGAACTGCACGCCGCGGGCGCTCGGCATCGCGCCGGTGCGGATCGGCTTGCCCCAGTTCCGGCCGTCGTCACTGACGTAGACGCGGTAGTCCTGGATCCGGGACGAGTCCTCGGGCCTGCCGAACGATTCGCGCGCGTGCGTCGGTGACATCTCGCGCTGGTTCACCGCGAGGTAGGCCGCCGTCCGCCGCCTGCCGAGGTCCAAGGTCAGTGAGACCGGCTCCTTGCCGTCCGCGTCCCAGTAGTTCTCGAAGTCGCCGTCGACGAGATTCGACGCCGGATGCCCCGCACGCGAGGACGAAGCGGTCGCCTTGATCGTGCGTGAGTCGAGGAAGTGCCGCTGCCCGGAGGTTTCCACCTTGAACACCGTGTCGTAGGTGTCCCAGTCCTTGATGTCCACAATGGTCAGGTATCCGGCGGACTGGCTGAAGCGCAGCGGTTTCCCGGTGCGGACGTCGGACACTCCGGTCACTTTGTATCCGTTGTCGCGGAGACGGAGCAGGTCGGTGCTCGGGCGGGTGACCACGTGGAGGTACTGCGTTCCCGCGCCGGGTTCGACGGTGATGACGCCGTGCGCGCCGTCGTTCCAGAAGCCGGGCTGCATCCCGCCGTACATGTACCCGCCGCCCTCTTTGCCCTGCAAGGAGGATTTGATCGGCGGTACCCAGCTCGCCATGAAGTTGTTGTACGCCTCCTGCTGCGGCGGGAACTTCCCGTTCACCATCGGGGTTTCGGCCATCAACGACTTCATCGACGAACCCGCGTTGGTGATGTAGCGGCCGGTGGACAGCCGGAAGTCGACGGCCTGATCGGTGCCGTCGTACCACCAGCCGCCGTTGGTCGGCAGCTTGTAGTCGGCCTCGGTGAGCCGCGGCATCGGGGTGAACGCGGCCTGCGGATAGTCGTACGGCGGGGTGATGCCGGTCTTCTGCTCGTTGCTGACGGTGTCCATGATCGGCGTGTCCTCGTTGTTGTTGCTCAGCAACCAGGACGGGCGCTTCTCGCGGATCTGTTCGTAGAGCTTGTTCTTCTCCCAGTACTCGTTGTCGTTGTCGATCCAGAACCCGGCGAGGTCCGAGTAGCGGTCCATGACCTCGTGGAAGAGGTCGTAGCTGTACTCGCCGAAGCCGGGGCGGGTGGTCAGGTCGACCTGCTTGCCCTTGTAGGCGGAGTACGCGGCGGAATCCAGCGATTCGACGCCGGTTTCCTTGTGCCATTGGGGGTCGTCGGTCATGTAGAGGATCGTCCGGACGCCCTTGGCGTTGCCGGCCTTGACGAGTTCGCCGAGGAGGTCGCGTTGAGTGGCGCAGCTGCCGGGGATCGCGGACGGCCACGGCCGCGCGTAGCCCAGCCTGCTGTGGAAGGTGGCGAGCACGATGTAGGAGGCGCCGAGCTTGCGGGCCTCGTCCACCCAGTAGCCGGCGCTCCAGCCGCCGTCGGTGACGGCGCGTTCCCAGGCGGCACAGTCGGTCTGGCGTGGCGCGGTGAACATGCCCCAGTGGAGGAAGAGCCCCGCGGTGGACTCGCGCAGCCACTTCTGGCGGGGATGGTGCACCTCCGCGCTCGCCGACGGCGTGGTGAGCAGTCCCGCCAGCAGGGCGAGGACCAGGGCGAGCCAGGCGGTGCGGTGCGCTCGAACTCTCATGACCATCCGCTCTCGATCCAGGGCGTGGTTGCCGAGAGATCCGATGATTGCGGCTGGTATCTGCTGGGTCAAGCCCCGTTGAGCGGGACATGGCTTTAGTCATCGGAGGTATCGCGAGACGAAGCCCCCTCGCCTGCAGTGCGAGGGGGCTTGCCGGTCGTGACTCAGATGTTGAAGCCGGGGTGGGTCGCGAAGGCGTTGTCGATCACGAGGTTCCCGCGCTGGCGGGCTCGTTCACGCAGCGCCGTCGTCGTCCGGGCGCCCTGGGCGTAGAACCACCACAGGTAGAGCGCGCCGTACATCCAGGCACCCTCGTAGCCCCACGTGGAATCGGCGCCGCTCTTGCCGGCCCCGTAGATCGAACCCGCCGGGAAGTTCGCGTTGTGCGGCTTCCCGCCCTGATGCCGTGATTCGTGGATCAACGTCTCGGCGCGGCTGGGAACGTCGCTGGAGTACCAGAAACCCAGGTACAACTCGATCCGGTCGTCGGTGAACGGACCTTTGAACGACGTGGCGATGGCGGTGCCGTCGCCGCAAAGCGAGCGGAGGTCGTCGCAGTTGTCGCGGACGTAGCGGCGCGCCCAGTTCAGCATCGCCCCGGAATAGGCGTCGTTCTGGTAGTCCTGCGCCGAATAGGTCAGCAGGTAGCACGCGTTGAACGTCCGGGCCAGCGGCTTGTCGGTGTTGCACGCGTCTTCCCAGCCGAAACCGTCGTCCCAGTAGTCCTTGTTGCCCGCGAATCCGTAGGTGTTCCAGAAGTAGTCGATGTAGGTCTGATTGCAGATCGAGGCGCCGTAGAAATTGTCCCCGGTCACGTTCTTGTCAGGCACGGTGTAGCTGCAAGTGGCCATCGGAGATCCCCTGTCTGTGGAAGGAATTCGTTCGGTTCAGGAGCGCGGGGGTTCGGGCGGCGGCACGTCGTCGGTCCGCGTTTCCTTCAGGTACCGGCCGCCGACGGCCTGCGGGACACCGCGGACGTCGACCCGCCGGATGTTCAGCAGGCGCTCGTCCTCGGTACCGCTGAGTTCCTCGCGCACCCGGGCGGTGAGCTCGGTGTCACCGGCCTCGGCGATAGCCTGGACCGCCGCGCGCCGCACCGTGAACACCTCGTGCCGGACCTGCCGCAGCAGCAGTTCCTTGGCCGCGCTGTCCCCGGCGGATGCCAGGCGTGCCAACGCTTCCACGGCGGTGGTGCGGATGATGACCTCTTCGCCGACGGTGCTGATCCCGTGTGCCGGGTCGTCGGAACGCTCCGGAGGGATCGGCCGGCGCAGCACGTTTTCGAGCGCCGGAACGGCGGCCGCGTGCCGCAGGTCGGTGAGCAACTGGACCAGGCCCCAGCGCTCCAGGTACTGGTCCTCGGACAGGGCGTCGTACTGCGCGCCGAGCGCGCGGACGACGTCGTCCGCGCGCTCGCGGAGTCTGTCGAGGCTTCGCTGGTAATTGCGTTCGGCGTCCTCGCCGGACGCGGCCATGGTTTCGGCGGCCTGGGTCACCAGTTCGCCGATTTCGCTGTTCGAGAAGCTTCCCAGACCCGAACTTCCGGGGCCCGCTTCGAGGTTGTCGCCACCCGGGCCCAAGGACGGGGTGTCGGGATTGCGTGGGGTCGGCATGAGGTTCTCCTTCGCAGCGGCGGTGATGCTGACGGAAGGAAAGAACGCGATACCGGGCGGGAGATACCTGGAGTTCCGAAAATTCGCCCCTTGGGGCAGATCGTGATTTTCGGCGCGGGAATCCGAAAAGGATTTCGCTCACCGGAAACAGTGTGGTGGACGAAAAGCCTTCACGGATTCCCGCTCGTGATCAATGGCGGACGTCGATGACGACGCGGTTCGGCGAGGTCAGCGTGAACACGGTGACCGGAGTCCTGGACCGGACGCCGAGACCGATGGACAGCGTGCCTTCGTAGTCGCCGGTGACCGCGACCGCCATGACGTTGCTCAGATTCCGGGTCCGGAACTTCTGCGGCCCCGGATAGGTCGGATTACCGGCGTCGTCGTGCGCGGCCGCCGGAGTCGCGGCGACCGCGATGAAGTACTCCCCGGTCAGCCACACGATCTCGCCCGAGCCGTCGGCGATCAACTCGTCGACGAGCTGGTATCGGACGGCGGGGGCGGGCCCCGCGGTCAGGTCGAGCACGACCCGGTCGAATCCGGGGTTCTGGCCGGTGCGGATCCCCGTCATCGCAGGGATCACCTGGGCCGCGGCGGAAGCCGGCGCGACAGCGGCGATGGCGCCGGTGAGCATGAGGGCGGTGGCGGCGAGCGCCCCGAGCGCGCGCCGGAGAGTGGTGGTCATGACGAGGACCTCCTGCGGGAGAGTTGGTTCCGGGAAGACGCCCGGGACGAGGAGGAGGTTGTATTCTTCGCGCTATCGTTACTGATCGCCGAACAGACGTCGAGCGATCTCGAAATCGGCGGGGAAATGGTTTCTCACTCGCTGCGCGAGCAAACGCATGTAGTGGAGATCGCTTTTCGCGGACGCGATAAGGTGCGTGAATCGCTGGGCGACCGCGACGTCTTCCTTGAAGGTGTCGTGCTGAGAGCCGAAGACGCACTGCACGTCCGTGGCGCGGTCGCCCCAGCACAGCGCGCCGAGCAGATACTGTTCGACGACGAGGTTGTAGTCCTCGAGCGGCGCGATCCGTTGCCAGGCCGCCTGATTTTCGGCCGATTCCACCATTCGGATGCCGAGATCGGCGTAGCGGGGAGAAGCGGAACCGCCGTGCCGCCGATGATTCCGGTGCACAGCGCGGTTTCTCCGGTGTATTCGCTGAATTCCTCGGGCAGGAACCCGCCGGTGCTCCGGATGGCCGCGGCGACGGCGGACGGACGGTAGTAGCCGGAATCGGACACCGGTGCGTGCTCCGGGTTCTGTGCGACGATCTCCCCGTCGAGCCCTGCCGCCGGGAAGCCGGGCCAGAGGAACACGTCGTTGTCGATGTGCAGGAAGGGTTCGCTCTGCTCGCGGTACGCGTGCAGCTTCCCGAGTGCCCACCATGACGGGTCTTGGCCGGTGAGGTCGTTCAACTTCAGCGATATGTCGCTGAAAGGCAGACGAAGTCGGTCGACGAGCAGTTCGTGGCCCCAGTCGTCGGTCACCAGCGCCGTGGTGGGGAAGAGGCGGGACGCGAGGCGGAACGACAGGATCCAGGAAAGCGCGTGGAAGAAGTCGCTCGGCCAGTGTCTTCCGTGCTGCAGGCGGTACGGCGTGCTCCAGAAGGACCAGACCGCGCGGCGGATCGGCCGTGCGCTCCTGTCACCTGGCTGGACCACGCGGACGTGAGGGGGATGCCAAGTCGGCTCGATGATCTCGCCGTACCCGCTGTGGGTGGGGTCTTCGGGCGCGAGCAGACGGCCGCCGATGGCGACGGCGGTGGGGCCATATCCGTAGTACGGCATCGCGGTGGTGTTCGGGCCGAGGAGCGGGAACGTTACGGCGGATTCCTTTCAGGTAGGGCGATTGCCTTGCCAGGGGAGCCTTGATCCGTTTCGAGTGGCTCTTGCCGAATCGTTCGTGCGTGGTGTACTAGTACACCTTAGGCGTGACGACCGGCGAAAGCCATCACCCGGTTCTGATCTTTCACGGTCAGGAGGAGTTTCATACCGTCAAGGGCGGCTCTCTGTTAGCCGCCGTAGTTTTGTCGGGTCGCGAATTGTCGATCATCGCCACGAATCGTGGAGGGCGTCATGACAGTCCAGATGGAGGCGGAGCGTCTTGGCGGCGCGCTTTGCCGGCTCGCAGTGCGCAAGGACAGCGGACCACTCAGGTTCACGCGCTACGCGATGGAAGGCCCGGCAAGCGAATCGGCTGCCTTGCTCGCTTGCCTTGTCCGCCCGACGGCACCGATGGCCACGGTGTCTCCAGAAGCGCCGGCGCTCGCTGTCTGGGGGTTGATCCTCGATGGGATCGAAAAGACCGGCTCGACTGGCGAATCCAGGCGCCGCAACACTCTGCGTGCCGCTTTCCGGCTGAGGAAGAGGGAAGGGAGAACGACCCTGGCCGACCGTTTCGGCCGGTCGGGCAACCTGCCCAGTGCGTTTGCGGATCCGCCGTCGACCACTACGACGCCGACTCACAACGCTTGGCGGCGGGCATCGCATGACGAATTGTCCCTGCGTTTGGCAAGGAAGCTGACAATGCTCGCGTGTGATGACAAAGCTTGGCGACCATATGTGGAGATCGCTCGCGCGTCGTCCTCTGAGCCTCGAGCGTCCGGCCGTCGGATGCCCTCGGACGGGACGCAGCCGGTGTTCCTGGAACGCCTGCTGGTGGCCGTGGAAATGCGGCGCAGAGTGGCATATCGCAGGCTGACGGTGCGAAACGTCATCGCTCGCGAGAACGGCGTCGACGGCTACATGGCGCGGGCTCTGACCGGATGGACCGGCGATCTGGCGTCCGTTCCTGTCAAGGCGATATTCGGTTGCCGTGTCGATACTTCGCCGGGTGTGAAACAGGGGGATTCGTTGATCGTGGACCTGCGTTTCCCTAAAACGCTGCGAAAAGGAGAGCGCCACGAGTTCATTTCCCTCGCGTGCGAAGACGATCTCGACGAGGAGCGGCATTGGATCAACGTCGACGTCGACCATCACGGGATCGCGCCGAGCGTGGTCGATGACGAGGGCAAGGTGACCGGAGGTCTGAGTGTCAGCATCGCCTTCGACGACTGTGTCCCGGAAGCCTGCTGGTGGTACGCGGAACAGACCGAGCACGAGCGTATGGTCCGACCTCCCGCGGGCGATCGGCACCTGCTCGAGATACGGCGAGGGGTCGTCGAGCACACCTTCCTGGAGTCCTGTCGTCCAGGTGAGCAGTACGGCATCGCTTTTCGCTGGCCGAAGCGAAGCCACACTTGACTTCGACGCGGGATAGAGGGCAGGCGGCTCATCCGAAGCGCCAAGTCAGAGGTCGGCGGGTGTTCTCCGTGCCACATGTTCGATGTGGTGAGAGGTAGCCATGGCGACCCAGCGAGAGACCGATCCTGCGGTCTGCCCGCCGGTACGCCGGCATCGTGTCAACTCATGGTCACCCCATGAATAGGCCGGTCCGGCGAAGTCGACTCTTTTGACCAGCTCCTCGACCAGATCTGCGAACAACTCGGCGGGAACGTCGTCTTTCTCGGCTTTACGGCGCAGTACTACGGTTTTTCGTGGCACTGTGTAACAGAGATACGGGTTGGGGGTTCTGGCATTGCCGTCGGACTTCGGCGGCTTTGGGTGCGTCACGCCATAGTCGCCGTAGTTGACGCTGTCCGCGCGGGTGTGGCGCACTTCGTTCCAGAAGGTGACTTCCGGACGGTCACGTGCGGTCGTCGCGTAGGTGGTTCGTAGAGCTGGGATCGATCCGGCCAGAAGTGTGGTTGCTTCAGGGCCGAGCAGGTCTGACACCGCTGAGGCGGTTTCGGCCGCCCCAGCGGTGTCGCCTGGACGAACGATCTCGACGAATCCGGCGTCGAGGATTGCGTGTACGTGCCCCTGCCGTGTTCCGGTCGACCTCATGATCGAGCCGATCTGCCTGAGGAGTTCGTGTGGCGGCCTGCCCAGGTGGGGGAGCCGGATGACGATGTCGCGCTCCTTGTGTTCGAGCAGGAGCCGCACTCTGCGCAGCTCATCCTCCGTGGCGTCGACCGAGACGACGGGAACCAGGTAAGCGACGTCAGGTGCGAACAGTCCGTGCTCCCTCGCAGCCGCGGATTCGATGGCGTTGTCGAGGAACTCGAATACTCCACCCGGCTGCCGTGCGAGCGGACTGTCGCCTGCCAGCCAAGCGGTGTCGAGCCACAAGGCGCGGTCGTCTCTCGCTGCCCGTACCGCGGCTCGGACGAGCGCGGAAAAGACCCTGCCTGCCGGATTCACGGAGTCGAGCAACTCGACCATTACACGCACTCGAGCGTCTTGGGGTGAGCGCAGGTTGCTTAGCGCGTTCAACTCGCCGAGTTTTGCTTTGACCGCGACCAGTGGATGAACAGAGTGCATCCGCCTTCCTCCCCGTGGACGGCGATGTTGCTCGAACTTCTCAGTATCGAGCAACATCATGCTTGAGGCTGTCCTCTGGACAGGTGGCACTGTGCATCCTGTGAGTGACCTCAGGTGTTACTCCGGGTATCGCCGTCCAAACCACCTGTCGTAACACCGGATCGCCGAGATCCGACTGACTTTCGAGTTCAGGCGTGGCGGACAAGGGGCGGTAAACAGATGGAATGCGCACGATGCGGTCTTATGGTCGGCCTTGGGTGTGCCTGCGAGACCAACCGCCGCTCTCGTTCAAGAGCGGCCAAAACGGCGAGTCCACGGCGTAGTGCGCGGTCTGACATGTCTGTCCGGACGTTCCGGGAGTTACGTTCTTTGTTCGAGGGTGGCAGAGTCGCCTGGAGTGACCTCAGCGCAGCTGAACGTGCCGCGCTGACAGCGGAACAGCGTCGTCGACTGCTGGACCTCGAAAACGACGTTCTCCATCGCGGTGATCGCGACGTTCACGGTTCTACCTCGGTGGTCACGCGGTCGGGCGGTTTGCCGACCCTGGGTCGACGCCACTGAGAACTCACCCGGCGTCGAGTCGTCCCGCGTCGCGGGCAGGACCAGGTCTCGTCTGGCAACTCGCCGAAGATCCGCCGCCGGGAACCGTGTATCGCGTCAAAGGTCAACAAGTGTAGCCAGGTGTAGCCCGCTGAGCTACACCTGGCTACACTTGTCTCATGAAGGTGATCACCCAGCGCGAGTTTCGCAACAACTCCGCTGCCGTCATGGATGCCGTCGAGGCCGGCGAGATCTACCACGTCACTCGCAACGGCGTCGAGGTGGCCGAGCTGCGGCCAATACCGCGTCGGCGGCGGCTGACCGCCGAAGAACTGGTCCAGCGGCATCGCGGGTTGCCCAAGGTCGAGGCTGCCCAGATGCGACAGGAAGCTGACGACTTCTTCGGTACCGAAGACCGTGTTGATGCTGGCGATGTGTGGGAGCAGCGACGTGGCTGAACGTCACGAGACGGGTGTGCTCGACACCTGCACTTACATCGACCTTGGCCTACTCGACCCTGCCGCACTGCCGAAGATCCCGGAACTCACCGCTGTCACCATGGCTGAGCTCCACCAAGGAGTGGCGATGGCGAAGGATGCCGCGGTCCGCGCGGCGCGAACTGAGAAGCTCGGTGCCGCGATCGTCGATTTCACCCCGCTTCCGTTCGACGGCGATGCCGCCGCCCGGTACGGAACGCTGGTTGCGCTGGTCCTCGCAGCGAACCGGGATCTTAAGCCCCGGCGAATGGATCTGATGATCGCCGCCGTCGCATCTTCGCGTGGACTGCCGGTCTACACTCGCAATGAAGACGATTTTAAGGGCCTGGGCAACATGGTCGAAGTCATCGGCGTCTGAGCGACTGACGTTAGGCAGTGTCCGCCAGTGTTTCATGCCAGGCGAACCCAGTTGGGTACGCGCCGAGTGGTGCCGATGGTGACCTTGTTGGACGTGCCCAACAGCTTTACGTTGTAGGCGTTGCCGCTGTGCAACACGGAGAACTTCTCCTTGGGGCCAGTGCGCCGAGATCGAGCCGGGTGCCTTTCCGCTGCAAGCTCAACCGGCGAAGTGTGAGCAACTCGGCGAGCGAACTGAGATCGTCGACATGTTCGTAATCCAGCGGTAGCAGGGATTCCAGGTGGATGAGTTCGGCGAGTAGCTTCAGATCATCGATCCTGAGCCCTTGCAGGCGCCAGCTCTGCGGCCCCATGCGGCCCATCAGTCGGCACCCTGGTTCATTGCCACGCTCATGACGATCAACAAGATGAACGCGAGCACTGCCACCCCGCCGAGGTAGCGCGCATCGATCTTTCCGAACTTCATGCCGCGAAGTATCGCGCATCCCTTGCGTTCAAGGAGGTTCGATGCGGATCTTCTACTGGCTCGCCGACTGCAGGGGCTGCGACTTCTGCCGATGCTTTCTGCCGGCGACGTGACCAGCTGCCCCGTCCGTTCCGGTGCAAACGAAACGGGGCTGCCTATGTGTTAGGCAGCCCCGTTCGGGAACGTCGTCAGCTCACCAGCCGCGTTCGCGCCACTCCGGAATCTTGGGACGCTCCTCGCCAAGCGTGGAGTCGTCGCCGTGTCCCGGATAGAACCACGTTTCGTCCGGCAGCTCGCCGAAGATGCGTGCTTCCAGGTCGTCCAACAGGCTGGCGAACTCCTCCGGACTTGTTGTCCGCCCAGGACCGCCTGGGAACAGCGAGTCGCCGGTGAACAGGTGCGGGTGCCCGGCCGGGTCGCGGTACAGCAGCGCGATGGAGCCGGGGGTGTGACCACGCAGGTGGATCACCTCGAGGGTGATCTGCCCGACCTTGACCGTGTCGCCGTGCTCGACGAGGAAGTCCGGCGGGATCGGCAGCGGCTCGGCGTCCAGTGGGTGGGCGGCGGTGTTCGAGCCGTTCGCGCCGGCGACGGCGCCGAGGGCCTGCCAGTGGTCCTGGTGCTGGTGGGTGGTCACGACGGTCCTCAGCGCGGGACGGTCGGGGCCGTGGCCGACGAGGTCGGAGATCCGTTCCGGATCGTTCGCGGCGTCGATCAGCAGCGCTTCGTTCTCGGCGCGGCAGACGAGCAGGTACGCGTTGTTGTCCATCGGGCCGACCGACAGCTTCGTGATGGTGAGCGCGTCCAGGGTGCGACGGGCGGCGTCGCCGCCGGGGTCGACATGCCCGGTGTAGGTCTCGACGATGTTCACAGCGCACACGGTAGTCGTTCGCCTGCAATCGGTTCCACCCGCACAGGCGCCACACAGGGGCAGGACGTAGGCTCGCGTCGCCCTGCCACCCGAGCCCCAGGACCCCCGTGCCCGACGCCTCACCGCGCACTCCGCGCAAGATCAGCTGGGACGTCCTTCGCGTGGTCGCCGTCTTCGCGGTCATGCTCGGGCATGTCACCCATCAGGGGGCGCTTCTGCACCCGGAGTTGGTGGGGTACCCCTTTCGGGTCACCGCTCAGTTCGGCGCGGCCATCCTTTTGGTGATTTCCGCCTTCTTCGTCTGCGCGAGCCTTCGAAAGGGTGAACCTCGAAGGTGGCTGTGGAACCGGGTCGCGCGGCTGGTGCCCGCGTATCTGGTGGCCGTCGCCGTCACCTACGTCGTCGCCCGGTACGCGACGATCCGGTTCAGCGGCCTGCCGTTCCCGCCCGGCCTCTCCGGCTTCCTGTTCGGCGTCCCGCAGGGGCCGCCGTCGGATCCGTCGCCTTGGTACATCCCCACCGGCGCCGATCTGCTTGCCAACCTGGGCATGGTCCAGGAATGGGGCTGGCGGTACGAACTCTTCTACTACCTCGACGGCGCCTACTGGACGTTGCCGGTCCAGCTCATCGCGTTCACCGCCGCGGCCCTGCTGTGGCCGCGCCGCTGGCGGACCCATCGGCTCACCGTCGGGCTGCTCTGGGCGCTGATCCTGGTCCCGCTCTTCCTCCGGTTCGTCGTGTTCGACCCGGTTTCGACACCGAAGCTCGTGGAGACCTTCTACTACGGCCTCGGCCTGCACCGCGTCCATGTCTTCGCGATCGGGATCGCGATCTGGCTGTGGGCGAAACGGCGGCTGGCGCACTGGCACGTCGCGCTCTTCGTGCTCGCCGCCTGCGCTGCCCAGGACCTGCAGGTCTTCCCGTTCCACCAGGCCATGCCCAACGATCCCGAGCGCTGGCCGTCGGCCATCGGCTTCGCGATCATGCT
The DNA here is from genome assembly GCF_042647925.1 of Amycolatopsis speibonae. Lineage (NCBI taxonomy): Bacteria > Bacillati > Actinomycetota > Actinomycetes > Pseudonocardiales > Pseudonocardiaceae > Amycolatopsis > Amycolatopsis speibonae. The sequence continues at coordinate 16,967 of NZ_JBHRWK010000152.1, forward strand.
GCTGCTGGTGTGCCTGGCCGCGCGCGGACCGGACTGGCGGTTCCCCGGTCTCTCCAGGATCGCCCCGGCTGTCACCTGGCTCGCGGGCATCTCGTATGGTCTTTATCTGGTGCACCAGGAACTCGGTTACATCCTGGCCCGTGCCCTGCTGAACCTCGGCGTCCCCGGCTGGCTGCGTCTGCCCCTCGTGCTCGCCGCCGCCGTACTCGGGGGCTGGGCGATCACCGCGGGCGTCGAACGGCCGGTTCACCGGTGGCTCACAGCTCGCCGGGATCGACGCAAGACGCCTGGAAAACCGCAGGTCAAGGACTCGGAACCAGTTTCTGTCGGTGGTGCCTCGTAGCATGGAAGCGGCCGCCCGTGCAGCTATCGACCGGGCCGGCGACCGCAGCTGAGAATGAAACCTGAAGGGACCCTGGCGTGGCTGATCGCCTCGTTGTTCGCGGCGCCCGCGAGCACAACCTCCGCGGAGTGGATCTCGACCTGCCCCGCGACAGCCTGATCGTGTTCACCGGTCTGTCCGGGTCCGGAAAGTCGAGCCTCGCCTTCGACACCATCTTCGCCGAGGGGCAGCGTCGTTACGTCGAGTCGCTGTCGGCGTACGCGCGCCAGTTCCTCGGCCAGATGGACAAGCCGGACGTCGACTTCATCGAGGGCCTGTCGCCCGCGGTGTCGATCGACCAGAAATCCACCTCGCGCAACCCGCGTTCGACCGTGGGCACCATCACCGAGGTCTACGACTACCTGCGCCTGCTCTACGCCCGCGCCGGAAAGGCGCACTGCCCGAAGTGCGGCGAGGCGATCAGCAAGCAGACCCCGCAGCAGATCGTCGACCAGGTGCTCGCCATGGAGGAGGGCACCCGCTTCCAGGTGCTCGCGCCGGTCGTGCGCGGGCGCAAGGGGGAGTACCTCGACCTCTTCGAGAACCTGCAGCAGCAGGGCTACGCGCGTGTCGTGGTCGACGGGACGATCCATCCGCTCACCGAGCCGCCGAAGCTGAAGAAGCAGGAAAAGCACCAGATCGCCGTCATCATCGACAGGCTTTCGGTGAAGACGAGCTCGCGGCAGCGGCTCACCGACTCGGTCGAGACGGCGCTCCGGCTGGCCGACGGCCTGATCGAGCTGGAGTTCGTCGACCTGCCGGACAACGACCCGCATCGCGTGCGGGGCTTCTCCGAGAACCTGGCCTGTCCCAACGGCCACCCGCTGGCGATCGAGGACCTCGAGCCGCGCTCGTTCTCCTTCAACGCGCCCTACGGCGCCTGCCCCGAGTGCTCCGGTATCGGCGTCCGCAAGGAGGTCGACCCGGAACTCGTCGTCCCGGACGACGAGATGTCCCTCGCCCAGGGCGCCATCGCGCCGTGGGCGGGCGGTCAGAGCGCGGACTACTTCATCCGCCTGCTCGAATCGCTGTCCGAGACCGTTGGCTTCCGGATGGACACCCCGTGGCGCAAGCTGACGGCGAAGGTCCAGAAGGCCGTCCTGCACGGCGTCGACGACCAGGTCCACGTCCGCTACAAGAACCGCTACGGCCGGCAGCGTTCGTACTACGCGGCCTTCGAGGGTGTCATCCCGTTCCTCGAACGGCGCCAGGAGCAGACGGAGTCCGAGTACATGCGCGAGCGGTACGAGGGCTACATGCGCGAGGTGCCGTGCCCGGCCTGTCAGGGCACGCGTCTCAAGCCGGAGATCCTCGCGGTCACCCTCGAGCACAAGACGCAGGGTGACCGGTCGATCGCCGAGGTTTGCGCCCTCTCGATCGCGGAGGCGTCGCAGTTCCTCGACGAGCTGGAGCTCGGCAAGCGCGAGCAGGTCATCGCCGGCGCGGTGCTCAAGGAGATCCAGGCGCGGCTGCGCTTCCTCCTCGACGTCGGGCTCAACTACCTCTCGCTCGACCGCGCCTCCGGGACGCTGTCCGGCGGCGAGGCGCAGCGCATCCGGCTCGCCACGCAGATCGGTTCCGGTCTGGTCGGCGTGCTGTACGTGCTGGACGAGCCGTCGATCGGGCTGCACCAGCGGGACAATCACCGGCTGATCGAGACGCTGGTCCGGCTGCGCGACCTCGGCAACACGCTGATCGTCGTCGAGCACGACGAGGACACCATCCGCTCCAGCGACTGGGTGGTCGACATCGGCCCCGGCGCCGGTGAGCACGGCGGCCACATCGTCCACAGTGGACCGTACAAGAAGATACTGAAGAACAAGGAATCCATCACCGGCGCGTACCTTTCGGGCCGCAGCAAGATCGAGGTCCCGGCGATCCGGCGCCCGATCGACAAGAAGCGGCAGCTGACCGTCGTCGGCGCGCGTGAGCACAACCTGCGCGGGCTCGACGTGTCGTTCCCGCTCGGCTGCCTCGTGTCGGTCACCGGTGTCTCGGGTTCCGGGAAGTCCACGCTGGTCAACGACATCCTCGCGACCGTGCTGGCGAACAAGCTCAACGGCGCGCGTCAGGTCCCGGGCCGTCACACCCGCGTGAACGGGCTGGCCGGTGTCGACAAGCTGGTCCGCGTCGACCAGTCGCCGATCGGCCGCACCCCGCGGTCCAACCCGGCGACGTACACCGGCGTCTGGGACCACGTCCGCAAGCTGTTCGCCGCGACCACCGAGGCGAAGGTGCGCGGCTACCAGCAGGGCCGGTTCTCCTTCAACGTCAAGGGCGGCCGGTGCGAGGCCTGCGCCGGTGACGGCACGATCAAGATCGAGATGAACTTCCTGCCGGACGTCTACGTCCCCTGCGAGGTGTGCAAGGGCGACCGGTACAACCGCGAGACCCTCGAGGTGCACTACAAGGGCAAGACCGTCTCCGACGTGCTGAACATGCCGATCGAGGAGGCGGCCGAGTTCTTCGAGCCGATCAAGGCGATCCACCGGCACCTGGCCACTCTCGTCGACGTCGGCCTCGGCTACGTCCGGCTCGGGCAGCCCGCGCCGACGCTGTCGGGCGGCGAGGCGCAGCGCGTCAAGCTCGCCAGCGAACTGCAGAAGCGGTCCACCGGCAAGACGGTCTACATCCTCGACGAGCCGACCACCGGTCTGCACTTCGAGGACATCAGCAAGCTGATCGGCGTGATCAACGGCTTGGTGGACAAGGGCAACACGGTGATCGTCATCGAGCACAACCTCGACGTCATCAAGACCTCGGACTGGATCATCGACATGGGTCCCGAGGGTGGTTCCGGCGGTGGCACCGTGATCGCGGAGGGCACGCCGGAGTACGTCGCCGCGGTGGAAGAGAGCTACACCGGCGAGTTCTTGAAGACCGTTCTCGTTTAGGGCTCGTGAGTGGTAAGGACGGTTCTAACCGTCCTTACCACTCACGAGGTCCAGCACCGGTGACGCGGGCCCGTAGTAGAAGGCGCGCAGCCGGTACGAGGCGCCCGCTTCGCCCGGCATCGAGGCGAGTCCGGCCGACGTCGTCCCCGGATCCGAGACCTCGATCGGCACGAACCCGTCCGCGCCGGGTTTTTTGATCTCCACGAGGAAACCGTCCTCGTCGCTGGAGCGGTCGGCCCAGCTGAACCGCACCATCTCCTCCGGCGCGGGCTCGGCACGGAACGCGGCCGGAGCGGCTGCCTGGCCGCTCGTGCGCAGCGAGACCGGCGGCCCGGCCGAGCCGCCGACGGCGGGGCCGGAAACCGTGACAGCGTCCGACACAGCACCGTAGAAAGGCCGGATCCGGTAGTAGAACCGCGTTTCCGGCATCAGATCCGGATGCCGGTAGGCCGTCTGCCGGGGCGGCACGAACCGCAGGATCGTGTACGCCCCCCGCGGATCGGTCGTGTACTCGACGATCCTGCCCGCGGCGTCCGGATCGTCGTCGGGCCAGCTCAGGTCGACGTTCACCGGATCCGTCAGCGTCGCGCTGAAACGGGGTTCTTCCGCGCATCCGGCCGCGAGGGCCACCGCCAGCAGGACGATCGCGAGTTTCTTGCGCACGCCTCCACCCTTCCGGGAATCAGGCGGCGGCGGAATCCGGAGGCGTCAGCATACGAGCGCGTCCGGTGATCGACAAGACCCGGTTGAACCGCATCGCCGCGCCGTCCGTGTGGGAGCCAAGAGGAGGCGGCCATGGAGAACCGAGGAGAGGCCGGTGCCGATGCACAGTTCGATCGCGGCGCGCGCCGAACGATCCACTCTGCCCCTGCGGGTTGCAGTACTGTCCTCGCCGACCCAGAAGACCGTCGGGAGGACACGAGTGGCGATCGGAGGCTGGCGGCCCAAAAAGGCCAAAGGCGAGGACTTGGTCCGGCACTTGTACGCCGAACACGGGCGAAGCCTGCTGGCGTACGCGACGAGGCTGACCGGGGACCGCGCGGCCGCGGAGGACGTCGTACAGGAGACCTTGGTCCGGGCATGGAAACACGCCGAAGACCTGGAGAACGACGCGAAAGGATCGGTGCGGGGCTGGCTGCTCACGGTCGCCAGGAACATCATCACCGACCGTGCGCGGGCCAGGGCGGCGAGGCCGCCCGAAGTGCCGGAGCCCGAAGAGGGCGCGCCGACTCCGGCAGTGGAAAAGGACCATGCGCAGAGCGTCGTGGATTCCATGGCCGTGCTCGGCGCGATGGACGGTCTTTCCACGGAACATCGTGAGGTCCTGGTGGAGATCTACTACCGGGGCCGGACGGTGGCCGAAGCGGCGCAATCCCTGGGCGTGGCCCCGGGTACCGTTAAGTCGAGATCTTATTACGCGTTACGGGCACTGAGAGCCGTGATGTCGGGAACAGGGAAGGAGGTAGCGCGATGAGTGCGGTGGGACACGACCAAGGCCAGCTTGCCGCCTACGTCCTCGGCGGCCTTACCCCGGCGGAAGCGGCCATGTTCGAGACACATCTGGCGAGCTGCCCCGCGTGCCGTCGCGAGGTGCGCGAGCTGTCGGAGCTGCGGTACCACCTCGACGAGGTGCCGCCCGAGGCGTTCCTCGAAGGACCTCCCGACGGGGGAGACCTGCTCCTGCAGCGCACGCTGCGTCAGGTTCGCGAAGAAGAAGGCACTCAGGAACACAAGCCCCGTCGGCTTCTCGCCGTCGCCGTCGCCGGCGCGGCCGTGCTGGTCGTCGTGGCGCTGGGCGCGGGCGTGCTGGTCGGACGGCAGACGTCGCCCGAACCGTCGACGGTGGCCTTGCCGGTGCCGACGGCGACAGCCGCGGTCCCCGGTACCCGCGATATCGCGGCGACGAACCGGGACACGGGTGCGCAGCTGGCGGTCCGGGTGATCCCGGCGGTGGGCTGGATCCGGCTCCACGCGAAGGCGGAAGGCGTTCGTGAAGGCGAGAAGTGCCAGCTCGTCGTGGTGACCAAGAGCGGTGAGCGGGTCAACGCGGGCAGCTGGCTGGTTTCGGCGAAGGGTGAACGCGAGGGCACCGGGATCGACGGCTCGGCACTGGTCGCCCCCGGCGACGTGGCCTCGGTCGACGTCGTGACCATGGACGGCCGGAACCTGGTGTCGGCGCAGGTATGACGGGTTCGCTCACGGGTCGTGGAGGCGGTCGATACCGCTTCCGCGACACGTGGGTGCTTCCCGCCTCGCCCAAGGCTGTCTTCGACGCAGTCGTCGACCTCGCCGCGTATCCGCTGTGGTGGCGCGACGTCCGTTCGGTCAGTCAGGTCGACGAAGACACCGCCGAGCTCGTATGCCGGGCCAGGCTGCCGTACGCGCTGACAGTGCGGATGCACCGCGACCGGCAGGACGAGCACGAAGGCCGGGTGCGGGTCCTGCTCAGCGGTGATCTCGAAGGGATGCTGGCGGGCACCCTGACCCCGGTGGGCGGCGGCACCAGACTGGAGATCACGCAGGAGGTCGAGGCGCGGAAACTGTTGCTGCGCAAGCTCGATCGCATAGCCAGGCCGGTCTTCCGGATCAATCACGCGCTCATGATGCGACGGGGGCAACACGGATTGCAGGGGTATCTGGGGGCTTCGGCGGGCTAGGCTCCGGCCATGCGTGTCGCCACCGTGCAGCCGTTCACCGTCCCAGCGGACCTCACCGCGAACATCGCCGAACACGCGAGGCTCCTCAGGAGCGTGGACGCCGATCTCTGCGTCTTCCCCGAACTTTCCCTGACCGGCCTGGAGTTCGAGGCGCTCGCCGCCGAGCCCGGTCTCTGGCTGGTGCCGGACGACCCACGCCTCGAACCGCTCCGGAAGGCTTGCCGGGCCGGCGGTGTGCACGCCGTCATCGGGCTTCCGCTCGTGGAGGACGGCCGCAGGTACATCGGTTCGCTCGTCCTCGGTCCGGAGGGGGAAACCGTTGCCACCTATGCGAAACGCAATCTGCACAACAGCGAGGAAGAGCTCTTCGAACCGGGCACACGCCAGGTGATCATCGAGGTCGAGGGCAGGCGGCTCGGTCTCGCGATCTGTCTCGACGCCGCGAATCCGGACCACTCCAGGGAGCTTGCCGAAGCAGGCGCCGAAGTCTACGTCCTCAGCGCGCTTTTCAGTGACGGCCAGGAGCAGCGGCTGCTCGACCAGGTCGGCGTCGCGGCAGGGCACGGGATGTGGGTGGTGCTTTCCCAGTATTCCGGCAAGACGGGCGGGATGGCCGCGTTCGGTGGCAGCGGGGTCTGGAAACCCGGAGGCGCCGCCGAAGTACGCCTCGGCGACGAAGTCTCCGAATGGGCCTACGCGACGATCACCTCCTGAGCCTTCGGTCCGTTCTTTCCGCAGGTGATGCCTTGGTGCATCACTTGTAACAGCGCCCATCTTGTGTAACTCTGTTCCCTGCCGGAAGGAGGCACTTCCATGTCCCAGGGGAACACCGATGTGACCGTGCGGGCCAGTGTGGTCGACCCGGAAAAACTCGAGGCGTGCACCGTGCTCGAGGTGATCAACCGGATCAGCGGCAAGTGGGCGATCGGCATCCTGCTGGAGGCCACACGCGGTCCGGTGCGGTTCACCGAACTGGAGCGGTCGGTGGAGGGGATCAGCAGGCGGATGCTCACGCTGACCCTGCGGAACCTCGAACGCGACGGCCTGCTCGTCCGCACCGTGTACCCGACGGTGCCGCCGAAGGTCGAGTACGAGGCCACGGCGATGGCGAAGGAGTTGTACGCGTCGCTGAGCGGTTTGCTGAGCTGGGCCGAGCGCCACCGCGACTCGATCGCCGCGTCCCGCGTCGTCTACGACGAGAGGGTCAGCGTCTGATGTACACCGCTCGCTGGACGTGCGAGCACAGCATGTCGAAGTACATCTTCTGGAACGGCAGGTCCGTGTTGTCGGCCGCGGACCAGCTTTCCCAGAGGCCGCCAGGTCGCAGATAGCGCGACGTGTAGGCCGTCCTGAGATCGGCGTCGAGGTGGTGCAGGGCCGCGAGCGCCCACGCCTGGTCGTAGCGCAGGTCCGGTCGCGCGAGGTAGTGGTCCAGATAGGACACGAGGATCTCGGCGTCGGCGAGGGTGCCGAACCGGGCCAGCGCGAAGCAGTAGCCCTGCCCGGCGAAGACCATTCCGCTCTCCAAGAGGAGTTCCCGGAGGCGTCCGCGCCACGCTGTGCGGCGGCCGGTGCCGATCAGCCAGGCGGCGGTGATCCGTTCCCGCCACCCGTGGTCGAGAAGGAACTCCAAGTCCTCGTCGGTGATCCGCGACGCGTCCTCGGCAAGGTCCCGCAGGAAGGTCTCACCTTCGGGGCCGCTCATCATCCCGGCGAAGTTGCCGTGCAGGAGCTTCGAATACCGCCCGATCACGTAGCTGTCGATGGCGTCCGGCATGCCTTGGAGTTTTCCAGAAAAGAAGAACCGCGGTGCGAGGACGGGGGACCCTCGCACCGCGGTTCCGATTTCTCGCCGGGCGCTACGCGTGCGCCACGGCCTTCTCCCTGTCGCCGTCAGGATCCGGGGAGGTGTCGGAGTGGTCGTCGATCAGCGTGGCTTCGTCGAACGGGGCCTGACCGCTGAAGACCCGGTTCGCCTGTTCACGATCGAACTCCTTGGTCCACGTGCCGACCAGGACGGTCGCGACGGCGTTGCCCGCGAAGTTCGTCAGCGCGCGGGCCTCGGACATGAACCGGTCGATGCCGAGGATGAAGCCGACGCCGTCGACCAGTTCCGGCCGGTGCGACTGGAGGCCGCCGGCGAGGGTGGCGATGCCGGCGCCGCTCACGCCCGCCGCACCCTTCGACGCGATGATCATGAACAGCAGCAAGGAGATCTGCTCGCCGACGCCCAGCGGCTGGTCCTGCGCGCTGGCGATGAACAGCGTCGCCATCGTCAGGTAGATGGCCGTGCCGTCGAGGTTGAACGAATACCCGGTGGGCACGGTGATGCCGACGACGGGCTTGGAAACCCCGAGGTGCTCCATCTTCGCGATCAGGCGCGGCAAAGCGGATTCGGACGACGAGGTCGAGAGGATCAGCAGGAATTCGCGGCCGAGGTAACGGAGCAGCGTGAAGATGTTGACCCGCGCGCCGAGCCACAGGACCGTGCCGAGCACGCCGAACACGAACACCAGGCAGGTCAGGTAGAAGCCGATCATGATGACGGCGAGGCTGCGCAGCGCGCCCCAGCCGGTTTCGCCGACCACCGCGGCGATCGCGCCGAACGCGCCCACCGGCGCGGCCCACATGATCATGGCGAGGATCCGGAACACCAGTCGCTGGATGTGCTCGATGCCGCGGCGGATCGGCTCGCCCTTGGTGCCCAGCTTCTGTACGGCGAAGCCGGCGAGCAGCGCGACCAGCAGTGTCTGCAGCACCTGGCCTTCGGTGAACGCGGAACCGAAGCTGGTCGGGATGATGCCGAGCAGGAAGTCGACGGTGCCTTCGGCGCCCTCGGCCTGCGTGTGCGCCTTCGCGGCGGCCGCCGGGTCGAGGTGCAGGCCCTGACCCGGGTGCAGGAGGTTGCCGACGACGAGGCCGATCGCGAGCGCGAAGGTCGACATCATCAGGAAGTAGCCGAGCGACAGCAACCCGACCTTGCCGACCTTCGCGGCCTTCGCCACCGATCCGATGCCGAGCACGATGGTGCAGAAGATGATGGGGGAGATCATCATCTTGATCAGGTTGACGAAGCCCGTGCCGAGCGGCTTGAGCTCCTTGGCCAGGCCCGGCGCGGCGAACCCGACGATGACGCCGAGGACGACCGCCGCGATCACGGCCAGGTACAGGTAGTGCATCTTGTCGCGGCGTCGGGGCGCCGCTTCCGGCGTTGTAGGCACCTTTGCCTCCAGCTCAGGGGGTGTCCGTGGGATTGCCGGTCACTATCACCCGGGCAGGTGAGCTGGGTCACGGTTGTGTTCATTGAGTTCGCGCGAGTGGTTTCCGGGGAATTCCGGCCGGGCGCGCTGAGCGGCCCCCGGGCCGGTGTGCTGGTATGAGCGGGTGCCCTCGACGACGCGGATCCGGACCAGGCGCGGCAGTCTTGCCCGCCAGCTGCTGATTCTCCAGCTCGTGGTGCTTTTCGTGCTCGTCGCGGCGGGCGTGACCTTCGCCTATCTCGATTCCGTCCGGGCCACCGGAGACCGGGCGAGGGACCGGGTGACCGCCGTCGCCGAAGCGGTGGCGGACGCGCCCGGCGTACTCGCAGCACTGTCCACATCGGAACCCAGCCGGACACTGCAGCCGTTCGCGCAGAGTGTCCGCGCGGACACGGAAGTGGATTTCGTGACCATCATGGACACGAACGGGATCCGCTACACGCACCCGAATCCGGAGCTGATCGGGCAGCCGTTCATCGGGAACATCGGCGAGGCGCAGCGCGGCGGCAAGGTCGTCGAGACCTACGCCGGTTCGCTCGGGCCTTCCGAACGCGTCGTGGTCCCGGTCCACGGCGCCGCGGGACAGGTCGTCGCGCTGGTTTCGGTCGGCATCACCGTCGAGGCGATCGACGCCGAACTGCGCGAACGTCTGTGGCCGCTGATCGGGGTCGCGGTGGCGGTGCTGGTGGTCGGTGGGATCGGCAGTTATCTGGTCAGCGCCCGGCTCCGGCGGCAGACCAGGGGGATCGCCCCCGGGGAACTGAGCAACCTGTTCGAGTATCACGAAGCCGTCCTGCATTCCATGCGCGAGGGACTGCTGCTCGTCGGCGGCGACGGGCGGGTGGTGCTGTGCAACGACGGCGCCCGGGCGCTCTTGGGTGTCGCCGCCGATCCGGTCGGCCGGGAACTGTCCGCATTGGACATTCCCGAAGACCTTGTCCGAGCGTTCACCTCGGGCGAGGAGCGCACCGACGAACTCCACCTCACCGAAGCCAGGGTGCTCGTCGTCAGCACGGCGCCCGTGCGCTCGCGAGGGGAGGCGATGGGCACCGTCGTGATCCTGCGCGATCACACGGAACTCCAGGCGCTGACCGGGGAACTGACCACGGTGCGCGGACTGGCCGAGGCGTTGCGGTCGCAGGCGCACGAGGCGGCGAACCGGCTCCACACCGTCGTTTCGCTGGTCGAGATCGGCCGCCCCGAACAGGCCGTCGAGTTCGCGACCGAAGAGCTCGCGCTGGCGCAGGAACTCACCGACAGGGTGGTCGGCGCGGTCGCCGAACCGGTGCTCGCGGCATTGCTGCTGGGAAAGGCCGCGGAGGCGAGCGAACGCGGCGTCGAGTTCACGATCACGCCCGACACCGTCATGGAGGACTCGGACACCGGCGTCCCGCCGCGGGACCTGGTGACCATCCTCGGAAACCTGATCGACAACGGGATCGACGCGGCGGCGGGGAACGCCGGCGACGGCGGACGGCCAGGGGTCGAGGTCACGGTGCGGTCCGACGCCGAGGAGTTGCTGCTGCGGGTCGCCGACACCGGCCCGGGCGTGGACGACGTCGAGGGCGTCTTCCGGCGCGGCTGGTCGACCAAACCGGAGGACGGGCACGGGCTCGGTTTGGCGCTGGTGGGTCAGGCGGTGAGGCGGCACAGTGGGACCATCGACGTCGGCCGCGACGAGGGCGCGGTCTTCACCGTGCGGTTGCCGCTGAAGAACCCGCCGAAGGAGCCGACACGATGATCAAGGTGCTGGTCGTCGAGGACGAACCCGTGGCCGCCGACGCGCATCGGGTGTACGTCGAGAGAATGCCCGGTTTCACCGTGTCCGGTGTCGTCCATTCCGGCGCCGACGCGTTGCGGTTCTGCGAACGCGAACCGGTCGACCTGGTGCTGCTGGACTTCTACCTCCCGGACACGCACGGTCTCGCGGTGTGCCGGTCGCTGCGCGCGGCCGGCCTCCCGATCGACGTCATCGCGGTGACCTCGGCGCGTGATCTGGCGCTGGTCAAGGCGGCCGTGTCGGTCGGCGTGGTGCAGTACCTGCTGAAACCGTTCACTTTCGCTTCCCTGCGCGAGAAATTGGAGCGGTACGCCGAGTTCCACGGAGCTTCGGGCGAAGTCACCGGGCAGGCCGAGATCGACCGGGCGCTCGGCACGTTGCGCACCACCGAGCGGCAGGCCCTGCCGAAGGGGATGAGCGGGCAGACCCTGGAAGCGATCACCGAAGTCCTCGCCTCGGCCGCGGATGGCCTGTCCGCCGGGGCGGCCGCGACCGCGATCGGCGCCTCCCGCGTCACCGCGCGGCGCTACCTCGAATACCTCGCCGACAACGGCCTCGCCCAGCGCGAACCCCGCTACGGCCAGGTCGGCCGCCCCGAGGTCTGGTACAAGCCGAAAACCGTATAACGACCTATACCGCGCCCCGATGGCTACCGTGGGCAGGGTGAAGATCGGCGAACTCGCACGGAAGACCGGGGTCAGCGTCCGTGCGCTGCGCTACTACGAGGAAGAGGGCTTGATCAGCCCTGGCCGGGAAGGCAACGGCTACCGCGACTTCTGTTCCGGTTCGGTCGAGGCCGTCCAGCAGATCCGCGGGATGCTCGACGCGGGCCTGCCGGTCAGGCTGATCCGCGAAGTCCTCCCGTACCTCGACGGGCCGGGGGAGGTCCGGCCGAAAGTGCCGTGCGAGTACATGCTCGACGAGGTCGCGCGGCAGCGGGAAGTACTCGATCGCCGGATCGCGCTCATGACCCGGAATCGCGACGCCCTCGACGCGTACCTCCGCGACTTGACCCTGACGCAAACGTGAGGGTTTTAGTGTGCGGACATGACTTCGATGCGCGCTCTGCGACAGGACTCCGCGAACGGTCCTGAAGATCTCCGCCTGATCACCGACGCACCGGTTCCGACGCCGGGACCAGGCGAAATCCTGCTGAAGGTCGCCGCCGCCGGCGTCAACTTCGCCGACGTCATGCAGACCCGGGGGACGTACGAAGACGGCCCGGAAGTGCCGTACATCGCCGGATTCGAGGCCGCCGGAGTGGTCGTGGCCGTCGGGGAGGGAGTGACCGCGCCTGCCGTCGGCGACCAAGTCGTCGGGACCGGCGGAGGGGCCTTCGCCGAGTACATGGTCATGTCCGCGGCCGGCGCGGTTCCGGTACCGGCGGGCTGGTCGGCCGACCAGGCGATCGGGCTGATCCTGAACTGGGTCACCGCGCTCGCCGCGCTCAAACCGTTGGGGCGGCTGGCCGCCGGCGAGACCGTGCTGGTGCGGGCGGCGGGCGGCGGGGTCGGTCAGGCCGCGGTCCGGCTGGCCAAGCATTACGGCGCCACCGTCATCGGCACCGCTTCGCCCGGCAAGCACGACTCGGTGCGGGCGCTGGGCGCCGACAGGGTTCTCGACTATGGAGCGGAGACGGGAGAGGTGGACCTCGTGCTCGAATCGGTCGGCGGCGCGGGGTTCGCCGCGAGCCTCGCCGCCGCCAAGCGGGTCACCGGACGCGTCGTGGTCTACGGCGTCGCCGGGGGAGAGGCCGCGATCACCAACCGTGACTTGAACTTCCGGCACCAGATCCACGTGATCGGTCTGCATCTCGGTGTCCTGATCGAGCAGGCGCCGGTGATCTTCGCGGAGCTGATGGAGGAGCTGCGCGCGCTCATCGCCGCCGGTGTCTGTATGCCGGGGACTCCGACGGTGTACGACCTCGCGGACGGGTCGAAAGCGCTCGCGGAACTGGAGGCGCGAGCGACTTCGGGCAAGCTCGTGCTGAGGCCGTGAGTGCGGTGGGCCGTGCATGGTCGTATGCGAACGTGTGCATGTCAATAGGGCGAAAGTGTTGGTAAATCACCAGCTGGCTGACGCGACGAAAGTCGGTGCCGAGTCGCGGCCGAGGCTCCTAAATTCACGAACCATTCCGTTGTCCTCACAAGGAGTGGGTCCATGGCAAGGAAGTTCTTCGTCTCCGCGTCCGTGAGCTTGGCGCTGCTCGCCGTCCCGGTCACCGCCGGTCAGGCCGCGGCTGTCGAGCCTGCCCAGTCGGCCGCTGCGGCGACCACTGTCTACTACGACGCCTCGGGAGCGCCCAGCTTCCGTGCCGCCATCCAGGCGGGCGCGGCGAACTGGAACAACTCGGTGTCCAACGTGAAGCTGCAGGAGAGCTCGTCCGGGGCCACCCTGCGCTACACCGAAGGCAACGACCCCTCGGGTTCGTACGCCGAGACCGACGGTCACGGCCGCGGCACCATCTTCATCGACTATTCGCAGGCACAGCAGTACAACCAGACGCGGATCGCCGCGCACGAGACCGGCCACGCGCTCGGTCTGCCGGACAACTACCAGGGTCCGTGCTCCGAACTGATGTCCGGTGGCGGCCCCGGCCCGTCCTGCACCAACGCCAAGCCGAACGCCCAGGAGGTCTCGCGGGTGAACTCGCTGTGGGCCAACGGGCTCCTCGCGGCGGGCGCCGTCCAGCGCATCTACAACTGACGCTCGGTCGTCCGTGAAGGCCTCCTTCCCTACCCTCAGAGTAGGGAAGGAGGCCTTCACGGCGTTCAGCCCTGGAACTCGTAGGCGCCGGCATCGACCCGGGCCCCGGCGTACACCGGGTTGCCGTCGACGTCGCGGTCGTCGTACTTCGTGGTGCCGAGGTCGATCGCCGGGCTTCCCGCCTTCAGGACGAGGTTCGTGGCCGAGGTGAACTTCGGATCCGCGACCTTGTCCGTCGCGCCCGCCGTGAACTGCCGGAGCCCGCCGAAGTAGACGTTGTGATCGGTCGCGGTGAAGGTCGTGTCCGCGTAGCCGACCTTGTACGCCGCCTGGACGACGTTCTGCGTCATCGTCAGCGTCTTGTTCGTGCAGCCGCCGTAGCAGACGAAGCCCTCCGACTCGGCGTTCGAAAGCCGGAGCGAGTTGTTGCGGAACACCGTGCCGAGCACCGGCCCGTTGCCGTCCTCGGCGCCGCGCGTGATGATCCCGCCCCGCGTCTTGGCCCCGAAGACCGCGTTGTACTCGAAGACGTTGCCGGTCGAGACGCCGTCGGGGTCTTTCGTGTCCGTGCCGAGTTCGGCGAAGGTCTCGTTGTCCTCGGAGATGTTGTGGTGGATGACGTTGCGGGATCCGTAGAAGATCTCGACGGCGGCCCCGTCGAGGCCGCCGAAGTCGTCGGCCTTCGCGATCGAGCCGCTGATCCGGTTCCAGCCGATGTCGGAGTCGTCGCCCTGGACCAGCACGGCGAACGCGCCGGAGTCGTCGTTGCCGCCCGGGGTCACGACGGTCATGTGGTTGTTGTCGACGAGGTCGTTCTGCGTGACCTCGGTGTGGTCGGCAGACGGCGCGATGTACACGCCCGCGCCGGCGCCGGTGATCAGATTCGACAGCACCTTGTTGCGGTCTCCGGTCACCTTCACCCCGGCCCACGAACAGCGCCCCGCGTCGGCCGCGACGCCGATCTGCAGATCCCGCACCACGTTGTCGTTGCCGGGCAGGTGGACGCACGCTTCGGTGTGGCCCTTGACGATCGGCCGGGCGCCGGTGCCGTACGCGCCGATCGTGACGCCCGAGCCGTTGACGGTGAGACCACCGGGCCAGGTCCCGCCGCGACGCAACAGGACGGTGTCGCCCGCGGTGAAGGTGGTGGCGGAGATCTTCGCCAGGGACTTCCACGGGGCCTGCTGCGAGGTGCCGCTCGCGGTGTCACTGCCGGAGACCTGGTCGACGTAGTAGGTCTTCGAAGCGGCTTCGGCCGTTGTGAATCCGGTGCACGCGACTGCGGCGAGCACGCTCACGGAAAGCAGTTTCCAGGACATGCCGCGGACCGTAACCACCTGCCGCACAAGGCTCGTACAAAGACCGCCGCGGCCTTAGCATGATCCGATGCGCCGGCCGTCGCGGATTCTCGTCGTGTCCGCGTTGCTGCTCAGCGCCGTGGTGGCAAGCAGCGGCGTCGCGTCCGCGCCGCTGCCCGTGGCCCCCGGCGGCGGGCTGAACGAGCTCTGGAACGGCTACGGCGACCAGGGCGGGCACTGGACCGGCGGGGATCGCACGGTGTCGGTCCCGCTGCCGGACGGCCGCACCGCGTGGCTGTTCTCGGACACGTTCCTGGGCAGGGTGAACCCGGACCACAGCCGCCCGCCGGACAGCCCGATCGCCCGCAACACCCTGGTCGTCCAGCGGCCCGCAGGCACGCTGGGGGAGACGCTGCACGGCGGCACCGCCGACGCCCCGGAGCCGTTGATCGGGCTCGCGGGCTCCGGTGAGCACTACTGGGTCGGTGACGGCGTCGTCGAAGGCGACGTCCTGCGGGTGCTCTACAACCGGTACGAGACGACGGGGCCCGGCGGGCTCGATTTCCGGCGCACCGGGACCTCGCTGGCCACGTTCCGGCTGCCCGCGCTGACCCCGTCCGAGCTGCTGGTGATCCCGGTGAGCGACAGGGTCGCGTGGGGATCGGAGCTGCTCGACGATGGCGGCTACACCTACATTTACGGCGCCGAAGAAGGACACCTCAAGCTCGCCAGGGTGCCCGTCGGCGGCCTTCGCGGCCCATGGCGGTTCTGGACCGGTTTCGGCTGGTCGTCCCACGAGGAGGACTCCGCCCGGATGCTGTCCGGGATCGGGACGGCCTTCTCGGTGACCCGGACCGGCGGCGAATACGTGCTGATCACCATGGACACCAGTCCCGGCTTCAGCCCGGTGATGCTCGCGTACACCGCCGGTTCGCCGACCGGTCCGTTCGGTGAACCGCGGGTTCTTTACCGGGCACCCGAAGCCGGTGACCGGCGGATCGTCTACGACGCGACCGCGCATCCGCAGCTGAGCCGTCCGGGGAGGCTTATGGTGTCGTACAACGTGAACTCGCTCGATCACGGCGACAACATCGCGGACGCGCGGATCTACCGGCCGCGGTTCGTGGAAGTCGCCTGGCCGCCGGTCCTGCCCTTCATCGGGTGATCGGGATACCGGCCGGATGTCGATCCGCACGCCCTGAGCCTCGCCCATGTCGTGAGTGGCAAGTGTCGTTCTAACCCCACTTGTCACTCACGACTGTTCTACCGGCCGGCGCTCATTCGAGGACGCGGTCGTCCCGCGGCGATTCGATGGTCAGGGGAGCCGGCCTGCCGTCGGTGAGCTGGTTCAGCTGGGTCATGGTCCGGTCCAGCTGCTCCGCCAGACGCGGGATCGTGCTGGAAGGAAGGTAGGCCTCGGCGCCGGCGTCGAGGAGACGGCGCACCGGGCCTTCGAACCTGACCCCGAGTTCGGCGTCCTCGATCTCCGTGATCACGATCCGGGCCTTCGGGTACAGCGCGCGGAAGTTGCCGATCAACTGCGGGCTGGCAGGCGGGACCAGCAGCACGTCGACGGTCGGGGGAGCAGAGTGCAGGTCCAGGACGAGGTAGCCGGAGCCGAGCCGCTCGGACAACGAGTCCCGCGCCGAGGCCGACAGTTTCATGGCGGTGGCCACGACCGTGATGTCGTCGGAGTCCGTCGAAGGGGCCGGGTTTTCGTGAACGGCACCGGAAATCGTCCCGATCGTCTCGCCGTTCCGGGTGATACGCACGTCCTCGCCGGGGCGGAGTGTGTCGATGAGAGCTACGAGTTCTTCAGGAAGCTGGGTGGCGTCGACCCACCGCTCGGACTGATCACTCATGAGCTCATGATGGCCCCTTCCGCGCACCTGATGCGAGGAAGGGGCCAAGTGGCCGGCGAGGGCGTGGGGTGTCACTCAGGGTGAGGGGTGTGTGGAAATAGGGACAGTGAACGTCCCTATTTCCACACACCCTCCCCGCCCGGCCGTCGTGACAGGTCCGGTTACGCGGGACTGTGTGGATTTCTGGTCATCCAACGCACCAAAATCCACACAGTCGGCGCCAACGGCCCGGCGTCGCGCAGAGTCACTGACACCGTCCACAACCACGCCAGGTTTGCCTTACCCCTCGACAACCCGAATCGTCCCTCACGATCTGCCTTGCACCAACACACTTCTAGCGAGGCCGTCCGGGCACTCCCGGCCGCGTCTGCCAGGGGTGCGGCCCGTCCAGCGGCCGGTACTCGACGCCCAGCGCGTCCAGCCGCGGCAGGTGGTGATCCCGCAGCCGCGGCAGGAACTCGGCGTAGTCCCGCCCTTCCGGAGCGCTCCACGCGACCTCGGCGAACGCGGACAGCCGCGGGAAAGCGGCGTAGTCGACCCGCCGCACGGTGTCCAGGTGCTCCGCCCAAACCTGTGCCTGCGTGCCGAGAATGGCCCTGTCGGCCGGGAAATCCGCGGGCACCGGCTCGTAGGAGTAGATGTCCTCCAGCGTCCGCAGGTAGCCGACGGGGATCGGCTCGTCGGGGTGGTCGGACTGCCGGTGGTCCAGGTACACGCGGTCCTCGGGGCACATGACGACGTCGTGGCCCGCCTTCGCGGCGCGGGCACCGGCCGCCTCGCTCTGCCACGAGCCGATGACCATCGGCGGCAGGTCGCCCGCTTCGAGCACCTCGTCCCAGCCGAGCGGGCGACGTCCTCGTTCGACCAGGTGCTGGGCGATCTCGCGCACGAACCAGCCGTGTTCCTCGGTCGCACCGGGCACCTCGTCACCGCCGAGCGCGATGACCTCGGACGGGAAGATGTCCAGCACGTGGTCGAAGATGCGCTTGAAGAAGTCCACAGTGGACTTCTCCGTGTTCAGCAGCGACGTGCTGATGCCCCAGCTCGTCCACACCTCCCACGGTTCGGCGGTCTCCGGGCCGAGTTCGGGATAGGCGGCGATCGCGGCCCGCGCGTGCCCGGGGACGTCGACCTCCGGGACGACAGTCACCGAACGCGCGGCAGCGTACGCGACGATCTCGCGGAGGTCGCCGACCGTGTAGAACCCGCCGTGCGGCCGCCCGTCGCGTTCCGGGCCGTCGTGCCGCCCGACCATGGACGACTTCCGCCAGCCGCCGACCTCGGTCAGCTTAGGGAATTCGGCGATCTCGATCCGCCAGCCCTGGTCGTCGGTCAGGTGCAGGTTGAGCACGTTGAGCTTGTGCGCGGCGAGCAGGTCGATGAACCGCAGCACCTCGGCCTTGGTCCGGAAGTTCCTCGCCACGTCGAGCAGGCAGCCGCGCCAGCCGAACCGCGGGTGATCGGTGACCACGCCGCACGGGATCGTCCGCTGTCCACTGTGGATCGACGTCGCCCGGAAGGCGTCCGGCCCGATGAGCTGCCGGAGCGTCTGACGGCCGTAGAACTCGCCCGCCGCGTCGGCGGCGTGCAGGGTCACCCCGGCCGGGTCGATTTCCAGCCGATAACCCTCGGCGGGAAGTCCGGCATCAATCCGTACGTCCACTTCGGACGGTACCGCGCACCGTCCCGGCAGCGGTTCCACCGAGACGGGACGGGGGAGCAGAGTTTCGAAGCCAGGCATGTCAGCCCTTCACCGCGCCGCCCATGACGGACACGAGTCGTCGTTGCACGAGAATGAAGAACACCAGCACCGGGATGGTCATCAGGGTCGAACCCGCCATCACCGCGCCCCAGTCGGTGTCCTCCGGTTTGAAGAACACCAGGATCGCCAGCGGGAGCGTCTGGTTCTCGGTGTTGGAGATGATGAACGTCTTGGCGAACAGGAAGTCGTTCCAGGCGTGGATGAACGCCAGTACGCTGATCGCCACCAGCCCGGGCGCCACCAGCGGGAAGAGGATCTGCCAGGTGAACCGCATGCGGCTCGCCCCGTCGATCTTCGACGCCTCTTCCAGTTCCTGCGGCACCGCGGCGACGAACCCGCGCAGCATCCAGATCGCGAACGGCAGGCTGAACGCCAGGTGCACCAGGATCAGCGAGCCGAGGTGGTTGGTGCCGAACGCCGGCGCGACGTCGCCGACCGACCGCATCAGGAAGAACAGCGGAATGGTCAGCGCCTCGACCGGCACCATCTGCGCCACCAGCACCATCACCAGCAGGACGGTCTTGCCCTTGAAGTTGAACCGGGTCAGCGCGACAGCCGAAAGGAACGACAGCAGCAGCGACAACGCCACCACCACGACGGCCACGATCACGCTGTTCAGGAAGAACAGCGCGAAGCCCTCGCCGCTGAGCACGCGTTCGAAGTGCTCCAGCGTCGGTGTCAGCGTCCAGGGGCGGGGGTTCTCCGACTGGATCTGCCCGGTGGGCTTGAACGCCGAAAGCACCATCCAGTAAACCGGGAACGCGACCATGCCCGCGATCACCACGCAGATGATCTCGGCGATCAGCCTGCCCGGTTTCTTGACCCGGCGTGGGCGCCGGGCGGGAGCCGTGATCACACCCATCCGGCGCTCCGGCGTTGCGACCGGACGTACACCCCGGTGATGGACAGCAGCAGCAAGGTCATCACGACTCCGAGCGCCGCGCCGAGACCGTATTCCTGTCCGGCGAAGGCCTGTTGATAGGCGAAGACGTTGAGCACGAGGTTGCGCCCGGCCACGCCGCCGCCGTTGGTCATCACGTAGATCTGGGTGAAGATCTTGAAGTCCCAGATGATCGACTGGATGGTGGCGATGGTCAGCAGTGGCCGCACCATCGGCAGGGTGACCGACCACGTGGTGCGCCAGGTCGACGCGCCGTCGAGGTACGCGGCCTCGATGACCTCCTCCGGCACGCCCTTGAGCCCGGCGTACATCGTCACCATGACGAAGGGGAACGAACACCAGATGACCTCGGCGGCCACCAGCCCGAACGTGCTGTAGGTGTCGAAGGTCCAGGAATGGTTCGCCATCCCGGTGAACCCGAGGCCCGAAAGCACCTCGTTCACCAGCCCGAAGTCGGCGTCGAACAGGAACAGCCAGACGTACGAGCCCGCCATCGCCGGCGTCGCCCACGCGGCCAGCGCCGCCAGGAACAGCGGGACCCGCGCCCAGGCACGGACCCGCGTCGCCAGGACGGCGAGCCCCGTCCCGAGGGCGAGGCTGCCGACGACGCAGACCGCGGTGAAGCCGAGCGTCTTGGCCAGCACCTCCCAGAACTGGATGTTCTCCAGCAGGTCGGTGTAGTTCTGGAAGCCCAGGAACACCAGGGGCGCGTTGCCGACGGCCTGAGGCTGGCCGTAGTCGTAGAACGAGATCAGGACGAGCTGGTAGATCGGGTACACCAGCATCGCCAGCAGCAGGATGCCACCGGGCGCCAGGTAGAGCAGGGCGGCCCGCCCGTCCCGGCGACGACGGGGCGACCGCCGTGCCGGGACGGCCGGAGCCGTGGTGCGGGGGGCTTCTTTCGTCATAATTCTCTCAGTCAGACGCAGTCTGTCCGTTGAGGGTGGCGGTGGGGCGGGGTCCGGGTTAGCCGAACGCCTTGTTCATCTCGGCCGCCGCGGTGGCCAGTGCGGCCGCCGGGTCCTTGCCGCCGGTCGCGATCTGCTGGATCGCGGTCGGCAGCACGTTCTGCGCGTCGATCTTCGACCACGCCGCGGTGGCGGGGACGAACTTCGTGCCGGCGGTGAGCGTGTCGACGAACGGTTTGACCGACGGGTCGCTCGCGGCGAGCTTCTGCTGGACGCTGCCGAGCGTGGGCAGGTTGCCCATGGCGACGTACATCTTCTCCTGGTACTTGGCGCCACCGAGCAGCTCGGTGAATTCGACAGCGAGGCTCTTGCGCTTGGTCGCGTTGAACACGCCGAGCAGGTTGCCGCCCGAGAACGCCGGGGCGATCTTGCCCGCCTCGGTACCCGGGATCGGGATGATCGCGTACTTGCCCTTCACCTGGCCCGCTTCGACGGCCTTGCGGTTGAAGTCACCGCCGATGGACATGCCTGCCTTGCCACCGGCGAACGCCGTGATGCTCTGCGTCCCGGTGAGGTTGGCGCACTGCTCGGGCGGGCAGATGTCCGCCTTCAGCAGGTTCGCGTACGCCGTCACGCCGGCCTTGGCCTGCTCGGAGTCCACAGTGGACTTCCACTTGTCGCCGTCCTGCTTGGCGATCTCGCCGCCGTGTGCCCACAGGAACGGCAGCATCGCGTAGGTGTACTTGCCACCGACGGAGATGCCGTACAGCTCCGTCTTCTTGGCGCGGATCGTCTTCGCGGTCTCGGTCAGTTCCGCCAGCGTCGTCGGCGGCTTGAGGCCGAGTTCGGCGAAGAGGTCCGTGCGGTAGTACAACGCGCGGATGCCGGTGAACCAGGGAAGCCCGTAGGTCTTGCCGCCGGACTTCGCGGTCTCCAGTACCGCCGGGAGGATGTCCGCCCCTTCCTTCCACGACGAGAGGTCGCCGGTCAGGTCGGCCAGCGCGCCGGTGGCGGCGTAGCTGGAGACGTCGGTGTTGCCGAACTCGGCGACGTCCGGCGCGCTCGCGGGGTCGTTGAAGGCGCCTGAAAACTTGTCGGCGCGGCCTTCGACCGGGATCCACTGGACGTCGACCTCGACGCCCGAGTGCGCCGTCTTGAACTCGGCGATCGCCTCCTTGACCGCGGCTTCCTTCGGTGCGCGGTTGGCTTCGTCGAACAGCCAGACCCGGACCGTGCCGGTCTTCTCGTCGCCGCCGCCCGCGGCGGGGGTGTTCTGGGCCGGCGCGCAGCCCGCGACGAGGCCGACCGCCGCGAGGCCCGCGATGAGGACGCGAGTTCTCATGGAATTTTCTCCTTATGCGAAAAGGACGGAATTGACCTGGGGGAGTGCCAGTTTTCCGGCGACTGCCCCCGGGAGACCGGTGGCGGGATCACGCGGCAGCCAGCTCAGCGTGCCGGACTTGTCGCTGGATACGTAGAACCAGCTTTCGGTCGGATCCAGGGTGAGGTGGCGCGGGTAGACGCCGCCGACGGGCGCGTTGTTCAGCAGCTTCAAGGACTTCCCGTCCTCGCCGACACCGAACGACGCGATCGTGTCCGAACCACGCACGGACGCGTAGACGAACCTGCCGTCCTTCGACGTGGTGATCTCGCCCGGGTACTGCTCGCCGGGCGTGCCGGCCGGAACGGCCTTGACGACCTGTCCGGCGGTGAGTTTCCCGGTGGCCGGGTCCCACGCCGCGATGGTCACCTCGGCCCGCAGCTCGCCGAGGATGTACGCGTACTTGCCGCCTCCGTGGAAGGCGAGGTGGCGCGGCCCTGCGCCCGACGGGAGCTTCAGCTGCTGGTTCAGCTTCAGTTTCCCGGTGGCGACGTCGAGTTTGTAGACGTAGACCGAATCCGCGCCGAGGTCGACCGAAAGCACCCACTTGCCGGTGGGGTCGTTGACCACCTGGTGCGCGTGTGCGTCCCGTTCGGCGCCCTTGTGCTGGGCCAGATCGACGACGTCGCCGAGTTTCCCGCCCGCGAGGATCGGGAGGACGACGACGCTGCCGCTGCTGTAGTTCGCGGCCAGCACGTACTTCTGGCTCGAGTGGACGCACAGGTGCGTCGGGTGCTTGCCCTTCGCCGACTTCTTGTTGAGCAGCTTGGGTTTCGCCGGATCAGTGAGGCTGAGCGCGGAGATCTGGCCGTTCTCGTCCTCGTTGGTCACGTAGAGTGTCTTGCGGTCGGCGCTGATGTCGAACCAGGAAGCGTTGCTGACTCCCGGAATCGTCCGGTCGACGGCGAGCGCGTTCGTGGCCGCGTCCCGGTGAGCGACATCGAGCCCGTGCCCGGAACTGGTGTAGCTGCTGACGTAGATGGCCCCGGTTCCCTTCGGTCCGCAGGTCTGTTCGGAGGCGTTCGCGAGGTGGGAACCGAGAACGGTGGTGAGTCCAGCCGCTCCGACGGCGCCGAGGAAGGTGCGTCGATCGAGTCCGGTCATCGTGATCTCTCCCAGCTTTCAGGTGGTTTAAACCACTGCCATGAGCAATGCTGCCACGCCGAAACCGGAAACGGAAAGGACGGTTTCCAAGACGGTCCAGGTTTTCAGGGTCTGCGGCACCGTCATGTTGAAGTACCGCGAGATGATCCAGAAACCGCCGTCGTTGACGTGGGAGGCGATGATCGACCCGGCCGAAATGGCGACGACCAGCAGCGCGAGCTGCATCTGCGAGTAACCCAGCGTCGCCACCGTCGGCGCGACGATGCCGCTCGTGGTGACGATCGCGACGGTTGCCGAACCCTGTGCGATCCGCATACCGCAACTGATCACGTAAGCCGCCAGGATGACCGGAAGACCGGCGTTGTCGAGAGAGCCCGCGACGGCCTTGCCGATACCGGTCGCGGCCAGCACAGCGCCGAAGAACGCGCCCGCGCCGACCACGAGCAGGATCATCGCGACGGGGCGCAGCGACTTCGCCGAAAGCTCACTCAAGTCCTTGCCCGTCAAGCCCCGGCGCAGGCCCAGCAGCCAGGAGGCGAGCAGCACCGAGATCGTCAGCGCGACCGCCGGGGTGCCGATGAACGCGGCGACACCGGCGAGCGCGGAGTTCTTGGGAAGCCAGATGCTGCCGAAGGTCCCGGCGAGGATCAGCACCAGCGGGACCGCGATGATCGCCGCCACCAGGCCGAGTGAAGGCGGGTTCTCTTCCTTGTCGCCTTCTTCCTCGACCACGAATTCCTCGGGGACCGGGATGTCGATGCGCTTGCCGATCCACGTCGAGTACGCGACACCGCCGATGAGGAACGCCGGGATACCGCAGACCAGGCCCATCAGGATGATCCAGCCGAGTTCCACGTGCAGCAGGCCCGCCGCGGCCACCGGGCCGGGGTGCGGCGGGAGGAACGCGTGCGTGATCGAAAGACCGGCGAGCAGCGGCAGCGCGTACAGCACCAGCGAACGGCCGCCCTGTTTGGCGGCGACGTAGACCAGCGGAGCCAGTACGAAGATGCCGATGTCGAAGAACACCGGGATCCCGAAGACGAAACCCGCGAGACCCATCGCCAACGGGGCCCGCTTCTCACCGATGGCCCGCAGCAACGCGGTGGTGAGCACCTTCGCCCCGCCGGAACGCTCCAAAATAGACCCGAGGATGGTGCCGAGCCCGATGATCGCGGCGATATGCCCGAGGATCCCGCCGAAACCCTTTTCCAGCAGGGAATCCGACGCCTTTTGCGCGGAGCCGACGATCTGCCCGACCGGCAGGCCCGCGGCCAGCGCGGTCAGCAGGCCGACCACGATCAAGGCGATGAAGGGCTCGAGTTTGACCTTGATGATGAGCAGCAGCAAGACCGCGATCGAGACGGCGGCGAGGGTCAGGAGACCTCCCGTCGTGTGTTGGAGCCAGTCGATCATCGGGCACTCCCGGGGTTCCGCAGTGAATGGCCGGCGAGGGCGCCGGTCGGTTGACCATCGTCGATGGCGGCGACACCGTTGACGAAGACATAGGGGATACCGGCGGCCTGCTGCCGCGGCTCGTCGAACGTGGCGGTGTCGGCGACGGTTTCCGGGTCGAACAGCACGAGGTCGGCCGCGTATCCGGCGCGGACGAGACCCCGGTCGGTCAGCCGCAGGCGTTCCGCCGCGCGGCCGGTGAGGTGGGCGACGCATTCGGCGAGGTCGAGGACGCCGAGTTCGCGGACGTAGCGCGCGAGGTAGCGCGGGAACGTACCCCAGGCGCGGGGATGCGGCCGGGCGCCGACGAGGAGCCCGTCACTGCCACCGGTGTGCGTGCGGTGGCGCATGATCGCCTGGACGTTCTCCTCGTGCCCGACGTGCATCAGGCAGGACGTGCCGAGCTTTTCCGAGAGCAGCACGTCGAAGTACAGCTCCGCGGCCGGTTTCCCGGCGCGCTGCGCGGAAGCGGCGACGGAATGCCCGACGAGGTGGGAATTCTCGTCCCGGCGGACGCCGTTGATCTCGATGGCCTCCCAGTCGATCGGCACGCCGTGCGCGCCGTCGGAGCCGGTCTCCTCGATCTCGGCCCGGATCCGCTCGCGGGTGTCCACATCGGACAGCCGCGCCAGCGTGGCGTCGAGACCGCCTTCGGTGGACCAGCTCGGCAGCAGCGCGGAAAGATACGTGGCGCCGGGGAGGTAGGGGTAGGTGTCCAGGGTGATGTCGCAGCCGTCTTCCAGGGCCTGGTCGAGCAGCTCCAGCAGGTTCGACGCCTTGCCCTTGTTCACCGAGAAGTTCATCGTGGCGTGCGCGAGGTGCAGCGGGCAGCCGGAGCGGCGGGAGACGTCGACCATCTCGCCGAACGCTTCGAGCGCGCCCTTGCCGTAGCTGCGGTGGTGCGGGCTGTAGAAGCCGCCGTTCTCGCCGACCACCCGGCACAGCTCGACGAGTTCTTCGGTGGTCGCGTACATGCCCGGCGTGTAGGTGAGCCCGGACGACATGCCCATCGCGCCCTCGGCGAGACCGGTCGCGACGAGTTCCTTCATCGCGTTCATCTCGGCTTCGGTCGCGGGCCGGTCTTCCCAGCCGACGGTGAGCATGCGGACGGTGCCCTGCGGCACCAGGTAGGCCGCGTTGACCGCGACCCCGGCGTCGAGCCGGTCGAGGTATTCGCCGACCGAGCGCCAGTTCCAGTCGAAG
Source organism: Amycolatopsis speibonae (assembly GCF_042647925.1). Classification (NCBI taxonomy): domain Bacteria; kingdom Bacillati; phylum Actinomycetota; class Actinomycetes; order Pseudonocardiales; family Pseudonocardiaceae; genus Amycolatopsis; species Amycolatopsis speibonae. The sequence goes on from NZ_JBHRWK010000152.1 coordinate 42,517, forward strand.
CCCGCCGGATCGTCGTTCCACCCGGCGAGCTGCTGACGCAGCGACGCGAGGACGTCGTCGTTCACGGGAGCGTAGGAGAGCCCGTCCTGCCCGAGCACCTCGGTCGTGACGCCCTGGGAGAGCTTCGCGAGGTGATCCGGATTGGCGAGCAGCTGAAGGTCGGAATGCGAGTGCATGTCGATGAACCCGGGCGCGAGCACGAGTCCTTCGGCGTCGATGGTGCGGCGGCCCGCGAGCGAGCCGGGTTCGGCGACACTGGCGATCCGGCCACCCGAGATGCCCACGTCGTGCCTGGTGAGCGGATCCCCGGTGCCGTCGGCGACCAGTGCGGAGCGGACAACGATGTCCATGATGATTCTTCCTCTGCGGGGAGTGGAGGACGGATCAGAAATGCGTGCGGACGAAATCGAGCACGGTCTCGCCGTCGGGGCCGACGACCGGGATGAGGGGCCACTTGTCGAACACGGTGCACGGATGCGACAGACCGAGGGCGATCCAGTCGCCGACCTCGACCGGGGACGACGCGGGCAGGGTGAGGAAGGCGTGCTGGTCGTTCATCTTCTGGATGGAATGGCCTTCGAGCGCGGAGGGTGCTCCGTCGCCCTTGCGGATCAGGCGCGGCTCGGGCATGCCTTCGTCGAAGGAGGCGTCCCGTTTGCCGATGGTGAGCAGCGCGAGTTCGTCCGTCGGCTTCGACGTGACCTGCGCCCAGGCGCGCAGCGCGGGACGGAACGACGCGACGCCGCCGATGCGCGGGTGCTCGCCCAGCGGCGAGATCACGCGGTAGAAGCCGTCGTCGTGGGTCACGTAGGCGCCGCTGCGCAGGATCGGCAGGACGGCCAGGCCGCCCCAGTCCTTGGTGAGCTCGTCGGCGACGCGGTCGAAGTACGCGCTGCCGCCGCCGGTGACGATGATCTGACCGGCGTCGTCGAGCAGGCCCTTTTCGTGGAAGGCGAAGACGAGTTCCCGCAGACCGTCCACATAGGAGCTGATCAGCTGGAGCGACTTCTCGTCGGTGTGGTGGGAGAGCGCGCCCTCGTAGCCGCCGGATCCGCGCAGCCGCAGGGCCGGGCTCGCGTGCGCGGCTTCGGCGACGGCGAGCGCGGTGCCGGTGTCGCGGACACCGGTGCGGCCGCCCTCGGCGCCGAGTTCGACGAGCACGTCCACCTTCCGGCGGGCGCCGCGCAGGGCTTCGGTCATCAGCTCGACGCCGCGGACCGAGTCGACCCAGCAGACGAACTCGAAGTCGTCGTCGGCGTCCAGCTCCGCGGCCAGCCACCGCAGGCCCGACGGGTCGAGCAGCTGGTTCGCCAGCAGGATCCGGGAGACCCCGAACGCCCGGTAGATCCGCAGGTGACCGGCGTTCGCGCAGGTGATGCCCCACGAGCCGTGGTCGAGCTGCCGCTCGAACAGCTGCGGCGCCATCGTCGTCTTGCCGTGCGGGGCCAGCGCGACACCACGCGTGGCGCACCAGTCCGCCATCGTGCGCAGGTTGTGTTCGACGGCCTCTTCGTCGAGCACGACGAACGGGCCGAGGAAGCCGTCCTCGAACAGCTTCGCGCCGCGAGCGGCGGCTTCGCCGATCGTCAGACCGGACAGCGAAGGCGCGACCGAGCGGAAGCGCCAGTCGACGCGCTCTTCCCGGACGGCCGCGACCGCGGCGGAATCGATGGTGCCGGCTTCGAACATGAGGTTCACCTCGGTTGCGTATGTTGCAACGGACGTTGCGCATATTGCGTGGGATAGGTGTAGCATCCGGTCCGCTAGAGGTCAACGGCGTGACGACTAGGAGACGCGAAGGTGACAAGCGCGCCCGACGTTATTTGCATCGGGGAGTCGATGGCCTTGTTCGTACCGGCCGAATCCGGGCCGCCCGACGAGGTACGGAAGTGGGTGCGGACCATCGGCGGAGCCGAGTCGAACGTCGCCTGCCATCTCCCGGCGCTGGGTTTCGCCAGCGCCTGGGTGAGTGCCGTCGGCGACGATCCGTTCGGCCGGGCGCTGGTGCGCGAGATCGCGGCGGCGGGGGTGGACGTCAGCGCGGTCATGGTCGACCCGACGCGGCCGACCGGGCTTTACATCAAGGAAAGCGGCGCTCAGGGCAGCCCGGTGCGGTACTACCGCAAGGGTTCGGCCGCGTCCGGAATGGACGCCGGGCTACTGGGGAAACTCGATCTGGACGGGGTGCGCGTCATCCACCTGTCCGGGATCACGCCCGCGCTGTCGGACGGCTGTCTCGACCTGGTGCGGGCCCTGCTGGAACGGCCGCGCGGCGAGACGCTGGTGTCGTTCGACGTGAACTTCCGGCCCGCGCTGTGGACCGGGCGCGATCCTTCGGTGCTGGCCGAACTGGCCGCTCGTGCCGACATCGTGCTCGCCGGGGAAGACGAGGCCGAGCGGGTGTGGGGGACCGGTGACCCGGAGCGGCTGCGCGCCGCGCTGCCCGGGCCGAAGACACTGGTCGTCAAGCACGGGGAACGCGGTGTGACGCTGATCGACGGTGACACGGCGCCCCTGTTCGCGCCCGCGCTCCAGGTCGACGTCGTGGAGCCGGTCGGCGCCGGTGACGCGTTCGCGGCGGGCTTCCTGGCCGCCACCCTGCGCGGCGACGCCCCCGCGACCCGGCTGCGGCGCGGCCACCTGCAGGCCGCCGCGACCCTGCTGACCCACGACGATGTGGGGACGCCGTTGCCCGAATCCGTGGTCGAAACGCTCCTCGGGGCGGATGAGGCAGCATGGGCGGCAGCGAAGCTGACGGACAAGGGATTGGTGAGCGGATGAGCCCCGCCGACGTACTTCTTCCCGCGGAGGCGGCATGAGTCAAAGCCTGGACAGGGCGCTCACACTGCTGAGCGGGCTCGCCCGTGAGCCGAAGACCCTCGATCAGCTCGCCGAGGAGATCGGCGTGCACAAGTCGACCGTGCTGCGCCTGCTCCGGACCCTGGAGTCGCATCACTTCGTGCGCCGGGAAGGGCAGCGGTACTACCGGCTGGGCAGCGCGCTTTTCGACCTCGCACAGCAGGCGCTCGAAGACCGCGACGTCCGGCGCACCGCGCAGTCGGCGCTCGCCGGGCTCAACTCGCGCACCGGGCACACCATCCACCTGGCGTCCTATGAGGACGGCGAGGTCGTCTACATCGACAAGTTCGAGGGCAGGCATTCGGTGCGGATGTACTCGCGCATCGGGAAACGCGCGCCGCTGCACTGCACCGCCGTCGGCAAGGTGCTTGTCGCGGCGATGACGCCGGAAAAGCAGGCGGACGTGGTGTCGAGGATCGACTTCTTCGTCCGCACCCCGAACACGATCACCACGCCCGAGGCGTACGGGAAGGAGCTCGGGCTCGTCGCCGACCGTGGCTACGCGGTGGACAACGCCGAGCACGAGGACTTCATCCACTGCATCGCGGCGCCCGTCCGCGGCCCGGGTGGCGTCGTACTGGCGGCCGCGTCGATATCGGTGCCGAAGGTGCTGCTGGACTACGACGGCCTGATGGGGCTCGTACCCGAACTCGTCGCCGCCGCCGAAGAAGCTTCCGTCCACAGTGGATGGACGGGGAACCGAAAGGGGAAGTTGGAATGAGCAAGACCGCGATCAGCACGGAGAACGCGCCGAAGCCGGTGGCCGCGTTCTCGCAGGCGGTCCGCAAGGGCAACATCCTGCAGGTGGCCGGCCAGGTCGCCTTCGACGCGGCCACCGGCGCCATCGTCGGCGAGACCGTCGGCGAGCAGACCGAGCAGACCTTCAAGAACATCGAAGCGGTGCTCGAGGCCGCCGGTTCGAGCCTGGCCGACGCGCTGATGGTGCGGGTGTACCTGACCGACGTCGACCACTTCGGTGTGTTCAACGAGGCCTACAACAAGCTGATCGGCGAGGCCCCGCACCCGGCCCGCACCACCGTGTACGTCGGCCTGCCCGCCGGACTGCTGGTGGAGATCGACGTCCTGGCCGTGGTGGCCTGACTTGGCTGAAGGACGCTTTCCCCGCATCTCGTGTGGGGAAAGCGCCCTTCACCGCGTCGGATGCGGGTATGGCGTCCTTCAGCTCCGCTAGAGCACGCTCGTGTACCCGTTCAGCGCGGGCTGCCCGCCCAGGTGCGCGAAGAGCACATTCGAGTCCCGTGAGATCTCACCGCGGCCGACGAGGTCGATCAGCCCCGCCATGGACTTGCCTTCGTACACCGGATCGGTGAGGACACCCTCCAGCCGCGCCAGCGTCCGGATCGCGTCCAAAGTGGACTCGTCCGGGACGCCGTAGATCCCCGCGTGGTACCGCTCGTCCAGCTCGACTTCGCCGATCTCGCCCGCGCCGATCAGCTCCGCGGTCGCCCTGGCGATGCGCGTGACCTGGTCGCGGGTCTCGGCCGGTTTCGCCGAACCGTCGATGCCGAGGATCCGCCGCGGCTTGCCCGACAGCGCGGCCCCGGCGACCATCCCGGCCTGCGTGCTGCCGGTGACCGAGCACACGACCACCGTGTCGAAGAAGACGCCGAGCTCGGCCTCCTGCGCTTCGAGTTCCACGATCCAGTTCGCGAAACCGAGCCCGCCGAGGCGATGGTCCGACCCGCCCGCCGGGATCGCGTACGGCTTCCCGCCGCCCGCCTCGATCTCCTTGACCGCGTTCTCCCAGCTCTCCTTGAAGCCGACGCCGAACCCGGCCTCGACCATTCGGATGTCCGCGCCGAGGATGCGCGAGAGCTGGATGTTGCCGACCTTGTCGTACAGCGGGTCGTTCCAGTCGACCCAGCTCTCCTGGACCAGCACGGCCTTGAGCCCGGCCCGTGCGGCGGCCGCGGCGACCTGGCGGGTGTGGTTCGACTGCACGCCGCCGATCGAGATCAGCGTGTCCGCGCCCTCGGCGAGCGCGTCGGCGACCAGGTACTCGAGCTTCCGGGTCTTGTTGCCGCCGAACGCGATACCGGAATTGACGTCCTCGCGTTTCGCCCAGACCTTCGCGCCGCCGAGATGGGCGGTGAGCCGCTCGAGCGGATGGACGGGGGGGGGCCGAACAGCAGCGGGTAGCGCGGGAAGTCGGCGAGGGTCATGGCGCCTCCAAGAGGGCTTCGAGTTCGGTCCAGATCGTGGCGGTGATCGCGCAGGCCGCGTCGACGTCGCCCGCCTCGATCGCGTCGGCCAGCTCCGCGTGACGCTGGACGGACCGGTGCGCGGGCAGGGAGCCGAAGCGGGCGTATTCGAGACGCCGGAGCAGCGGCGTGTAGCGGGCCAGCGTCGCGGCGATCGCCCGGTTGCGCGCGGCGGCCACCGGGACGTCGTGCAGCTCGTCGTCGGCGGCGATCGCGGTCGCGATGTCCCCGGCGGCGATCGCGTCGGCGAACCGGGCGTTGGCCGCGCGCATCGCCGCGACCTCGGCGGGCCCCATCCGCGGCGCGCCCGCGCGGACGGCGGACTCGTGCAGCGTGCGCACGAGCTGGAGCGCGTCGCGGACGTCGTCGGGAACGAAGCCGGCCACGCGTGTGTAGCTCTGCGGCTTCGACTCGACGAGTCCGTCCTCGATGAGCCTCAGCAGCGCCTGGCGCACTGGAGCCCGGGAGAGACCCAGCTGATCGGCGAGGTCGCCGTCGCGCAGGTTCGTCCCCGGCGGCAGTGTCCCGTCGATGATCGCCCGGCGGATGTTCTCGTAAGCCTCGTCCCTGAGGAGGGACCTCGGCACCTTCGCTAACCCACTCACATCTGAAATGTTAGCTTCCAATCGCGCCGACGCCTAGTGCGCGTGCGATGAAGGGGCCTTTCATGGCAAAATTTGCCATGAAAGGCCCCTTCATCGCACTTGAAGGCAGGCGGGACGACGCCTAGTAGACCGGCCCCGTGTACTTCTCGCCCGGCCCCTGCCCCGGCGCGTCCGGAACGGCCGAAGCTTCGCGGAACGCCTTCTGCAGTGACTGCAAGCCGTCACGCAACGGGCCCGCGTGCAGGCCGAGGTACTCTGCCGAAGCGGTCACCAGCCCGGCGAGGGCGGTGATCAGACGGCGAGCCTCGTCGAGGTCGCGGTGCGGTGAAGCGGCCGGATCCTCGTCGGCGAGGCCGAGTCGCTCGGCGCCGGCGGAGAGCAGCATGACGGCCGCCCTGCTGATCACCTCGACGCTCGGGATGTCCTCCAGGTCGCGGACGTCAGGGGAATACGGGGGTTGCTGAACGGGTTCATCTGACACGTCTGGTACCCTTCCACGAGCGACCAGCCTCCGAGCGATCGGGGGCGCAAGTGGAGCCCCGCTCCCACCCGCGTCACTGCCGTAACATCAGGTGTCCGGGTCCGGTTTTGCCAAAGACGATTTCGGGCGTCCGCGGCGGTGTGTTCGGTTCTGGAGACTGAACGCGATCGGAATGAGTGGGCCTCGCGTACCTCACGGTACCGGGGCCTTCGGCATGTGGGCACCAGGTCGAAACGGTAGAAGAATTTACCTCGAACCAGGGAGGCCCCATCAGCTCCGAGACACGCATCAACGACCGAATCCGGGTACCGGAAGTCCGACTCGTCGGACCAGCCGGTGAACAGGTCGGCATCGTCCGGATCGAAGATGCGCTGCGGCTGGCACAGGAGAACGATCTCGATCTCGTCGAGGTCGCTCCTCAGGCACGCCCGCCCGTATGCAAGCTCATGGACTTCGGCAAGTTCAAGTACGAGAGCGCGCAGAAGGCCCGCGAGTCCCGCCGCAACCAGCAGCTCACCGTCATCAAAGAGCAGAAGCTGCGGCCGAAGATCGATCAGCACGACTACGAGACCAAAAAGGGTCACGTGTCGCGCTTCCTCGCGGCAGGCAACAAGGTCAAGGTCACGATCATGTTCCGCGGTCGCGAGCAGTCCCGGCCGGAACTCGGTTTCCGTCTGCTGCAGAAGCTCGCCGACGAGGTGACCGAACTCGGTTTCGTCGAGTCGTCGCCGAAGCAGGACGGTCGCAACATGATCATGGTGTTGGCCCCGCACAAGAACGTGAAGCCGCAGAAGGCCGCGAAGGCCGGCAAGGACGATCCGTCCGAGTCGCCCGCCGACGCGTAGCGCCGACCAGCACATGTCAGCGGCACACCGGAGCACCCCGGTGTGCCGCCGCACGAAAGAGGACTACGTAATGCCGAAGATGAAGACGCACAGCGGGACGTCCAAGCGTGTCCGCGTCACGGGTACCGGCAAGCTGCGCCGCCAGAAGGCCGGCCGTCGCCACCTGATGGAGAAGAAGTCCAACAGGCTCACCCGTCGCCTCGAAGGCACGACCGAGATCGCCAAGAACGACGTCGGCCGCGTCAAGCGCCTTCTCGGCCGCTGACACCCCCGCACTTGTAAACCCCGGGCGCGCTCGCCGCGCCCCCAGATCGACAGGATGGACCAGTGGCACGCGTCAAGAGGGCTGTCAACGCCCAGAAGAAGCGTCGCGCGACTCTCGAGCTCGCCAGCGGCTACCGCGGCCAGCGTTCGAGGCTGTACCGCAAGGCGAAGGAGCAGACGCTTCACTCGCTGAACTACGCCTACCGGGACCGTCGTGCCCGCAAGGGTGACTTCCGCCAGCTGTGGATCACCCGTATCAACGCGGCGGCTCGCGCCAACGGCGTGACCTACAACCGGTTCATCCAGGGCCTCAAGGCCGCGGGTGTCGAGGTCGACCGCAAGATCCTCGCGGACCTCGCCGTCAACGACGCCGCCGCCTTCACCGCGCTGGCCGAGCTGGCCAAGGCGAACGTGAACACCGAAGAGAAGAAGTCGGCCTGACCGGCTACAGCGCTCTTCCGCAACCCGGGGCGGCTCCGTTCACCGAACGGACGCCCCGGGTTGTTGCTGCGCGCAAGCTGACCCGCCGCGCCGAACGCGAGAAGGCGGGACGGTTCCTCGCCGAGGGCGCGAACGCGGTCGAAGCCGCCCTCGAAGACGGCGGCAAGGTGTACGAGCTGTTCGTGACCGAACGCGCCGCCGCACAGCACGAGCGTCTGCTCTTCGCCGCGCGTGAGGCGGGAGTCCCCGTCTCGCCGATCACCGACCGCGCCGCCGACGGCCTGTCCGAGACCGTGACGCCGCAAGGCATCGTCGCGGTCTGCGCGCTTGTCGACCGTCCACAAGAGACCGTCCTCAAGCCGGGCGCCAAGCTCGTCGTCGTCCTCGTCGACGTCGCGGACCCCGGCAACGCGGGCACTGTGATCCGCGTCGCGGACGCCGCCGGCGCCGACGCGGTCGTCCTCGCGGGGGACAGCGTCGACCCGCACAACGGCAAATGCGTCCGCGCGGCCGCGGGCAGCCTGTTCCACCCCGCCATCACCCGGATCCGGGACGTCGACGCGGCCTTGAAGGCCTGCTCCGCGGCCGGTCTCCGCACTTTCGGCGCGCACGGCTACGCCGACAACGAACTCGATCAGGTGTCCTTCGACGAGCCCACCGCCTGGGTTTTCGGCAACGAGGCGCACGGTTTGCCGCAGAGCGTCCTGGAGACGGTCGACCTCGCGGTCAAGATCCCCATGTACGGCCGGGCGGAGAGCCTGAACCTCGCGACGGCCGCGGCGATCTGCGTCTATACCAACGCGATGGCGTCGCGCGCGGCTCGCTAAGCTGCCGCTTCACCATTTCCGTTGATTCACTGGGGGAATCATGGGGCGTATCGCCCGTTCTTTCGCCTTGTTCGGTGCTTCTTGGCGAGTTTTGCGGTCCCGCAAGGAACTCGCGATCTTCCCGGTGCTCGCCGCCGTCGCCGGTCTGCTGGTCGCCGCGGTGTTCCTCGGCTCGGGTTACTGGATCTCCCACACCGAGATCGCCGACCACTCCCGGCTGACACCCGGTTCGTACGTGATGATCGGGCTGTTCTATCTCGCCGCCGCGTTCGTCACGGTGTTCTTCAACGCCGCCCTCATCTCGCAGGCCGACGTCGCGCTGCGCGGCGACGACCCTCGCGTGGCGGCCGGGCTGGCCGAAGCGGGACGCCGATGGCTGCCGCTGCTGGGCTGGTCGGTGGTGACCGCGACGGTTTCCCTGATCCTCCGGGAGATCGAGCAGCGGTTCGGGTTCATCGGCTTCTTCGTCGGCCGGTTGGTCGGCGCCGCCTGGAACCTCGTCACCTACCTCGTCCTGCCGGTGATGATGATCGAGGACGCCGGTGTCCGGCACGGTGCCAAGCGGTCGGCGGAGCTGCTCAAGCGGACCTGGGGCGAGCAGGCCGCCGGAAGGTTCGGCATCGGGCTGGTCGGCTTCCTGCTGACGCTGGCCGGGTTCGTGGTCTTCATGGGTGCCGGTTTCCTGCTCGGCGGAACCATCACGATCTTCGTCGCCCTCGGGATTTCACTCGTGTGGGGGTTCTTGGTCGCCATCCTCTGCACGACGCTCTCCGGGATCTACCAGACCGCGCTGTACCGCTACGCCGCCGACGGCATCGTCCCGGAGGAGTTCGGCAAGGTGGACTTCGAGGGCGCGTTCGCCGGGCGCTGAGCCGGGAATCCGATGGCTTCGTCGCCCGCGGCCACGTAGAGTCGCGGGCACGACGCCGTCCGCACCACGACACCAAGGGAGCTCTCATGGAACGCAGTGTTCGTTCCGGCACCTTGTTTACGGCGTAGAGCGCGTTTTTCGTCTTCCTGAGTGACGGTGTGCCCAGCCCGAGGGTGATCGGGGGCCGCCGTTCGCTGTCCCATAGAATTCAGCAGCTGCTAAACCCATGCGTGCGCTCGCGTGCACCGGACCAGTCCCAGCGGACGCCGAGGAGTTATGTCCGAAGCCAACGACAAGCAGGACCCCCAGGTGGGAGCCCTCGCGCCGGAAACGTTGACGGCCGCCGTCAAGCAGGCCGAGGCGGAGTTCGCGGCCGCGGCGGATCTCGACGCGCTGGCCGCGGTCAAACCCGCCCACCTCGGGGACCAGTCTCCGCTACTGCTCGCCCGCCGCGAGATCGGCGCCCTGCCGAAGCAGGAGAAGGCCGAGGCAGGCAAGCGGGTCAACGAAGCGCGTCAAGGTATCCAAGCCGCGTTCGACGACCGCCGTGCCGTACTCCAGGTCGAGCGTGACGAAAAGGTGCTCCGTGAGGAGACCGTCGACGTCACGCTTCCCTGGGACCGGGTGCCCCGCGGTGCCCGGCATCCGATCGCGACCCTGTCGGAGCGGATCGCCGACGCGTTCGTCGCGATGGGTTACGAGGTCGCCGACGGCCCGGAACTCGAGGCCGAGTGGTTCAACTTCGACGCGCTGAACTTCGGCAAGGACCACCCCGCGCGCCAGCTGCAGGACACGTTCTACCTCGGTGAGGAGGACTCCGGACTGGTGCTGCGGACGCACACCTCGCCGGTGCAGGCCCGCACGCTGCTGCACCGCGACCTGCCCGTGTACATCGTCTGCCCCGGCCGCACCTACCGGACCGACGAGCTCGACGCCACGCACACCCCGGTGTTCTCGCAGGTCGAAGGGCTCGCGGTGGACAAGGGCCTGACGATGGCACATCTCAAGGGCACCCTCGACGCCTTCGCCCGCAGGATGTTCGGCGAAAACTCGAAGACCCGCCTGCGCCCGCACTTCTTCCCGTTCACCGAGCCGTCGGCCGAGGTCGACGTCTGGTTCGAGGAGAAGAAGGGCGGCCCGGGCTGGGTCGAATGGGGCGGTTGCGGCATGGTCAACCCCAACGTCCTGCGTGCCTGCGGCGTCGACCCCGAGGTCTACTCGGGCTTCGCCTTCGGCATGGGTATCGAGCGCACCCTGCAGTTCCGCAACGGAATCCCGGACATGCGCGACATGGTGGAGGGCGACATCAGGTTCACCCTGCCCTTCGGAACGGAGGCCTGAGTGAAGGTCCCAGCCAGCTGGCTGACCGAGCACCTCGACGTCGACGAGGAGGTCACGGCCCAGGATCTGGCCGACGCCTTCGTGCGTATCGGCATCGAGGTCGACGACGTCCGGAAGCTCGAACCGGTCACCGGCCCGCTCGTGGTCGGCCGTGTCGCCGAGATCGAGGAGCTCACCGAGTTCAAGAAGCCGGTCCGCTTCTGCCGGGTCGACGTCGGTGAGTCCGATGACCACACCGCCGACAAGCCGGACGAGAACCTCGACGACGAGGACGACGACGAAGGCCCGTTCGAAGACGACGGCCCCGCCGGGATCAGGACCCGCGGGATCATCTGCGGTGCCACGAACTTCGCCGAGGGCGACCTGGTCGTCGTCGCGCTGCCCGGCACGGTGCTGCCCGGCGGTTTCGAGATCGGTTCGCGCAAGACCTACGGCCGGCTCAGCGACGGCATGATCTGTTCCGCGCGCGAACTCGGCATCGGCGACGACCATTCCGGCATCCTGGTGCTGCCGCCGAGCACGGCCAGCCCGGGCGAGGACGCGAACAAGCTGCTCAACCTCGACGACACCGTCCTCGAGGTGACGCCGACCCCGGACCGCGGGTACACCCTGTCGGTCCGCGGCCTTGCCCGCGAGCTGTCCAACGCGCTCGACGTCCCGTTCGGCGACCCGGCGTCCATCGAGGTCCCCGAGGCCGAGAGCGACGCCTGGCCGGTGCGGATCGAAGACACCGAAGGCTGCAAGCGGTTCGTCCTGCGCCGGGTGAAGAACCTCGACGCGACGGCGCCGACGCCGTGGTGGATGCGCCGCCGCCTGATGCTGGCGGGGATCCGTTCGATCTCGCTCGCGGTCGACGTGACCAACTACGTCATGCTCGAGCTCGGGCATCCGCTGCACGCGTTCGCGACTGGTTCGGTCAAGGGCGATCTGGTGGTGCGCAAGGCGAAGCCGGGTGAGAAACTGACCACTTTGGACGATGTCGAGCGCACGCTCGACATCGACGACGTGATCATCGCCGACGACAGCGGGGTCATCTCGCTGGCGGGCACGATGGGCGGCGCGTCGACCGAGATCACGCCGGAGAGCACCGACGTGCTGCTCGAAGCGGCGCACTGGGATCCGTCGTCGATCAGCCGGACGGCCCGCCGTCACAAGCTGTTCTCCGAGGCGGCCAAGCGGTTCGAGCGCTACACCGACCCGAAGCTGTGCGCGGCGGCCGTCGAACTCGCCGCGCGCCTGCTGCGCCAGTACGGCGAAGGCTCGATCCTGCCCGGCCGCACCGACGAGGGCGGCGTCGAGCCGAACAAGCCGGTGACCATGCCGATCAGCCTGCCCGACCAGGTGGCCGGGGTGCGCTACGAACGCGGGGTCACGGTCAAGCGGCTCTCGCAGATCGGCTGCAAGGTCAACGTGGGCACGTCCGAGGACGGCACCGCGCTGGTGACCGCGGTCCCGCCGAGCTGGCGCGGCGACCTGGTGCAGCCCGCGGACCTGGTCGAGGAGGTGCTCCGGCTGGAGGGCTACGACAGCATCCCGTCGGTGCTGCCCGAAGCCCCGGCCGGCCGGGGCCTCACCGACACGCAGCGTCGCCGTCGTTCGGTCGCGCGTGCGCTGGCGGAGAACGGCTACGTCGAGGTGCTGCCCTTCCCGTTCATCTCGGACTCGGTCTGGGATTCGTTCGGGCTGCCCGAGGACGACGTCCGCCGCAGCACCGTCGGAATCCGCAACCCGCTGGAGGCGGACAAGGACCGGATGGCGAGCAGCCTGCTGCCGGGGCTGCTGGAGATCCTGCAGCGCAACATTTCCCGTGGCTTCAAGGATGTTTCGCTGTTCCACCTCGGACAGGTCGTGCTGCCCGGGCCGAACCCGGTACCGATGCCTTCGCTCGGGGTGGACCGGCGGCCGACCGATGAGGAACTCGCGGTCCTGGAAGCGGCCGTCCCGCCGCAGCCGCTGCACGTCGCCGTCGTGCTCGCGGGCCGTCGTGGCCGCGCGGGATGGTGGGGCGAGGGCGAGCAGGCGAACTGGGCCGACGCGGTGCAGGCCGCGCGGCTGGTGGCGCAGGCCGCCGGTGTCGAGCTGACCACCGCCGCGGCGGACCAGCCGCCGTGGCACCCCGGCCGCTGCGCGCAGCTGCGGGTGGGGCAGTGGCCCGTCGGTTACGCCGGTGAGCTGCACCCGAAGGTCGTCGAGGCGCTCGGGCTGCCGCCGCGCACCGTCGCGATGGAGCTCGACCTGGACGCGATCCCGATCCCGGACAGCCGTCCGGCGCCGCGGATCTCGGCGTATCCGCCGGTGCTGCTCGACGTCGCTCTCGTCGTCGAGACCGGCGTGCCGTCGGCCGACCTGGCCGAGGCGTTGCGCGAGGGCGCGGGCGAGCTGCTCGAAGACATCACGCTGTTCGACTCCTACCAGGGTGAGCAGCTGGGCGAGGGAAAGCGTTCGGTGGCGTACAAGCTGCGGTTCCGTGCCTCGGACCGCACGCTGACCGTCGACGAGGCCACCAAGGCCCGCGACGCCGCCGTCGCGATCGCCGGTGAACGCTTCGGTGCGAGCCTGCGGGCCTGACCTGTGGTCTCGTGAAGGCCCCTTTCCTCAGTCGAGGAAAGGGGCCTTCACTCGTCGTGGGATGTGGCAAAGTGAGGACTTGTGTCACGTCCAGACGGTCGGTCCAGCATCCAAGACGTCGCCCGTGCCTGGTTGAGCGACGGTTTCGTCGGCAGAGTCGGGGAACGCGAGGACTTCCGGGTCAATCTGGGGTTGCCCGGGAGCGATCGGCGCCGCCGGTACCTGTTCTCGGTGCACGGTCTCGCCGGGGTCGGCAAGTCCTTCCTCCTCGACCAGCTTCGCGGTATCGCCGAGGAGACCCGCGCCGCCGTCGGGTTCGTGGACGACAGACAGCAGGATCTGCCCGCGACACTGGTCAAACTCGCGAAGGATCTCGCTCGCGGCGGGCACGAGATGCGGCGATTCGAGAAGCGCTACGAGTCCTATCTCAAGGCGAGGGAACGGCTCCACAGCGATCCGCAGGCCCCGGCCGCCGGCCGTGCGCTCGTGACGAAGACCGTGGTCAAGGCCAGTCTCGGCGTGGCGAAGACCCTCCCCGGCGGAAGCATCGCCGCCGACGCGATCGACGCGGACGCGACCGCGAAGCAACTGGAGCAGCTGCAGGTCTACCTCGCGGCGAAGTTCAAGCGAAAGGCCGACGTCCAGCTTCTCCTGGAACCGGCGGAGGAGCTGACCAAGCCGTTCGTGGAGGATCTCTGGCGCCTTCCGGAAAGCCGGCAGATCGCGCTGTTCTTCGACACCTTCGAACGTACCTCGCCGGTGCTGGAGACCTGGCTGCTCGACCTGCTCGGCGGGCTGTACGGCGACCTGCCGCAGAACCTGGTGCTCACCGTGGCAGGCCAGTTCCCGCTGGACGAAGGGAATTGGAACCGGTACGCGCCGCTTGTGCGTGAGATCGAACTCAGGCCGTTCACCGAGCCGGAGGCGCGCCACCTGCTCGCCGAGCACGGGGTCACCGGCGAAGACGTGATCGAGAGCGTGCTGCGGCTGAGCGGCGGTCTGCCCGTCCTGGTCGCCATGCTGGCACGGGGGAATCCCACCGAAGCGGACGCGGTCGGTGATCCCACCGATGACGCGGTCAAACGGTTCCTGCACTGGGTTCCCGAAAAGGCCAGGCAGGAGATCGCCGCCACGGCGTCGCTGCCCCGCGTCCTGGACGAGGACGTCATCGGTGTGCTGACCGGGAAGGAAACGGCGGGGGAGACCTTCCGCTGGTTGCGGGAACTGCCGTTCGTCGGGCGCCGTGAGCTTCCGGTGCGCTACCACCCGGTGGTCCGCGGCCCGATGGTGCGGCTGGAACGCGGCCTTTCACTCGACAAGTTCGCCGAACGCCACCGCAAGCTCAGCGAGTACTACCAAGGCCGGTGCGACGAACTCGGCCTCAGCCGTCACCGCGACGCCTGGAACGACGAACGCTGGCAGCTGAGGAAACTCGAGCAGGCTTACCACCGGTTGTGCGGTGATCCGGCCGACGCGCTGCCGGACGCGCTGCTCGGAGCCGCGGAGATGGTCACGACGGACACGGCTTCCGCCCGTGCCTGGGCGCGCATGATGGAGCAGGCCGGCGTCGACGCGGACGCGCCCGCGGTCCTGGACTGGGCGCGGCGGCTGGCCGCCGCGGTCGGCGACGGCGACGGTCCCCGGGAGATCCAGGTCCTGGACCTGCTCTCCGGTGCGAAGGAACTCGACGCGGCCCGGCTTTCGACGGTGCTCCGGCGGCGCGCGTGGGCTTACGAGGGCCAGGACGACACTGAGGCGGCGAAACGGGACTACGACAGGGCTCTCGATCTGAGCCCAGCGGACCCTTACGTCTGGAGCGACCGCGGCAATCTGTTCCGTGACGAGGGCGACTGGGAACGGGCACTGGCGGATCTGGACCGGGCTGTCGAACTCGATCCCACTTACGCCTACTCGTGGCGCGGGCGCGGTTCCGCTCGCGCCGAACTCGGCGATCTCGACGGCGCGATGGCCGACCTCGACGAGGCCGTCCGTCTCCAGCCCGACCACAGATGGGCCTACTCCATCCGGAGTGAGGTGTACTTCAAGCGCGGCGATGTCCGGAAGGCGATCGACGAGATCGACATCGCGATCCGGCTCGACCCCGACTACGCCTGGGCCGTTTACTACCGGGCCACGCTGTTCGCCGAACTGGGGGACAAGGACAAGGCGCTCGCCGGTCACCGGGCGGCCGTCGCGCTCCGCCCCAAGGACGTGTTCTACCTGACCGAGCTCGCGTCGTTCTACGACCAGAACGGGGACGAGGACGCGGCGTCGGCGACCTTCGACGCGATCGTCGTGATGGACACCGGAAGCGCCAGGGCCCACGCGATCCGGGCGGCGTTCCACCGTCGCGGCGAGCGGAACAGGCTCGCGATCGACGGTTTCACCACCGCGCTCCGGCTCGACCCGGACTACGAGTGGGCGTACTACATGCGTGGCCGGGCGCACAATGACCTGGATGAGCACGCGACGGCGCTCGCCGACTTCGACCGGGCCATCGAGCTGGCTCCGGAGGACGCCGAGAACCACCTTCAACGAGGGATCGCCCTCAGCTGGCTGGAGAAGTACGAAGACGCGGTGAAGCCCTTGAGCCGCGCGATCGAACTCGACCCCGGCAACGAGTGGGCGCACACCTGGCGCGCGATGGCCTACCAGCGGACCGGCGACTATCCGGCCGCCCTCGCCGACATCGACATCGCTGTCGCGGCGAACCCGGGGATGGCCTTCTTCCACAGCACCCGAGGCGACATCCTCAGGGCCCTCGATCGTCACGAGGAAGCCCGGGCCGCGCTGGACGAGGGAGTCCGCGTGGAGGAGAGCGGGGGATACGCCTGCTATCGACGCGCTCGTCATCGCCTCCTCTTCGATGACCCGGCCGGTGCCGTGTCCGATATGGACAGCGTTCTGGCGGCAGGGCAGGAGGAGAACGGCCGCGTCCTGAGCGCGGAGATCCACCGCCGGGCGGGTGAGTACCGGGAAGCCGTCCAGGACCTGCGCGCCTTGATCGTCCTGGACCCCGATGACACCGACTACCGCGAGAACCTCGGAGAGGCCTTGCTGTTCGCGGGGGAGCTGGACGAGGCGATGGAGATCCTGCGTCCGCTCGCGCCGGAATCCCGGTGGGCCCGCGGCCTCCTCGCGCTGGCCTGGCTGAAGACCGGAAGAACCGAAGAAGCCCACCGGTCCCTCATCGCGGGTCTCGACGAATCCGCCGCCCGGGCCGCGGCCGACTCCGCGGACTGGGACGACCGGGTCCAGCCGCTCTTCTATCTCCTCGCTCTCGGCCGTGACACCGAAGCGAGACGCGATCTCACCGCCCTGCTGGAGAAAGGGCCGCCGCGGGAGACACGGTTGGAACTGCTTCGCGACCTGAAGGAGCTGCGAGTGCTGCTGCCTGACCTCGGCGGGCTGATCGAGGAGCTCAGCACGCTCGTCCCGAGGCCGGTACTCGACCTCCCAGGTGCTTGAGCGCCTCCTTCCTGGACAGATGGGACAGTGCCGGGTGCGCGGCCACGAACGCGCGCACCCAGTCCGGCTCGGTCTTCGCGTACTCGCGCAGCGCCCAGCCGATCCCCTTGCGCAGGAAGAAGTCCCTGTCGTCGATGTTCGCCTCGACGGCACGGGTGAGCAGGTCGGTGTCGGTGCTGCCCTTGGCGCCGACCTGGCAGATGACCGACGTGCGGCGACGCCACTTGTCCTCGTCGTAGGCCCAGGTCAGCATGAGCGGGGTCATCGTCTCCGGTTCCGCCCGCTGGATCGGCCCGACCCGGCGGATGGCGACTTCGTCCACATAGTCCCACCACGCGCCCGTCACGATCATTTCCTCGTACAGGCCGAGCAGCTCGCTGTCCTGCCAGCGGGCGTAGGCGCGGTATCCGGAAAGGGCGATCGCCGCGTAGCGCTCCTCACGGAAGCTCGCTTCACGCCACAAGGTGAGGACGGCGGTCGAGAAACTCACTCGATCGGGTAGCGAATGCTCGGCGTAGACGTGTTTCAGCAGGGCCGCCCGAGGCGGTGACGTCACACCGAGGAACGGCATCTCCGACTTCATGTACGCCCGCATCGACGGCGCCTTCGCCGGATCGGCCAGCGCGGCCAAACCGTTGCGAACCGCCGAAACCAGGCCTTTCACCTCGTTCACGCGTTCTCCCTTCCCCAGTGGACGCCGCGAGCGTACGACAGGGGACCGACAAGACTGATATGCCCGGATCGGGGGCGGGATACCGACTAAAGAGGGATGGCGGTCAACGTGTCGGTCAGCGAGATTGAAGCCGGTTCTCGGTAGCTTCGGCCCGACCGGGTCGAACGCGGACGAAAAGGAACACAGTGAAGAAATTCGTTGCCGCCCTGGCGGTCGCGGGGATCGGCGTCGGCACCATGGCGCTCGCTCCCTCCGCCACGGCCGCCTCGGCGTCGGACTTCGATCCGAAGCCCATCTCCTGGGGAGCCTGCACGCGCCCGAGCCTGGTCAAGGCCGGCGCGGAATGCGGCTTCCTCGAAGTCCCGTTGGACTACGCGAAGCCCGGCGGGGAGAAGATCTCGATCGCCGTCTCGCGGGTCAAGCACAAGTCCGCCCAGTCACAGGGCGTCATGATCGTCAACCCGGGTGGTCCCGGTGGTTCCGGTCTCGGTCTCTCGACCCTCGGCCGGGCCGTTCCCAAGAAGGCGGGTGAGGAGTACGACTGGATCGGCTTCGACCCGCGTGGAGTGGGCGAGAGCAAGCCGTCGGTGACCTGCGACGGGAACTACGCCTCCTACAACCGCCCGCAGTACGTGCCGACCACGCGCGCCATCGAGACGGCGTGGCGTGACAAGGCGAAGGGCTACGCGAAGGCGTGCGCCAAGAACGGCGCGATCCTCGACCACATCAAGACCATCGACGTGGCGAAGGACGTCGACAGCCTGCGCAAGGCGCTGAACGAGAAGCAGATCAACTACTACGGCTTCTCCTACGGCACCTACCTCGGCCAGGTCTACAGCTCGCTGTTCCCGCAGAACGTGCGGCGGATGGTGTTCGACGGCACGGTCGACCCCCGCGACGTCTGGTACAAGGCGAACCTGAACCAGGACATCGCCTTTGACAAGAACATCAAGACCTACTTCGGCTGGCTCGCGAAGTACGACGACGTCTACCACCTCGGCAAGACCGCGTCCGCGGTCGAGAAGCTGTGGTACGGCGAGCAGAAGAAGCTGTACGACAAGCCCGCGGGCGGCGTCATCGGCGGTTCCGAGTGGACGGACATCTTCCTGCAGGCCGGCTACTACGTGTTCGGCTGGGAAGACATGGCCAACGCGTTCTCGGGCTGGGTGCACAAGGGTGACTGGCAGACCCTGAAGGGCCTGTACGACGACTCCAACCCGCCGGGTCAGGACAACGGGTACGCGGTGTACGCGGCCGTGCAGTGCACTGACGTGGCGTGGCCGCAGAGCTGGAACCGCTGGAAGTTCGACAACTGGGTCACCCACTTCCGGGCGCCGTTCGAAACCTGGGGCAACGCCTGGTTCAACGCGCCGTGCATCGACTGGCCCGCGAAGCCGGGCAAGCCGGTGGAGATCGACGGGCGCAAGGTTCCGGGCATCCTGCTGGTCAACGAGGAGAACGACGCCGCGACGCCGTACCCCGGCAGCCTCGAGGTCCGCAAGCGCTACCCGAACTCCAGCCTGATCAGCGCTCCCGGCGGCACGACGCACTCGGGTTCGCTGTCCGGTGTGTCCTGTGTGGACGACAAGATCGCGGACTACCTGCTGACCGGGAAGCTGCCCGTGCGCAAGCCGGGCAACGGTTCGGACGTGCAGTGCACGCCGGTCCCGCAGCCGGTTCCGGCCGGTGCTTCCGCGGCTCCCAAGTCCGAGGTGCCGTCCTCTGTTGCTGAAGTGAAGAAGGAGGCGCTGGCTCAGGCGTTGCCTTTCTGAGCCTGTCGCTTACGGGACGCTTCTGTGCCCCGGTCCGGTTTCCCGGGCCGGGGCATTTTCTTTGGGGCAACCGCTTTTGGTCCTCTGAATGCGGTCGCTAGTGGCTACCCGGCATCCGCGGCTCCCGCTGACTTGAGACCTCTGCTTTTCTGTCCACAAGAGACAGTCTCTCCGGCAGTAGTGGCCTGATTTGGGTGCTTTGCGCGTGAGTCGTGAGCGGTAAAGAGCGTTCTAACGCTACTTGCCACTCACGACCCACGCGGAACCGTGCATACAGGCATCAATCGTCGCGCAATGTCCCCCTGTGGACACTCGGGCGAGGCCGACCCCCTCGGTCAGGAAGCCCCTTCAATCCGCCCGACATGACGCCCTTTTCTTACCCTTCACGACCACCCCGGCCGACACCTCTCCTCCGCCACGCACCGCGTTTAGTCCTCTGAATGCGGAGGCCGACCGGCCATGACCGGCACCCTCTCGTCCCGAAAAGCGATGAAAGTACCGGTCATCCACCGTCCCGGACCGCGTTCCCATCGCCGGGCCACGGAATTGTCGGGGCCGCCCGTTAGCGTCCCCGGCATGACCATCGTCGAAGAGCACCGGACCGAGATCCGCGTGCAGGACACCGTTTATCGCATCGAGGTCGCCGCCCGTGAGGGTGGCGGCGCGGCCGGGGAAGACCGCTGGGTGACCGTCATGGTCGGCGGAGCCGGACCGCAGGAGGAGCCTGTCGCCGAAGGCAGGCTCGATATCGACGCCGAGGCCATCCCGGCCTTGGCGACCGTCCTATCCGACACGCTGCTGGCGTTCGCCGGACGGGGATCAGGCCGGAACGGCCGCCGAAGATCGGCGGACCGCCCCGCTCATCAGGGCCTGCCGTGGTCCGAAGAGCTCGACGCGGAACTGGAAAGCCGTTGGCTGACCGGGGAAAGCGTCGAGGAGATCGCGCGGCGGTTCGAACGGACGCCGGGCGGGATCCGGGCCCGGCTGCCCAGGGTCGGCTGCGACCCGGAGCGCCGGGGCGCGTATCTCCCGATACCGCCGAGTCAGCGAGAGGTGGGTGAAACGGGCTGAACCCAGGCGGCCGCGAGGGTCGTCCGGCCCTCGCGGCCGCCATCAGTCCACTGTGGAGTTCGTGCCGCGGCCGGCTCGCGCGGCCATCTCCCGGAGGTGGCCGATCAGCTCCGGTGGTTCGTGCACGGTGAATTCGCAACCGAGCCCGAGGATCCTGAACGCGAGCCAGTCCAGGGTGTCCGTGCCCGCGTTCAGGACGCAGGTCTCGTCGTCGATCGGTTCGAGTTCGCCGACGTTGTCCCCGATCGCGGGGGCGACCCGGCTCATCGGCGCGTGCAAGGTCACGCGTGCGCTGTAGGTGGGAAGGAGGCTGTACATCCTGTCGGTGACATAGGCCGCCACGTCCTCCGCGGGTGGCTGTCTCGGAGTGGCACGGCCGCCGGTCGCTCGCGGCTCGGAGATCCGGTCCGCGCGGAAGATCCGCCAGTCGTCCCGGTCGAGGTCGTAGCCGAGCAGGTACCAACGGCGCCCGGCCGAGACGAGCCGGTGCGGTTCGACGTGCCGCCGGGATTCGGTTCCTTCGCCGGTGCGGTAGGCGAATCGTGTCCGCTCGGTGTTGGCGATCGCGCCCGCGAAGACGGTGAGGTGTTCCGGATCCACCGGGGGTCCTGTGCCGGGCAGCGGCACGGTCGCGGCGCCCAGCGCGCCGACGCGGTAACGCAGCCGCGAGGGCAGGACCTGCTCGAGTTTCGCCAGCACCCGCACCGAAGACTCCTCGATACCCGAGATCGCCTGCCCGGCGGCGCCCCGGAGACCGACCGCGATCGCGACGGCCTCGTCGTCGTCGAGCAGCAGTGGCGGCATCGCCGCGCCCGCGCCCAGCCGGTAGCCGCCCTCGGAGCCTCGCGACGCCTCGACGGGGTAACCGAGCTCGCGCAGGCGGTCGATGTCGCGCCGGATGGTCCGGGGACTGACCTCCAGCCTGTCCGCGAGCTCGCTGCCAGGCCACTCACGAGGAGTCTGCAAGAGCGACAGCAGGCTGAGCAGCCGGGCGGGCGTGTCCGTCATACGGCAAGGATGCCCCGTATAGAGGACAGAGGATGGCCTATAT
Organism: Amycolatopsis speibonae; assembly: GCF_042647925.1. NCBI lineage: Bacteria > Bacillati > Actinomycetota > Actinomycetes > Pseudonocardiales > Pseudonocardiaceae > Amycolatopsis > Amycolatopsis speibonae. The sequence continues at coordinate 63,876 of NZ_JBHRWK010000152.1, forward strand.
CGGGGGTGAGCCACGCGACAGCGTTCGAGGAGGCTTCCGTTTGATTGAACTTGCATGACTGTGCATAATCATACGTATGACGGTGAAGATCGCGGTGGCCGGAGCCAGCGGGTACGCGGGTGGCGAACTCCTGCGCCTGCTGCTGACCCATCCCGAAATCCAGATCGGCGCGCTCACCGCGGCCAGCTCCGCGGGGACGCCGCTCGGCCGGCACCAGCCGCACCTCGCGCCGCTGGCGGACCGTGTCCTCCTGGAGACGACCCCGGACACCCTGGCCGGGCACGACGTCGTCTTCCTCGCCCTGCCACACGGCCACTCCGGGGGCATCGCCGCCCAGCTGGGCCCGGACGTCCTGGTGGTCGACCTCGGCGCCGACCACCGTCTCTCGGACGCGGCCGACTGGCAGCGCTGGTACGGCGGTGACCACGCCGGGCAATGGCCGTACGGGCTCCCTGAGCTCCCCGGTGCCCGCGAGCGCCTCGCCGGGGCCAAGCGCGTCGCGGTCCCCGGCTGTTTCCCGACCGGCGGTTCGATCGCCCTCGCCCCGGCACTCGCCGCGGGCCTGGTCGAGCCGGAGGTCAATGTCGTCGCCGTGACAGGGACCTCGGGCGCGGGCAAGAGCCTCAAACCGAACCTCCTCGGTTCGGAGGTGATGGGTTCGGCCAGCGCGTACGGCGTCGGCGGCGCCCACCGCCACACCCCCGAGTTCGCGCAGAACCTCTCGGCGGTCTCGGGCGAGCGGGTCAAGGTCTCGTTCACCCCCGTGCTGGCCCCGATGCCGCGCGGGATCCTCACCACCGCGAGCGCGGCCCTCAAGGCCGACCTGGACGCCGACGGCGCCCGCGAGCTCTACGAGAAGGCGTACGCCGCCGAGCCGTTCGTCCAGCTGCTGCCCGAAGGCCGGTGGCCGTCGACGGCCTCGGTGGTCGGCTCGAACAACGTCCAGCTGCAGGTCACCGTCGACGCCGACACCCGGCGCCTGATCGTGGTCGCGGCCATCGACAACCTGACCAAGGGCACCGCGGGAGGCGCCGTCCAGTCGATGAACATCGCACTCGGCCTCCCCGAAACCACCGGACTTCCGACCGTAGGAGTGGCTCCGTGACCGTCACCCAGCCGAAGGGATTCCGCGCCGCGGGCGTCGCCGCCGGGATCAAGGCCGAGGGCAAGCTCGACCTCGCGCTCGTCGTCAACGACGGGCCGCTGCAGGTCGCGGCCGGCGTGTTCACGCGCAACGTGATCAAGGCCGCGCCCGTCCTGTGGTCGCAAGAGGTACTCAAACAGCAGCGCCTCAAGGCCGTCGTCCTCAACTCCGGGGGCGCGAACGCCGCCACCGGCCCCGGTGGTTTCCAGGACACCCACCAGACCGCCGAGAAGGTCGCCGGGCTCTTCGAAGCAGGCGCGATCGAGGTCGCGGTCTGTTCGACCGGTCTGATCGGTGAGCGGCTTCCGATGGACACGCTGCTTTCCGGCGTGGACACCGCCTTCGCGAAACTTGGCACCGGCTCCGAAGCCGACCTCAACGCCGCCACCGCGGTCATGACCACCGACAGCAAGCCGAAGCAAGCTGTCGCGAAGCACGACAGCGGCTGGAGTGTCGGCGGGTTCGCCAAGGGCGCGGGCATGCTCGCCCCGAACCTCGCGACAATGCTCTCCGTCCTCACCACCGACGCGGTCGCCACCCCCGAAGTCCTCGACAGGGCTCTGCGCGCCGCCACCGGTGTCACCTTCGACAGGCTCGACGTCGACGGCGGCACCTCCACCAACGACACCGTGCTCGTCCTCGCCTCCGGCGCCAGCGGCGTCGAACCGACCGAGGCCGAACTGACCGAACTGCTCACCGCCGTCAGCCTCGACCTCGTGCTGCAACTGCGCGCGGACTCCGAAGGCGCGACCAAGTACGTCGACGTCACGGTCACCGGCGCGGCGAACGAGGCGGACGCCATCGCCGTCGGCCGGACGATCGCCGAGGACAACCTGGTCAAGACCGCGCTGTTCGGTTCGGACCCGAACTGGGGCCGCATCGCCATGGCGCTGGGCCGGGTGCCCGCGGAGATCGACCCGGAGAAGGTCGCCATCACGATCAACGGCGTCACCCTGTTCGCCAAGGGCACCCCCGCGGCGGACCGCTCCGAGGCGGATCTCTCGGGCCGCGACATCCGGATCGTCGTCGACCTCGGCCTCGGCGAAGGGGAGTCGACGATCTACACGACCGACCTCTCGCACGCGTACGTCGAAGAGAACAGCGCGTACTCGTCATGAGCCCTTCCGAATCCACGGTCCCCGCGGACGAACGGCTCGCGACGGCCGCCGAGAAGGCCTCGATCCTCATCGAAGCCCTGCCCTGGCTGCAGCGCTTCCACGGTGCCACCGTCGTGGTGAAGTACGGCGGCAACGCCATGATCGACGACAGTCTCAAGCAGGCCTTTGCCGAGGACATGGTGTTCCTGCGCATGGCCGGGCTGCGTCCGGTGGTGGTGCACGGCGGCGGCCCGCAGATCACCGCGATGCTCAACCGGCTCGGCGTCGAAGGCGAGTTCAAGGGCGGCCTGCGCGTGACCACGCCCGAGACCATGGACATCGTCCGCATGGTGCTGACCGGCCAGGTCAGCCGCGAACTGGTCGGGCTGATCAACGCGCACGGCCCGTACGCGGTCGGTATCTCCGGCGAGGACGCGCGGCTGTTCACCGCCGAGCGCAAACAGGCCACTGTGGACGGCGTGCCGGTCGACATCGGGCTCGTCGGCGAGGTCTCCGAGGTCAACCCGGACGCGGTGCTCGACATCGTCAACGCCGGCCGGATCCCGGTGGTGTCCACCGTGGCCCCGGACGTAGACGGTGTCGTGCACAACATCAACGCCGACACCGCCGCCGGCGCGCTGGCCGCCGCGCTGGGCGCGGAGAAGCTCGTCGTCCTCACCGACGTCGAAGGCCTCTACGCCAACTGGCCGGACCGCGGTTCGCTGGTCGACAGGATCCGTGTGGACCGGCTGGAGACCCTGTTGCCCGGTCTCGCCAGCGGCATGATCCCGAAGATGGAGGCCTGTGTACGCGCCATCCGCGGCGGCGTCCGCCGCGCGCACGTGATCGACGGCCGCATCGCCCATTCGGTGCTGTTGGAGGTCTTCACCTCCCGCGGCATCGGTACCATGGTCTTCCCCGAAACGGAGCTTCCGTGACCAGCCTCAAGTCCAATGTAGACGGCCAGGAGCATTGGAAGTCGTCCCTCATGGACAACTACGGCACCCCGGCGCTGACCCTGGTCCGCGGCGAGGGCGCGAAGGTCTGGGACGCCGACGGCAAGCCATACGTCGACCTGCTGGGCGGGATCGCGGTCAACGCGCTGGGCCACGCCCACCCCGCCGTGGTCGCCGCGGTCTCCGAACAGGTCGCGAAACTCGGCCACACCTCGAACCTCTACGTGAACCCTGTCGTCGTCGAGCTCGCCGAAGCCCTCCTGGACGTCGCCGGCCTGTCCGGCAACGCGAAGGTGCTCTTCGTCAACTCCGGCGCGGAGGCCAACGAAGCCGCCCTCAAGATCAGCAGGCTCACCGGGCGGACCAAGGTCGTCGCCTGTGAAGGCGCCTTCCACGGCCGCACCATGGGCGCGCTGACGCTGACCGGCCAGCCGTCGAAGCGGGACCCGTTCGCGCCGCTGGTTCCGGGCGTCACCCACGTTCCCTACGGTGACATCGACGCGCTTCGCGCCGCGGTGGACAGCGAAACGGCGGCGGTGTTCCTCGAGCCGATCCTCGGGGAGGCGGGTGTCGTCCCGGCGCCGGACGGCTACCTCCAAGCAGCCCGGGAGATCACCAAGGCGACCGGGACCCTGCTGGTCCTCGACGAGGTGCAGACCGGGATCGGCCGCACCGGCGCGTGGTTCGCGTTCCAGCACGCCGGCATCGTCCCGGACCTCATCACCTTGGCGAAGGGACTCGGCGGCGGCCTGCCCCTCGGCGCTGTCATCGGCGTCGGCGAGGCAGGCGATCTGGTGAAGCCGGGGCACCATGGGACCACCTTCGGCGGCAACCCGATCTGCTGCGCCGCCGGGCTCGCCGTGCTCAAGACCATCGCCAAGGACAACCTGAACGACCATGTTTCCGCGCTGGGCAAGGACATCGCCTCCCGCATCGAGGAGCTCGGCCATCCGCTGGTGGCCGGGGTCCGCGGTGCCGGGCTGCTGCTCGGCATCGCGTTGCGCGAACCGGTCTCGGCGGCGGTCGCCAAGGCCGCGCAGGACGCGGGATACCTGGTCAACCCGATCGCCCCGGACACCATCCGGCTGGCACCGCCGCTGATCCTGAGCGCCGACGAGGCCGCGGGATTCCTCGAAGCCCTTCCCGGGGCGCTCGATTCCACCACCACCTAGGACTGAGACGAAACATGCTCCGCAACTTTCTCCGCGACGACGATCTCAGCCCTGCCGAACAGGCCGAGATCCTGGACCTCGCCGACCAGCTGAAGGCCGAGCCGCTGAGCTCCCGCGCGCTGGAGGGCAAATCCGTCGCGGCGATCTTCGAGAAGAACTCCACCCGGACCCGGTTCTCGTTCGAGGTGGGTATCTCCCAGCTCGGCGGTAACCCCGTGATCGTCGACGGGCGCTCGATGCAGCTCGGACGCGAAGAGACCATCGAGGACACTTCGCGGGTGCTTTCGCGGTACCTGGACGCCATCGTCTGGCGGACCTTCGCCCAGAAGCGCATCGACGCGATGGCGTCGGCGGCGAGCATCCCGGTGATCAACGCGCTCACCGACGAGTTCCACCCGTGCCAGGCGCTCACCGACCTGATGACCATCCGTGAGCGCAAGGGCAAGCTCGCCGGGCTCACCCTGGTCTACCTCGGTGACGGCGCGAACAACATGGCGCATTCGCTGCTGCTGGCCGGAACGACGGCCGGGATGCACGTCCGGGTCGTCTCGCCGGAGGGCTTCCAGCCGGATCAGCAGGTCATGCTCGACGCCAAACACCGTTCGAGTGAAACCGGCGGCAGCACCACGGTCTTCACCGACCCGTACGCCGCCGTCGAAGGCGCGGACGTCGTCGTCACCGACACCTGGACCTCGATGGGCCAGGAGAACGACGGCCTCGACCGGGTCGGCCCGTTCCGTGAGCTGCAGGTCAACGCCGCGCTCATGCGCCGCGCCGCGGACGAGGCGATCGTGCTGCACTGCCTGCCCGCGCACCGCGGCTGGGAGATCACCGACGAGGTCATCGACGGCCCGTCGAGCGCGGTCTGGGACGAGGCCGAGAACCGGCTGCACGCGCAGAAGGCGCTGCTGGTCTGGCTGCTGGGCAAGGAGGCATCGTGAGCCACACTGGCGAAGCCTCGCTCGCGCATGCCGACCGGGTGCGGGTGTCCCGCACTGGCACAGAGAAGCGACGATGACCGGCAGCAGAGTCACCCGGCAGGCCCGGATCAACGAACTCGTGTCGTCGATGGCCATCCGCAGCCAGACGGAGCTCGCGAAGCTCCTGGCGGCGGAAGGGATCGACGTCACCCAGGCGACGTTGTCGCGAGACCTCGACGAACTGGGCGCGGTGAAGCTGCGGGGCGCCGATTCCGGCGCGCCGGTGTACGTCATCCCGGAGGACGGCAGCCCGGTGCGCGGGGTGCAGGGCGGCACGTCCCGGCTTTCGCGGTTGCTCGCCGAACTGCTCGTTTCGGCGGACTCGTCGGGGAATCTGACGGTGCTGCGCACCCCGCCGGGCGCGGCGCAGTTCCTCGCCAGCGCCATCGACAGGGCGGCGCTGGAGGAGGTCGTCGGTTCGATCGCCGGCGACGACACGGTCGCGGTGATCGCGAGGGAACCACTGTCCGGCAAGGACCTGGCCGAGCGTTTCATGGCGCTGGCCCGACGGTCGTCCACTGTGGACGGCGGTGAGGAGACCGAAGGTGACGCCTGACGGGTTCGCCTTCCCGGACGATCCGGAGAAGCTGGTCATCACCTTCGACGAAGGGGTGCCTGTCGCGATCGACGGGGAGACCGTGACGCTGCTGGAGGCCTTCCAGCAGCTGAACCGCCGTGTCGGCGCCTTCGGGCTCAGCGGGCGCGAGATCTACGATGGTCCTGCCGCGCTCGCGCTGGTCAGCGCGTACGAGGAACTGAGAAAAGTCACCATCGGGCAGGTGTCCGGCGAGGTTTGCCTGCTCCTGCACCGCGGGAACGTGGTCGTGAACTCGGCGCGCGACGAGCGCGCGCTGTACGACTTCACCACAGGCGCTACCTTCGACCGGTCAGTCGCCTGAAACAAACCAAGGAATTCGAGGAGTGTCGTGAGCGGGAATGAGCAGCCGGTGCAGCTGTGGGGCGGCCGGTTCGCCAGCGGGCCGGCGGAGGCGATGGCGGCGCTGAGCGCGTCGACCCATTTCGACTGGCGGCTGGCGCCGTACGACATCGCCGGGTCGCGGGCCCACGCGCGAGTGCTGCGGAAGGCGGGGCTGCTCACCGATGACGAGCTGACCGGCATGCTCGCCGCGCTGGACACTCTCGCGCAGGACGTCGCTTCGGGCGCGTTCACCCCGACTGTCGCCGACGAGGACGTCCACACCGCGCTCGAACGCGGTCTGCTGGAGCGGGCGGGCACCGAACTCGGCGGCAAGCTGCGGGCGGGCCGTTCGCGCAACGACCAGGTCGCGACCCTGTTCCGGATGTGGCTGCGGGACGCCGCCCGCCGGGTGGTCGCCGGCACCCTCGGCGTCGTCGACGCGCTGGTTTCGCAGGCGAAGCGGCACCCGGACGCGATCCTCCCGGGTCGCACCCACCTGCAGCACGCCCAGCCGGTCCTGCTGGCGCACCACCTGCTCGCGCACGGCCAGTCGTTGCTGCGCGATGTCACCCGACTGCGTGACTGGGACGCTCGCACCGCCGAGTCGCCTTATGGTTCCGGCGCGCTCGCGGGCTCGTCGCTCGGACTCGACCCCGAAGCCGTGGCCGCGGAACTGGGGTTCGACACCAGTGTCGACAACTCCATCGACGGCACCGCCTCGCGGGACTTCGTCGCCGAGTTCGCCTTCGACGTCGCGATGCTCGCGGTCAACCTGTCCAGGATCGCCGAAGAGGTGATCATCTGGAACACCGCCGAGTTCGGCTACGTCACTCTCGACGACGCCTGGGCGACGGGCAGTTCGATCATGCCGCAGAAGAAGAACCCGGACGTCGCCGAGCTGACTCGCGGCAAGGCCGGGCGGCTCATCGGCAATCTGACCGGTCTGCTCGCGACGCTCAAGGCGCAGCCGCTCGCGTACAACCGTGACCTGCAGGAGGACAAGGAACCGGTCTTCGACTCCGTCGAGCAGCTGGAACTGCTGTTCCCGGCGATCGCGGGCATGCTCGAGACGCTGACTTTCCACACCGACAGGCTCGCCGAACTGGCGCCCGCCGGTTTCACTCTCGCCACGGACATCGCCGAATGGCTGGTGCGCCAAGGGGTTCCGTTCCGCGTCGCGCACGAAGCGGCGGGGGAGAGCGTCCGCGTCGCCGAGGGCCGCGGTGTCGGCCTCGACGAACTGACCGACGAAGAGTTCGAGAAGATCAACCCGGCCCTGACGCCCGCCGTGCGCGAGGTGCTGACCGTCGAGGGCTCGGTGAGTTCGCGCGACGCCCGTGGCGGTACCGCTCCGGCGCGGGTCGCCGAGCAGCGCGACCGGCTGGTCGCGCGGGTCACCGAACACCGCTCCTGGCTCGGCTGAGCGGTCTCAAGCGCGTGAAGGCCCCCTTCCCTCGGCTGAGCCGAGGGAAGGGGGCCTTCACGCGCATCAGGGAAGTCTCGTCGTCAGGCCGTCGAGGACGCAGTCGAGGCCGCGCTCGAAGTCCGCGTCGTTGATCTTGTCGGGTTCATGGTCCCGTTGGGCGGCGTAGAGCTTCTTGAGCCGCGGATGGTCCTGGACCGCTTGTTCGGCCGCGGGCCACAGCCGGTCTTTCCATTCCTGCTCGCTCTGCCCGCTGCGCTTGAGCGTCGTGAGCCACGCGGCCTCGCTGGTGGCTCGTCCGACGACGAACGCCATCACCGTGTTCCACGCCAGGTCGGCGTCGTCCAGCGAGAAACCGGCGTCCTCGAACAGCGCCAGCGCCGACTCCGACAGCCTCAGGACGTTCGGTCCCAGGTACGCCACCCCCGCCTCGCCGAGCAGCGAGCCGATCCACGGATGGCGGAGGAACACCGAGCGCAGATCGCGCGCGAACCGTGTCGCCTCCGCTCGCCATGAACCCGGATCCGGAAGCGTGACCTCGCCGTAGACCTCGTCGACGACCAGTTCGACCAGCTCGTCCTTACTGGCCACGTGCGTGTACATCGACGCGGCGGCCACGCCGAGCCGGACTCCGAGCTTCCGCATGCTCAGCGCCTCGATGCCCTCGGCGTCGAGGAGTTCGATCGCCGTGGCGACGATCTGTTCCCGGCTCAGCGACGGCTGCTCCCGCTTTCGCTTCGGGGGACGCGCCCACACGGACATCCGCATTCCTTCCGTACAGTGTTCAGTATGCCTAACAGTGTACGGAAGACTTTCGACCATGCCCACTGGCAGTCCAGGCTCGACGACCTGCGGGCGGAGCACCGCGTTCCGGGCGCGACCCTCGCGGTACTCGTGAACGGCGAGATCCACGAACTGGCCAGCGGGATCCTGCACCGGGGAACCGGCGTGGAAGTGACCATCGATTCGATCTTCCAGCTCGGCTCGATCGCGAAGGTCTACACGGCCGCGTTGGTGCTGGGGCTGGCCGAGGAAGGGCGTCTGGACCTCGACGCGCCGGTCGTCGAGGTGCTGCCGGAGTTCGCGACGGTGGATCCGGAGGCGACGAAGACCATCACCGCCCGGCAGCTGCTCAGTCACACCGGCGGGCTCACCTGCGACTTCGTCGAAGACACCGGACGCGGCGACGACTGCCTGGCCAAGTACGTCGAGGCGGTCAGGGGAGTGACGCTCGACTGCCCGCCGGGCACGGCCGCGTCCTACAGCAGCGTCGGGTACGCCGTGCTCGGCCGGATCGTGGAGGTACTCACCGGGCTGACCTGGGACGACGCCTTGCGAGAGCGGCTCATCACGCCGCTCGGACTCACCGAGACGATGACCCTGCCCGAAGAGGCCTTGCGATTCCGGGTGGCGATGGGACATCTCGGTCAAGACCCGGAACCGACGGCCGCCTGGGATCTCCTCCCGCGGAACGCCGGTCCCTACGGGCGGGTCCTCGCCACCGCGGGCGACGTCGTCCGGTTCGCTCGAACACTGCTGGACGGGACTCCCGTGCTCTCCGCGGAGACAGTGACCGCGATGCGGCGTCGCGAAGTCGAAGTGCCCGACAAGTGGACGCTCGGCTCCGACGGCTGGGGGCTCGGCCTGTCGATCCACGACTGGAACGGCGTTTCCGGCTTCGGGCACAACGGATCGTCGATCGGGCAGCGCTCGTACCTGCGGGTGGTCCCGGATGCGGGTCTGGCCTTCGCCCTGCTCACCAACCACGGCACGACCGACAGGCTGTACACGGAGCTGTCGCGGGAACTGCTCGGTGAGCTCGCCGGCGTCCAGGTGCCCGCCGACTTCGCGCCGCCGCCGTCGCCGCCCTTGATGGACGTCGCGCCCTTCGCCGGCACCTATCGCCGCGAAGGAGTCATCATCACCGTCACGGAGACCGAGGGGAAGCTGCACTTCGTCTACGAATTCGCTGACGGGCTCAAGGGAATCGCCCCGGCGATCGAGACGGAACTCGTGCCCGTGTCGGAGACCGTCTTCGCCGGGATGAACCCGATGTTCGGCGACGACTGGATGCCGGTGCTGTTCACGAAACTCCCCGACGGCACCGACTGCTGCTACACCAGCATGCGGGTGGCGCCGAGGATCGCGTAGCTACTTCTTCGCGGTCTTCCGGAGTTTCGCGCGCACCGCGCGGGTGGCGACCGGGCCGAGCCCTTCGAGGACGTCGACCAGCACCGCCAGCTGTGCCAGCGCCGTCAGGGCTTGCTCGGCGCCTTCCGGATCCACCGACTCGAACAGCGTCAGGCCGAGGAAACCGGCGGAGACCGCGTGGGCGAGCCCCTCGGTCTCCGCCAGTTCGAGCACCGGTGAACCGGCCAGCACGCGGTCGAGGGTCTTCCGGACCTCGCGGACCCATTTGTCCAGCGCCTGCCGCGTCGCCTCGGCCAGCCGCCCGCCGCCCTGCGCGCCGGCGAGGGTCTGGGCGAGGACGGCCATGTTCCCCTCGGCCCGTTCCTCGGTGTGGATGGTCCGGCCCAGCTCCAGCAGTTCGCCCAGCGTGGTCACCGCGGCGAACCGGTCACGGAAATGGGTGACGCGGCTTTCGGTCGCCGTCACACAGGCCTGCGCGATCAACTCCTCGACACTGCCGAAGTGGTAGAAGATCAGCGCCTGATTGGTGCCCGCCGCGGTAGCGACCGTCCTGGCCGAAACCGCGGTGATCCCGCTGGTTCGGATCGTCTCCAGCGCGCCGTCGATCAACCGCTGTTTCGTGCTCGGCCCGTTCATCAGTCCAGGACCTTCTCACGCAGGGGCTTCACCGCACCGCTCACCCCCGCCCGCAGATCGACGAACCGCGCCTCGAACGCGCCCCGATAGCCGAACAGCGGGCCGAACCGCCGGTTCGTCACCCGGATCTCGATGCGGAAGAGACCGCTCTCTTCGTCGAACCACTCGTCGACCTCGGCCACCCCGACGACGGATCGCGGCACCACGCACCTGAGCGGGCCTTCGGAGAGCCGGAACTCCTCCGACCGGATGCGGAAGCCGCCGTCCGGTCGCACCGTCAGATCGAGATCGACGGCGATGTGCTGATGCGTCCCCAGGTAATCGACGATCTTCCCGCGTTCGGCGCTGTAGATCATCTGCGCGTCGAACCGGCGCCTCCGTTCCGGCAGCTCGAAGGTGCGGACGAACGACACCGTCTCCCTGCCGAGCGAGTCGACGTACGGGTAGTTCTCGACGGTGAAGGGAATATTGCGGCCGCGCTCCGGGAACAGGATGTGCCTCGACGCGCCGAGCCACAGGAACGGCTTGGCGAACGCGGCGCCACGCCAGATCTCGTCCATCACGCCGACGCCGATCATCCCGACGCCGTTCTTCGTGCTCAGCGAGAGTCGTTCGCGCATCCGCGGATGCAACGACGCGAACTCGGCGCCCAACGCTTCTTGGAAGATCATGCCTGCTCCAGGGTGTCGAGAACGCGAGGTTCGATGCCGTCCTTGCCCGGTCGCGGGCTCCGGCGGCAGCGGCTCGCCGAGGGCGAGAGCAGGGGGAGTTCCTCCGGCGGGCCGCCTGTTTCGAGCCAGAGGCGGAGCCTGTCGAACGACCAGGCCGTCATCCAACCGAAGAGTGGCCGGAACAGCAGATCCGCGAACCTGCCGAAGACGCCCCAGCGAGTGGCGTAGTCGAAGCCGGTGACGAACCGGACGCCGTCGCCGTCCGGGGTGTAGCGCCAGTACCCCGAGCCGGACTTGATGAGGGACAGCGGATCCGCGGACGCGAACCGCAGCGCGGACGTCCGGCCGCCGTCGGGCCGCGTGCTCTCCCCGGCGTGCGTTCCGGACCCGCTGACGACCAGGCCCAGGAACTTCGTCGCGTACCGGAACCGTCCCGGCGAACCCGCGACCGGTTCGATCCGCGCGAAGCGGAGATCCCATCGTTCGTGCAGGCACGGGTCCTGCGTGTACCGCCACAGCGTGTCGAGGTCGGTGCGGATCACCGTTTCGACGTAAAGCGCTCTTCGGCTCATCGAGCCCCCTCCGGTTTGAGCGATCGCTCAAACCACTGTAGAACATGATTGAGCGATCGCTCAATACCCGATCCGTCCAGGCGGCCGGTTAGGGTTCGGTGCGGAAATCGGCGGGAACGGGGTGTGCGGAACGTGGTGACCGGCAGACAGTTCACCCGGCGGGAGCTGGCGCTGGATCCGGTGGAGCTGGCCACGCTCCTGCTCGGCGCGGTGATCGAGTCGACCGGTCCCGACGGCACGGTCGCGGTCCGCCTGGTCGAGGTCGAGGCCTATCGCGGGCTCGACGACCCCGCGTCGCACTGCTATCGCGGCAGGACCCCGCGCAACGCGGTCATGTGGGGGCCCGCGGGATATCTGTACGTGTACTTCGTCTACGGCATGCACTTCTGCGCCAACGTCGTCGGCACCGAAGACGGGCAGCCGGGCGCCGTGCTGCTGCGTGCCGGGGAGGTGGTGTCCGGTGCGGACATCGCCAAGGCGCGCAGGCCGTCGGCGCGTGGCAACGGCGAACTCGCCAAGGGCCCGGCCATCCTCACCTCGGTGCTCGGCATCGACAGGGCCGAGAACGGCGTCGACCTCACCGATCCCGCGTCACCCGTCCGGTTGTTCACCGGGGAACGGGTCCCCGAAGCGGACATCCGCACCGGGCCGCGCGTCGGCGTCGCCATGGCGATGGACACGCCGTGGCGGTTCTGGGTCGACGGATCGCCCGCGGTCTCCACCTACCGCCGGGGCGGCAAGCGACGGGCGGCCGCCCCCGGCCGATAGTCGGTTGACCTGGTGCGGGAGGATCTACAGGCGTGAGCGAGCACATCCTTGACGAGCTGACCTGGCGCGGCCTGATCGCGCAATCCACCGACACCGACGCACTGCGGCGAGACCTCGACCAAGGCCCCCTCACGCTCTATTGCGGATTCGACCCGACGGCGCCCAGCCTGCACGCCGGCAACCTGGTGCCGCTGCTGATGCTCTCGCGCTTCCAGCGCGCCGGACACCGGCCGATCGTGCTGGCCGGCGTCGCCACCGGGATGATCGGCGACCCGCGCGACACCGGTGAGCGCACCCTCAACACGCTGGACACCGTCTCCGAATGGGCCGACCGGATCCGCGGTCAGCTGGAGCGCTTCGTCGACTTCGACGACTCGCCCACCGGCGCGGTCATCGAGAACAACCTGAACTGGACCGGCAAGCAGACCGTGGTCGAGTTCCTGCGCGACGTCGGCAAGCACTTCCCGGTCAACACCATGCTGAACCGGGAGACGGTGAAGCGCCGCCTCGAAGCCGACGGCATGTCCTACACCGAGTTCAGCTACCTGCTGCTGCAGTCGCAGGACTACCTGCACCTGTACCGCGAGTACGGCTGCAAGCTGCAGATCGGCGGCTCGGACCAGTGGGGCAACCTCGTCGGCGGCGTCGACCTGATCCGCCGGACCGACGGCGGGCACACGCACGCGCTGACCGCGCCGCTGGTCACCGACACCGAGGGACGCAAGTTCGGGAAGTCCACCGGCGGCGGCAGCGTCTGGCTCGACCCGGAGATGACCTCGCCGTACGCGTGGTTCCAGTACTTCGTGAACGTCGCCGACGCCGACGTCATCCGCTACCTGCGGATGTTCTCCTTCCTCGGGCAGGAGGAGATCGCGGCGCTGGCCGAGGACACCGAACAGCGCCCCCACCTGCGGTCCGCGCAGCGGAAGCTGGCGGAGGACTTCACCACCCTGGTGCACGGCGAGGAGGCGACCCGCCAGGTCATCGCCGCCAGCCAGGCGCTGTTCGGCAGGGGAGAGCTGCGTGAGCTCGACTCGTCGACCCTCGACGCCGCCATGGCCGAGGTGCCGAACGGCAAGACGGACCCGGGTGGCGAGTCGACGATCGTCGACCTGCTGATCGCCGCCGGACTCGTCGACAGCAAGGGCGCCGCGCGCCGCACCGTCAAGGAAGGCGGCGCGTACGTCAACAACACGAAGATCGTCGACGAGGCGTGGACGCCGTCCTCGGACGACGCTCTGCACGGCCGTTGGCTCGTGGTCCGCAAGGGCAAGCGCAACGTCGCCGGCGTGCGCGTCGGGGCCTGATCGCGGCCCCGGCCCGAAACAGGGGCCTTGACCTGCGGAAACGCAGTTAAGGTACCCCCCTGTTTCGGGCCCCTGGAGGCCATGTAAAGTTCTCCAAGTCGCCAGGGAAACCGGGTGGCCGACCGGGACACGAACCAAGCTCTCGCCTCAGGCGATTGAGTGGGTGTCTCACCAAAAACTGCTAGAAATTACTGCTTCGGATAAGGCCGCGTGACTGTGGTGCGATCTGGGGTGTGTTGCTTGAGAACTCAACAGTGTGCTAGTGAACTAAGCCAGTAGAGCTTATGTATATGTAACCTCGTG
>NZ_JBHRWK010000153.1:0-1079 GCF_042647925.1 Amycolatopsis speibonae
GGGGTGAAGCTGAGAATTTAAGCGCCAGTAAACGGCGGTGGTAACTATAACCATCCTAAGGTAGCGAAATTCCTTGTCGGGTAAGTTCCGACCTGCACGAATGGCGTAACGACTTTCCGGCTGTCTCAACCACAGGCCCGGCGAAATTGCACTACGAGTAAAGATGCTCGTTACGCGCGGCAGGACGGAAAGACCCCGGGACCTTTACTATAGTTTGGTATTGGTTTTCGGTTCGGCTTGTGTAGGATAGGTGGGAGACTGTGAAGCTGGCACGCTAGTGTTGGTGGAGTCGTTGTTGAAATACCACTCTGGTCGGATTGGGAATCTGAACCTCGGACCATGATCTGGTTCAGGGACAGTGCCTGATGGGTAGTTTAACTGGGGCGGTTGCCTCCTAAAGAGTAACGGAGGCGCCCAAAGGTTCCCTCAGCCTGGTTGGCAATCAGGTGTTGAGTGCAAGTGCACAAGGGAGCTTGACTGTGAGACAGACATGTCGAGCAGGGACGAAAGTCGGGACTAGTGATCCGGCACCACCTGGTGGAAGGGGTGTCGCTCAACGGATAAAAGGTACCCCGGGGATAACAGGCTGATCTTGCCCAAGAGTCCATATCGACGGCATGGTTTGGCACCTCGATGTCGGCTCGTCGCATCCTGGGGCCGGAGTAGGTCCCAAGGGTTGGGCTGTTCGCCCATTAAAGCGGCACGCGAGCTGGGTTTAGAACGTCGTGAGACAGTTCGGTCCCTATCCGCCGCGCGCGTAGGATACTTGAGGAAGGCTGTCCCTAGTACGAGAGGACCGGGACGGACGAACCTCTGGTATGCCAGTTGTCACGCCAGTGGCATGGCTGGTTAGCCACGTTCGGAAGGGATAACCGCTGAAGGCATCTAAGCGGGAAGCCTGTTCCAAGATGAGGTATCCCACCCCTTTGTGGGTTAAGGCCCCCAATAGACCATTGGGTTGATAGGCCAGAAATGGAAGCACAGTAATGTGTTGTCGAGTTGACTGGTACTAATAGGCCGAGGACTTGCCCACAAAGATGTTACGCATCCACTCTACAGCTCTGAAACACCACACAACC
>NZ_JBHRWK010000154.1:0-1424 GCF_042647925.1 Amycolatopsis speibonae
CCGCGTCCTCTTCGAGATCCAACACACCTTGAAGTCGATCACGCGGTGGCCGTCCTCATACCCACGACACGCCGCCACATCACACACTGCTGCTGCCGTACTAAGAAGAGTCGTCGGTCGTTTACTCCTGAGTTCAAGGAGGAGACGGCAAAATCGGTGGTCGAGTCGACACGTCCTGTCGCGGCGGTCGCTCGGGAAATCGGTGTCAGTGAGCAGACCCTGCGCAATTGGGTTAACGCGTATCGCCGCGACCACGCCGCCGATGAGCCACCATTGACGATCTCAGAACGTGCCCGGTTGCGGGAACTGGAAAAAGAAGTCCGGGAACTGCGCGCGGAACGTGAGTTCCTGGGAAAAGCCGCAGCCTTCTTCTCCAGCGACTATCGGTAACAGAACTCTACGAGTTCATCGACGCGGAGAAGGACGTCTTCAGTCAGGTCATGGGAAGACCGTTGCCTGTCGTGACAATGTGCTCATGGCTTGAGGTGTCGAAATCGGGCTTCTATGAATGGCGTACCCGGCCGGAATCAGAGACCGCCCGGCGCAGGCAGTATCTCGCCGGGCTGATCACCAAGATCTTCACCGACTCGGACGAGACCTACGGTCACCGCCGCATCCACGCCCAGCTAGATCGCCAGGGCGAGCGGTGCACCCCCGAACTGGTCCGCCAGATCATGCGAGGCCAGGGCCTGGAACCCTGCCAGCCCAAGCCCTGGCGGCCGGCACTGACCGACGGCGGCCCAGCGATCCTGCCGGACCTGCTACGCCGGGACTTCAGCGCGGACGCGCCATGCGAGAAAATGGTCGGCGATATCACCTACATTCCCACCTGGGAAGGATGGATCTATCTGGCGACCGTCATCGACTGCCACACCAAAGCGGTCATCGGATGGGCCATGGACGACAACTACCGAACACCCCTGATCGAGAAAGCCATCCACATGGCCGTCCGGAACTACTCAATCAAACCCGGAGCGATATTCCACACCGACCGCGGCAGTAACTACATGTCCGCCCAATTCGCGAACACACTCCGATCTCTCCGCATCCGGCACTCCGTCGGCCGCACAGGAATCTGCTACGACAACAGCATGGCCGAATCATTCTTCGGCGCCCTTAAGAACGAGCGAGCCCATCGAGTGATTTACACAACACGAAAACAGGCCATCGCGGATATCGCCGCATACATAGAACTGCGCTACAATAATCAACGTCTCCACTCAGGACTCGACTACAAGACCCCCAACGAGGTCTACACCGAGTACCTAAACCGGCAGCAAGCAGCGTAGGCCAAGCCACCAAGAAGCTGTCCGGGAAGATTGAGGGGCCCCGGATCTTCCGGATAGCGAACCCACTAGGGTTTTCATTCGGAAGAGAGGGTTTTCGTGTCGAGGAAGCGTCGGTCGTTTACTCCTGAGTTCAAG
>NZ_JBHRWK010000155.1:0-28648 GCF_042647925.1 Amycolatopsis speibonae
GATGGCGGAGGATGCAGGACGGCGGCTTCCTGGCGCCGGACATGAAATGTCGCGGCTGGGGGGGCCTGGTTCTGGGGTCGGGGCCGGTTCGCTGGGTTTGACCGCGGCCGGTGTGCCGTCGCCGGTTGTGTCTGGTGCTGGGGGTGGTGGCGGGGGGTGGCAGGTCAGCTCGGAGCTGCAGTATTCCGGTGGCCGGTTCGGAGGGGGTGATGCCGTTCCTGCGCCACTGGGGGCTTCTGATGGTGTTCTTGGTCTTGACGGGCCGCGGCACCTCGCCCCCGGTGGCACTGGTCTGGTGTCTCCCGGTGCGGGGGCGGAAGGTCAGGGTGCGACCGGTGCCGGGTCGGGTGACGCTCTTCGGGCGGGGGTTCCGGCGGGTCTGCCCTGGGGTGCGGGTCCTGGCGAAGACGGCTCGCTGGAGGCGTATCTGAAGAAGACCCGTAGTTCGGACGAGGCGAGCCCGAGTTCGGCGACACAGACGGAGTTGCAGGACTGGGTACGGGATTTGCAAGCCGCGGCTGTGACGGTGACCGGTATGCGAGTACCCGCGTTTTTGGTGGCTGGTCTTTCCGGCGGACAGATCAACGAGCAGCAGGCGCAGAATCTTATGGACACGCACGCAAAGATTAAGGCCCGTCCGAAGCGGGTTCTCAAGCTGATGCCGGATTGGCTCAAGGCGTTCCGTCCTGACGAGGAGGTGTTGCACGAGGGGGAGCGGAAGAAGTACGACAATCTGTTGTTGTTATTGCAGGCGAAGAAGGACCAGTTGCCGGTCAACATCTCGTTGGAGCGCACTGGGAAGGGGTACTCGGAACCGTTGCGGTTGTGGGCCGAGGTGTGGTTGCGGGCGTACCAGGAGGCGGAGCTTCGAAAGACCAAAAAAGCCCCGAAATTGAAGGACCTTGTGCCGCTCGTCGGAGGCATCGCGGGCTCCAGGACGGTAAGCAAGTGGAACAGCGGCTTTCCCCAGAGGGTTGAGGATCTTCCTGTCGGCGATGCCCCTTCAGGCGGCTGGGTGTGGCCGGTCGGGTCGGAGTTGCAGCAGGTGGAGGTGGAGGGGCTGTCGCAGGAGGAGATGGAGGAGATGGAGGGGTTGGAGGGGTTGGCGCGGGAGTTGCAGGTGGAGCTGTCGCAGCGGCTGGGGCAGGAGGAGCAGATACAGCTGGCGGATGTGGGGGTGATCATCGGTGGTGTGGGTTCGGAGTTGAGGGATGCGGCGGCGTTGTTGCTGAAGGAAGCCGGTGTGCATGGGGTGGTGTTGCTGGATCACGGTGTTCGTGATCTGGAGGTGGTCGAGCGGGCGGTGCGGGGTTCGGGGTGGCGTGAAGGTGGTGAACCGGTCCGGTTGTTCGCGTGTGAGACCGGTGATGGTGCTCTGGATCGGTTGGCGGGCGGTTTGCAGGAGCGGCTTGGTGTTGCTGTGTGGTATCCGATCGAGTTGTTGTGGCTGGAGGTGGAGGGGCCTGGCCCCGCGGCCCGGGTCGGCAAACTGGGTTATTCCGAGGACAGTGTGCCGGTGCTGGTTTTGCGTGATGCTGGTGGTGGCTGGGTGCGGCGGGTCCGCCCGGACCGGCAGCATCCCGATGGCCGGATCGAAGGGTGGCCCTATACCGTCCCCGCTCCCGAAGGTGGCCTTGGTCTTGACCAACCGCGGCACCTCGCCCCCGGTGACACTGATCCTGTGTCTGCCGGTCCAGGGACGGAACGCCAGGCTGTGGTGTCCTGGCGTCCCCCTCCTGGGGTGGCGAATACGTTGCCGGACCTCGTGGAAGCGCCGGATCCTGGGGTTTCGGGGAGTTCCGGTTCGGGGGCGGGAGGCCAGGGTGTGGTATCCGGGCGTCTCGGTCCTGGGGCAGGTGCCGCTACCACGTGGCGTGACTACCTGAGGGATATCGGTCGTTCGGAGGTGAAAGTCGGGTGGTCGCGCGGTTGGTTCGTGAGCCTGCAAGAGGAGGCTGTGAAACAGACCGGTATGGGAGTACCCGCGCCTTTGGTGTTTGCTCTCTCCGGCGGAAAGATCAGCAGGAATAATGCGAATAAGCTTATGGAACGGCACGGACCTTCTGTGCCCGATCTGATGACGGTTCGCTCGCTTGTTCCCCCGTGGGTCACGGATTTCCGTCCTGGTGAGGGGGAGTGGGAGCAGTTCGGTGATCTGTTGGCGTTCCTGAAGGCGAATAAGAAAAAGTTGCCGGTCAACATCTGGTTGGAGCCCAGTGGGAAGACCCGTGGGCAGAAGCCGCTGTACTCGGATCCGTTGCAGCGGTGGGCCGAGGTGTGGATGCGGGCGTACAAGGAGGCGAGGGCTCAAGAGAACAAGCCAGTCCTGACGTCGGAGGAGCTTGTGTCGCTCGTCGGAGGCATCGCGCAGTACACGACCGTAAAAGACTGGGACCGCGACTCTTCCTGGAGCTTTGCGGACCTGTCTCTCGACGACTCCCCCTCGGGTGCGGGGGAGGGTCCCGGGCAACCGCCGGCAGCTGATCTGGAGGAGCTGGATGATGTGGCGTTGGCGGACTGGCGTCCCGGTCCTCGCCGGGGGGGCTCGCTGTGGAGGTATCTGCGGGCGAAGGGTCGTTTGAGCGAGGCGACGCAGAAGGCGTTGCACCGTTGGTTCGTGAGCCTGCGAGCGGAGGCTGTGAAACGGACCGGTATGGGAGTACCCGTGCCTTTGGCGGTTGCTCTCTCCGGCGGACTGATGGATATGGGGCAGGCGCGTGGGTATGTGAACAGGAACGTACCTCCTGTGTTGGGTCTGGACGAGATCTCTAAGCTTGTTCCCCCGTGGGTCAAGGGGTTCCGTCCTGATGAGGGGGAGGAGCCGTTCCCTGATCTGTTGGCGCTCCTGAAGGCGAAAACGGAAGAGTTGCCGGTCAACATCTGGTTGGAGCCCGTTGGGAAGACCAGTGGGCAGAAGCCGCTGTACTCGGAGCCGTTGATGCGGTGGGCCGAGGTGTGGATGCGGGCGTACCACGCGGCGAGGGCTGGAGAGAACAGAAACAGACCAGCCCTGACGCAGAGGGAGCTTGCGCGGCGCAGTGGAGGCATCGTGCACCGCCAGACGGTAGGCGACTGGAAACTCGGCGTTCCCCAGAGCGTTGCGGACCTGTCTCTCGGCAACGCCCCGTCGGGCTCGGCTGGTGAGGGCCCATCTGGCGTAAGTCCTGTCGGCGCTTCAACGTCGCCACTGCGGAAGCGCTGGTGGCTGGAAACCGGGAGGTCGGAGCAGCCGTCGTCGGGGTTGGAGCTGCCGGGGGGTGCAGGAGGGCTTCCTGGTGCTGACCTTGAAACGGGGTTGGGGGGGCCGGGGCCTGGGGTCGTGGCCGGTTCGCTGGGTTATTCCGAGACCGGCGTGCCGGTTGTGCCTGGTGCTGGGGGTGGTGGCGGGGGGTGGCCGGTTGGTTCGGAGCGGTTGTATGGGTCTGGTGGTGGGTGGGGGTTGGGCTCTGCTGGTGATCTTTCGCAGGCGCCGGTGTATGAGGTGTTGTGGCCGGGGGATAGGGGAGTGTCGCGTGGTGTGCCGTTTGTGGTGGCGGATGTGGGGGTGGTTGTTGGTGCTGGTGATGCGGAGTTGGTGGATGCGGCGATGCGGTTGCTGAAGGAAGGTGGTGTGCATGGGGTGGTGTTGCTGGATTCCGGTGTTCGTGATCTGGACTTGATCAAGGAGGTGCTGTTGGTTTCGGGGTGGAACGGTGGTGACGCGGTCCGGTTGTTCGCGTCTGAGTCTGAGCACGGTGATCTGGAGTCGTTTGCTGTTGGTTTGCGGCAGTCGCTTGGTGGTGTCGCGGTGGCGCATCCGATCGATTTGTTGTGGTTTGGGGTGTCGGGGCCTGGTCCTGCGGCCCGGGTCGGTTCGCTGGAGGACGAAGACGGCGTGCCGGTGCCGGTTTGGCGTTATGCCGAGGATGGTGGCTGGCTGTGGCAGGTCTTCAAGTCGGGGCAGCATCCCGACGGCTGGGCCGAAGGGAGTTATCACCTTCCTGCGCCCGCTTCCGATGATGGCCTTGTCCTTGGTCTTGCCCGGCCGCGGCATCTCGGCCCTCGTGACGCTGATCCTGTGTCCGGTTCGGGGGCGGAGGGTCGGGGTGTGGCGGGTGCCGGGTCGAGTGACGCTCTTCCCGCGGAGGTTTCGGAGTATGAGGCGCCCTGGGGTGCGGGTCCTGGCCAGGACGGCTCGCTAAAGGCGTATCTGAAGAAGAACAATCGTTCGAGCCCGGCGACGCAGACGGAGTTGCAGGAATGGATACGGGATTTGCAAAACGCGGCTGTGACGGTGACCGGTTTGCGAGTACCCGTGCCTGTGCTGGTTGATCTTTCCGACGGACGACTGATCGATGCGGAGACGGTGCGCGGGTATACGCGCAGGCACGCAAAGCTTAAGCCCACTCCGGAGCTGGTTCCTTCGCTGGTGCCTCCGTGGGTCAAGGCGTTCCGTCCTGGTGAGGTGCAGTGGTACGAGGGGGAGTTGCGCGAGGGGGAGTGGCATGAGGGGGAGTGGCGGCAGTACGACGATCTGTTGAAGCTCCTGCAGGCGAACAGACATCGGTTGCCGGTCAACATCTCGTTGGTGCGCGGTGGGCAGAGGTACTCGGATCCGTTGGTGCGGTGGACCGAGGTGTGGATGCGGGCTTACTACGATGCGAAGTTGAAGACCGGAATAGTCATGACGGCACAAAGCCTTGCGGAGTTCACCGGAGGCATCGTGCAGCCCGAGATGGTAGACAAGTGGAAACTCGACGTTCCCCAGAATGTTGTGGATCTTTCTGTCGGCAACGCCTCCTCGGGCTTGGCTCTTCCTGGCCCATCTGACGAAAGTGGTGTCGGCGCTTCAACGACGCGGAAGCGCTCGTGGCAGGAAGCCATGGGGCCGGAGTTGGAGATGGCGGAGGATGCAGGACGGCGGCTTCCTGGCGCCGGACATGAAATGTCGCGGCTGGGGGGGCCTGGTTCTGGGGTCGGGGCCGGTTCGCTGGGTTTGACCGAGGACGGTATGCCGTCGCCGGTTGTGTCTGGTGCTGGGGGTGGTGGCGGGGGGTGGCAGGTCGGGTCGGCGCAGCCGGAGCAGGGGTTGTCGCGGGAGTTTCGGGTGGAGATGTCGGAGTGGTTGTGGCGGGAGGAGGCGCGGATACAGCCGGCGCCGGTGGGGGTGATCATCGGTGAAGTGGGTTCGGTGTTGGGGGGTGCGGCTTGGTTCTTGCCGAAGGAAGACGGTGTGCATGGGGTGGTGTTGCTGGATGAGGAGGCTCGTCATCTGGAGGTGATCGAGCGGGCGTTGCGGCGTTCGGGGTGGCGTGAAGGTGAGGCGATCCGGTTGTTTGCGTGTGAGACCGGTGATGGTGTTCTGGCGGGGTTGGCTCTTGGTTTGTGGGTGCGGTTTGGTGTTGCTGTGGAGTATCCGGTTGATTTGTTGTGGTTGGGGGTGCGGGGGCCTGGTCCGGGGGCGCGGGTCGCCAAACTGGATTGGACCGAGGTGGGTGTGCCGGTGCTGGTTTTGTTTGAGGGTGGTGGTGGCTGGGCGCGGCGGGTCACCCCGGATGGGCGGTATCCCTATGGCCTGCGCGAAGGGACTTATACCGTCCCCGCTCCCGATGGCGGTCTTGGTCTTGACGGGCCGCGGCACCTCGCTCCGGGTGGTGCTGATCTTGTGTCTTCCGGTGTGGGGGCGGAGGGTCGGGGTGTGGCGGGTGCTGGGGCGAGTGAGGCTTTTCTGGAGGCGGTTCGGGCGGGTGAGGTGCCCTGGGGTGCGGGTCCTGGCCGAGACGGCTCGCTGAAGGCGTATCTGGCGGTGCCCGGTCGTTCGGGCGAGGCGACGCCGAAGGTGTTGCGGGCATGGGTACGGGATTTGCAAGACGCGTCTGTGACGGTGACCGGTATGCGGGTACCCGCGCCTTTGGTGGTTGTTCTTTCCGGCCAACGGATCGATGCGAAGCAGGTGCATAACTTTACGGACGAGCACCCAGCTATTGAGTCCCGTCCGAAGCTGGATCGTTCGCCGTTGCCGGATTGGGTCATGGAGTTCCGTCCTGGTGAGGGGAAGTGGAAGCAGTACGATGACCTGTTGTCGTTCCTGCAGGCGAACAGGCATCGGTTGCCGGTCAACATCTGGTTGGAGCGCGGTGGGAGGAGGTACTCGGAACCGTTGCGGTGGTGGGCCGAGTTGTGGATGCGGGCGTACCACAAGGCGAAGGCTCAAGATCCAGACCTGACGGCGCCAAGACTTGCGAAGCTCTCCGGAGACATCGTGACCTCCAGGACGATATACAGCTGGAGCCTCCACTTTCCCCGGAGCGTTGCGCAACTTTCTCCTGGCGATGCCTCCTCGGGCTCGGTTCTTCCTGGCCCGTCTGGCAGCGGTGGTGTCGGCGCTTCACTGACGTCGCAGGGGAAGCGCCCGCTGGAAGCCATGGAAGACACGGGGCCGCAGTTGCTGCAGCCGGGGTTGCTGTCGTCGGGGTCGGGGGTGCCGGGGCCTGGTTTTGGGGTGGGGGCCGGTGCGTTGGAGTTGCGGTATTCCGGTGGCCAGGTCGGAGGGGGTTATGCCGTTTCTGTGCCGCTCGATACCGGTGGTGTCCTTGGTTTTGACCGGCCGTGGCAGCTTGATTCGGGTGGCATTGATCCTGTGTTCTTCGGCCAGGACGGAGCACTCGAATCGGGTGCCGCTGTTCCGGAGGGGGTTCGGGCGGGTGTGAAGCGCTGGGGTGCGGGTCCTGGCGAAGACGGCTCGCTGGAGGCGTATCTGAGGGAGACCCGTAGTTCGGGCGAGGCGAGCCCGGGTTCGGCGACGCAGAGGGAGTTGCGGGCATGGGTAGGGGCTTTGCAAGACGGGTCTGTGAAGGTGACCGGTTTGCGAGTACCCCAGTCTTTGGTGGCTGTTCTTTCCGACGGACGGATCGAGGCGGAGCAGGTGCGTGGGTTTACGTACAGGCACGCAAAGCATAAGCCCAGTTCGGAGCCGGATCCTGCGCTGGTGCCGGGTTGGGTCAAGGCGTTCCGTCCTGACGCGGAGGTGTGGCACGAGGGGGCGTTCCGAAAGTACGGTGATCTGTTGTCGCTCCTGCAGGCGAAGAAGGACTGGTTGCCGGTCAACATCTGGTTGGAGCCCGACGAGAAGGGGAAGTACTCGGATCCGTTGCTGTGGTGGACCCGGGTGTGGTTGCGGGCGTACCAGGAGGAGCAGCTTCGAAAGACCAGAAAAGCCCCGACAGTGCTGGACCTTGTGCCGCTCGTCGTAGGCATCGTGGACTACGGGACGGTATACAACTGGAACCTCCGCTTTCCCCAGAGCGTTGCGGAACTTTCTCCCGGCGATGCCTCCTCGGACTCGGCTCTTGCGAGCCCGTCTGGCAGCGGTGGTTTCGGCGTTTCACCGACGCCACGTGGGAAGCGCCGGCGGCTGGAAGCCCCGGAAGACATGGGGCCGCAGATGCTGCAGCCGGGGTTGGAGATGCCGGGGTCTGGTTCTGGGGTCTGGGCCGGTGCGCCAAGTTTTTCCGCGGCCGGTATGCCGATGCCGGTTGGGTTTGATGCTGGGGGTGGTGGCTGGTGGCCGGTCGGGTCGGAGCTGCAGCAGGTGGAGTTGGAGGGGTTGTCGCGGGAGTTGCAGGTGGAGATGTCGGAGCGGCTGTGGCGGGAGGAGGCGCGGATACAGCCGGCGCCGGTGGGGGTGATCATCGGTGAAGTGGGTTCGGTGTTGGGGGGTGCGGCTTGGTTTTTGCCGAAGGAGGATGGTGTGCATGGGGTGGTGTTGCTGGATGAGGAGGCTCGTGATCTGGAGGTGATCGAGCGGGCGTTGCGGCGTTCGGGGTGGCGTGAAGGTGGTGATGTGATCCGGTTGTTTGCGAGTGAGACCGGTGGCCTGGCGAGGTTGGCTCTTGATTTGTGGGTGCGGTTTGGTGTTGCTGTGGGGTATCCGGTTGATTTGTTGTGGTTGGGGGTGCCGGGGCCTGGTCCTGGGGCGCGGGTCGGTCGGCGGGGTTTGACCGAGGCGGGTGTGCCGGAGCTGGTTTTGTTTGAGGGTGGTGGTGGCTGGGCGTGGTGGGTCACCCCGGACTGGCGGTATCCCGATGGCCTGATCGAGGGGGGGACTTATACCGTTCCCGGTCCCGCTGGCGGTCTTGGTCTTGACGGGCCGCAGCACCTTGCCCCCGGTGGCACTGATCCTGTGTCTGTCGGTCCGGGGACGGAAAGTCAGGGTGTGACCGGTGCCGGACCGAGTGACGCTCTTCCGGCGGAGGTTCCGGAGGATGTGGAGGATCCGGAGGATGTGGAGTGGGGTGTCGGTCCTGGCCAAAACGCCTCGCTAGCGACGTATCTGAAGAAGAACAATCGTTCGAGCCCGGCGACGCAGTCGGATTTGCAGGACTGGGTACGGGATTTGCAAGACACGGCTGTGACGGAGACCGGTTTGCGAGTACCCACGTTTGTGGTGGCTGCTCTTTCCGGCGGACGGATCGATGCGACGCAGGCGGGTAGTCTTACGGACTGGCACGCAGAGATTAAGCCCCTTTCGGTTCTGGATCCTTCGCTTGTTCCTCCGTGGTTCATGAATTTCCGTCCTGGCGAGGGGGAGTGGGAGCAGTACGATGATCTGTTGCCGTTCCTGCAGGAGAATGAGGGCAAGTTGCCGGTCAACATCTCGTTGGAGCCCGGTGGGAATGGGTACTCGGAACCGTTGCGGCAGTGGACCAAGGCGTGGTTGCGGGCGTACCAGAAGGAGAAGCTTCTAGAGACACGAAAAGCCCCGACGTGGGAGAGTCTTGTGCCGCTCGTCAGAGGCATCGTGAGCGACTCGACGGTACGCCGCTGGAACCTTCGCTTTCCCCAGAGAGTTGTGGAACTTTCTGTCGGCGATGCTCCCTCAGGCTCGGCTCTTCCTGGCCCATCTGACGAAAGTGGTGTCGGCGCTTCAACGACGTCACAGGGGGTGTTGGGTGGTGTGCCGTCTGTTCACGATGACGTGATGGTGGCGCCTGTGGGGGTGATCATCGGTGGTGTGGGTTCGGAGTTGAGGGATGCGGCGGCGTTGCTGCTAAAGGAAGCCGGTGTGCATGGGGTGGTGTTGCTGGATCACCGTACTCGTGATCTGGAGGTGATCGAGCGGGCGGTGCGGGGTTCGGGGTGGCGTGAAGGTGAGGCGATCCGGTTGTTTGCGTGTGAGACCGGTGATGGTGTTCTGGCGGGGTTGGCTCTTGGTTTGTGGCTGCGGTTTGGTGTTGATGTGTGGTATCCGATCGAGTTGTTGTGGTTGGGGGTGCCGGGGCCTGGTCCCGCGGCCCGGGTCGGTGAACTGGGTTATTCCGCGCCCGGTATGCCGATGCTGGT
Source organism: Amycolatopsis speibonae (assembly GCF_042647925.1). Taxonomy (NCBI): domain Bacteria; kingdom Bacillati; phylum Actinomycetota; class Actinomycetes; order Pseudonocardiales; family Pseudonocardiaceae; genus Amycolatopsis; species Amycolatopsis speibonae. The sequence goes on from NZ_JBHRWK010000155.1 coordinate 9,322, forward strand.
TTTGCGTGATGATAAGGGTGGTGGCTGGGTGCGGCGGGTCGGCTCACCGCAGCAGCGTTCCGGTGGCCTGCGCGAAGGGTCTTATACCGTCCCTGCTCCCGATGGTGGTCTTGGCCTTGACGGGCCGCGGCATCTCGCTCCGGGTGGGACTGATCTTGTGTCTGTGGGTGCGGGGGCGGAGGGTCGGGGTGTGGCGGGTGAGGCTCTTCGGGCGGGGGGTTCGGCGAGTGTGAAGCCCTGGGGTGCGGGTCCTGGCGAAGACGGCTCGCTGGAGGCGTATCTGAGGGAGAACCGCGAGGCGGGCGAGGAGGGCCCGGCGACGCAGAAGGAGTTGCGGAAATGGGTAGGGGCTTTGCAAGACGCGGCTGTGCGGGTGACCGGTATGCGAGTACCCGTGCCTGTGGTGGTTGATCTTTCCGGCGGAAAGATCAACGCGGAGCATACGCCTGTGATTACGCAGAGGAACGCAAAGCTTAAGCCTCGTCCGAAGCTGGATCCTGCGCTGGTGCCGGGTTGGGTCAAGGCGTTCCGTCCTGGTGAGCGGCAGTGGTACGAGGGGAAGCTGGAGAAGTACGACGATCTGTTGTTGTTATTGCAGGCGAAGAAGGACCAGTTGCCGGTCAACATCTGGTTGGAGCGCAGTGGGGGGGAGTACTCGGATCCGTTGCGGCGGTGGGCCGAGGTGTGGTTGCGGGCGTACCAGGAGGAGAACCTTCGAAAGACCGGAAAAGCCCTGAAAGTGGAGGACCTTGTGCCGCTCGTCAGAGGCATCGTGGGCTCCAGGACGGTAGGCAACTGGAACCGCGGCTTTTCCCAGCCTGGCCCGTCTGGCATAAGCGGTGTCGGCGCTTCACAGACGCGACCGGGGAAGGGCCGGCGGCGGAAAGCCCCGGAAGCCCCGGAAGCCTCGGGGCCGCAGATGCTGCGGCTGGGGTTAGAGATGCCGGCGGGGGGTTCGGCGGGTGTGAAGCGCTGGGGTGCGGGTCCTGGCGAAGACGGCTCGCTGGAGGGGTATCTGAAGGAGAACCGCGAGGCGAGCGAGGCGGGCCCGGCGACGAAGACGGAGTTGCGGGAATGGGTTCGGGCTTTGCAAGACGCGTCTGTGACGGTGACCGGTTTGCCAGTACCCGCGCCTGTGGTGGCTGGTCTTTCCGGCGGACAGATCAAAGCGCGGCGGGCGTACAGTCTTATGCGCAGGAACGCAAAGCTTAAGCCCCGTCTGGAGCGGGTTCGCGACCTGATGCCGGGTTGGGTCAAGGCGTTCCGTCCTGGTGAGGAGCAGTGGTACGAGTACGAGGGGAAGTGGGAGAAGGAGAAGTACGACGATCTGTTGTTGTTATTGCAGGCGAAGAAGGACCAGTTGCCGGTCTGCATCTCGTTGGTGCCCGGTGGACAGAGTTACTCGGATCCGTTGTTGCGGTGGGCCGAGGTGTGGTTGCGGGCGTACCAGGAGGCGGAGCTTCGAAAGACCGAAAAAGCCCCGGAAGTGAAGGACCTTGTGCCGCTCGTCGGAGGCATCGTGGGCTCCAAGAAGGTAGGCACCTGGAACAGCGGCTTTCCCCAGCGTGTTGAGGATCTTCCTGTCGACGATGCCCCTTCAGGCTCGGTTCTTTCGGTGCCGCAGGGGAAACGCCGGCGGTCGGCTTCACCGGTGCCGCAGGGGAAACGCCGGCGCCCGGAGTCCCCGGAAGCCTCGGAGTCCCCGGAAGCCCCGGGGTCGCTGTCGTCGGGGTTGGAGGTGCCGGAGGGTGCGGGTTGGCGTTCTGGTGTCGAGGAGGAAGTGTTGGGGATGCCGGGGTCTGGTTCTGGGGTGGGGGTCGGTTCGCCGGGTTTTTCTGAGGAAGGTGTGCCGGTTGTGTCTGGTGGTGGTGGGCTGGTTGGGTCGGAGTTGTCGCAGGTGGAGATGGAGAGGTTTTCGCGGGAGTTTCGGGTGGAGATGTCGGAGCGGCTGTGGCGGGAGGAGGCGCGGATACAGCCGGCGCCGGTGGGGGTGATCATCGGTGAAGTGGGTTCGTTGTTGGGGGGTGCGGCTTGGTTCTTGCCGAAGGAAGACGGTGTGCATGGGGTGGTGTTGCTGGATGAGGAGGCTCGTGATCTGGATGTGATCGAGCGGGCGTTGCGGCGTTCGGGGTGGGACGGTGTTGAGGCGATCCGGTTGTTTGGGTGTGAGACCGGTGATGGTGTTCCGTGGAGGTTGGCTCTTGATTTGTGGGTGCGGTTTGGTGTTGCTGTGGGGTATCCGGTCGGTTTGTTGTGGTTGGGGGTGCGGGGGCCTGGCCCGGGGGCGCGGGTCGCCAAACTGGATTGGACCGGGGACGGTGTGCCGGTGCCGGTTTTGTTTGAGGGTGGTGGTGGCTGGGCGTGGCGGGTCACCCCGGACTGGCGGTATCCCGATGGCCTGATCGAAGAAGGGACTTATACCGTTCCCGCTCCCGATGGTGGCCTTGGCCTTGGTCTTGCCCGGCCGCGGCATCTCGCTCCGGGTGGGACTGATCTGGTGTCTTCCGGTTCGGGGGCGGAGGGTGCGGGTGCTGGGTCGGGTGAGGCTCTTCGGGCGGGGGGTTCGGCGGGTGTGAAGCCCTGGGGTGCGGGTCCTGGCCAAGACGGCTCGCTGGAGGCGTACCTGAAGGAGAACCGTCGTCCGGGGTCGGGGGGTCCGGCGACGCAGATGGAGTTGCGGGATTGGGTACGGGCTTTGCAAGACGACGCTGTGAGGAAGACCGGTATGTGGGTGCCCGCGTCTTTGGTGGTTGATCTTTCCGGCAGACAGATCGATGAGATTCAGGCGCGTAATTTTACGGACTCACGCTCAATTTTTAAGCCCACTCCGGAGCGGGTTCCTTCGCTGGTGCCGGATTGGGTCAAGGCGTTCTGTCCTGATGAGGTGCAGTGGTACGAGGGGGAGTGGCGTGAGGGGGAGTGGCACGATGGGGCGTGGCGGCAGTACGGCGATCTGTTGGAGCTCCTGCAGGCGAACAGACATCGGTTGCCGGTCAACATCTCGTTGGTGCGCGGTAGAGCGAGGTATTCGGACCCGTTGCGGCGGTGGGCCGAGGTGTGGATGCGGGAGTACCGGAAGGCGAAGTTTGACGCGACCGGAGAAGTCAAGACGGAGAAAAGCCTTGCGAAGCACTCCGGAGGCATCCTGGACTACAGTACGTTAAGCAAGTGGAAACGCGGCCTTTCCCGGAGCGTTGCGGAGCATTCTGTCGACGAATCCTCCTCGGGCCCGGCTCTTGCGGGCCCTTCTGGCAGCAGTCGTGTCGGCGCTTCACTGACGCCATTGTCGTCGGGGTTGGAGATGACGGGGTCCGGTTCTGGGGTCGGGGTCGGTTCTGGGGTCGGGGTCGGTTCGCTGGGTTATTCCGCGGCCGGTGTGCCGGTTGTGCCTGGCGCTGAGGGTGGTAACCGGGGGCGGCAGGTCGGGCCGGAGCTGCAGCATTCCGGTGGCCTGCGCGAAAGGGGGACCTATACCGTTCCTGTGTCTGTCGATCCAGGGACGGAAAGTCAGGGTGCGACCGGTGCCGGACCGAGCGGCACCCGTCTGGCGGAGGTTCCGGCGGATGTGGAGTGGGGTGTCGGTCCTGGCCAAAACGCCTCGCTAGCGACGTATCTGAAGAAGAACCGTCGTCCGAACCCGGCGGACCCGGCGAGCGAGGCGCGCCCGGCGACGCCGACGGAGTTGCAGTACTGGGTAGGGGCTTTGCAAGACTTGGCTGTGGTGGAGACCGGTTCGCGAGTACCCGCGTCTGTGGTGGCTGATCTTTCCGACGGACAGATCAAGGCGAATCAGGTGTATGGGTATACGTACAGGTACGCAAAGCATAAGCCCAGTCCGAAGCTGGATCCTTCGCTGGTGCCGGATTGGGTCAAGGCGTTCCGTCCTGGCGAGGAGCAGTGGTACGAGGGGGAGTGGCGCGAGGGGACGTGGGAGACGTACGATGATCTGTTGTCGCTCCTGAAGGCTAAGAAGGACAAGTTGCCGGTCAACATCCTGTTGGAGCGCGTTGGGAAGGAGTACTCGGAACCGTTGCAGCGGTGGGCCGAGGTGTGGATGCGGGCGTACTACAACGCGAAGGTTGGAGGGCCCGGAGAAGCCGAGACGGAGGAAAGCCTTGCGAAGCGCTCCGGAGACATCGTGACCTCCAGGACGGTAAGCAACTGGAACCTCCGCTTTCCCCAGAGCGCTGTGGAAATTTCTCTCGGCAACGCCCCCTCAGGCTGGGCTCTTGTCAGCGCTTCAACGATGCGACAGGCGAAGCGCCCGCGGCTGGACGCCACGGAAGCCATGGGGCCGCAGATGCCGCCGGAGTTGGCGGAGCCGTCGGGGTTGCCGGGGCCCGGTTCTGGGGTCCGGGTCTGGTCGGAGCAGCAGCATTCCGGTGGCCGGTTCGAAGGGAGTCATACCGTTCCTGTGCCGCCCGCTCATGGTGGTGTCCTTGGTCTTGCCCAACCGCAGCACCTCGTCCCCGGTGGCAATGATCCTGTGTCCTTCGGCCGGGAGGGAGCGCCCTTTGCGGGTTCGCCCGCGGCGGTTCCGGAGGACGTGGTTGGCCGGCGTCCTGGTGCTGGTGGGGCGAATACGTTTTGGAACGTCGTGGGAGCGCCGGGTCGTGGGACTGCAAGGACTTCCGATCCGGGGACGGGAACGCCAGGTGTGACCGGTGCCGGATCGAGTGACGCTGTTCTGGCGGAGGTTCCGGATTCGCCGTCTGGGACTCGTCCCGGTACGTCGGCGGTGCCGTTGAGGCTCAGGGAAGAGGCGCAAGCCGCGATGGCACAACACCGGGCGCAATCCCGGCCTCAAGAAGGCGACGAGAGCGGCCCCGATGAGGAGATGGAGGATGCGCCACCGACGCGTGAGGAGGAGGTCTGGAGCCTGGATCAAGCGCGACGTGAAGTGATCTACCACTGGGACGACCTCAGTTTGCAGATGCGGATAGTTGAGCGTCTTCTGCGTTGGGACCCGGAGATGGGGATGGACTACAAATTCTCCTGGCGTAACGCGGAAGATCCCGTGAATCGGGTGTACGAGCCGTTCGCGGACGAGAACGGAGCTGTGCACCCCAACGTTCTGGCAGGCCTTGATCAGATCACGGCAAAAATGGTCGGTTGCAAGAAGCTCCTCAAGGACATGGCCGCCAGTCCGGACTATCCACAATTGACAGGCTTGTCCGCGAAGGACATGGAGGCGTTGTGGCCCCGGCTGGAGCAGGATGTCGCGGAACTCGTGCGGTCGCTGGCTTGGGAGGACCCTGAACGTGGGCCCCGGCCGCGGCTTGTCCCGATGAAAATGAAGAAGAAGCACCTGCCGGAGCACGAACACCAATTCCTCGTGGGCAAGTGGGGTGCGCGACTACCGAACGCCCCCGCCGAAATAGCACCCGAAGATCGCATGTCCCTGCGCAACGGCCGGGTACTGGGGTTGTACCTTGGCGCGGTGCTCGACGATGACGCTGTGGAGGAAGCCTGGGAAGAAACCTACGAGCAATTTCCCGCCTATCACATGGGCGTGACCGCTGTCAACTACACCATGAGCGCGGAAGGCGCTGCGAACGCGGTCCCGTTCGTGAACACGGCGCTCAAACCTGGAGAAATCCAATATGACGAAACCCGCATCAATGCGATATTCGTTCCTTTCGAGGTCAGGCTTCCGGACAAGAGCGGAAAGTTGCGGAGGATGAGGATTGTCGCGCTGATCGCCTTGGACAATGCGTTCGATCCGGTCATCAATCCATTCGGCATCATTACGGCCGACTATGGTGACTCGTACCTCGACCTCTTCAAGAAAATGGGCATCGTCAAGGAAGAACCTTCGGAAGAAGAGTGAGAAGCCTTCGCTTTCGGCGTCTGATCGGAAAAGGGGCCTGCCGTATCGCTCCGGCGTCCCGATGTTCGGCGGTGGTGACCCATGTCCCATGGGTGATTAAGGACGATCGAGCAGAATCTATCAGAGGAGTATTGAAGCAATGACCGAAAACTTCCGCCTGGATGTCGAAGCCCTGGAGCAGGTGGCTTTGAAACTGGGGGGTGCCGAAGAGTGCTTCGCCGCGGCGCTCGGGGAATTGAACGTTCAGCTCGCCGGAGCCGACGGATGCTGGGGCGACGACGAGATAGGCAAGGCCTTCGAAAAGAAGTACTGCGGGTCGGCTGAGCAAAGTCAGGTCTCGGCCGTCGAATTGGGTGAAGTGACCGCAAGAGTGCCGTCGGTTCTGCGCACCGCCGCCGAACGGTTCATCGACGTCGATCAGGCATCGGCTCGGAAAATCGACCAAGCTTTAGCGGAAGAATTCCACAATTGACCGGTCGTCCCTCGATGTACTCAGCCTCGGTATTCGGTTATCTGTCGGAATCTGCCCTCGGCTAGGTGTCCCGGTGATGTCCGGGGTGGATGCGGTGCGGGCGACGTCGCCCCGATTCCTATCACTGCCATTGGTCCGCAGTCTCGGTTGAGGCCTGAGTCACGAGAGCGCCGACACATAGCGCACCGCATGTACTTAGCCTAACCTAAGTCGTATGACTTTCGGGCGCGAACCAGCATGTCGGTGCGGGTAAATGGGCGGCGTATACGAAAGCACGGAGCTGCCCGGCTCGCTGCAGAAGTTCTTCCTTGTCAACTTGGGCCTGGAATGGCCGGAAGCCAGCGAAGGCGGATTACGTGCCATCGCGAGGGCCAGGTCCGGGTTCGCCGACAGCCTCGAAGAACTCGGCGATGCGTTCACCGTTTCGGCGTCTGGACTGGTAGCCGCGATGGACGGCGAGTTCGCCGGCGCCGCGGCGGAATTGCTGCGGAAAGACCTGGTGTCCAGCGTCGCGGACATGGTCGGCAACGCCCGTTCTCTGGCGAAGGCGGCCAAGACCACCGCACTGGATGTGCAAAAGGCCAAGATCCTCCTGATCGTCATGGCGGTGATGGTCTTGGCGACGATCTTGGAACTGCTTGCGACCATCATTTTCTCTTATCTGGTCCCTGCCGCGAGATTGGCGGCGCAGATTTCTATGCGTGAGGTGCTGCGTCATCTGGTGATGAAGATCCAGCAGATCACCATCCAGCAGGTCGGAACGGCGACGGCGAACCTGGCCGGGAAGATCGTGAAGTTCGCGGCCCTCGGCGGTGCGTCCATGGGCGGACTCGACCTGGCTATCCAAGCCGGGCAGATGGTGTTCTCCGACCGGGAAAAGATCGATTGGACCTCGGTGGGCGCTTCGGTGCTGGCCGGTGCGGCCGGGGGAGCCGTCGCGGGGCTGGCACATGGCACGGCGGTGGGGCTGCGGTTCCTCAGCCGGTCCGCGCAGACGCGATCCAGGACCTTCTCCCCGCATGTGATTTCGATGGGCCACGCCGGATACGCACTCGCCCAAGTGGTCGTGACCCCGCTGGGTACCGTGTTTTCGAACCTCGCGACAGGAGGTAAAGGCGGCGCGGTGGACGGCATGCTCGGAGCCCTGGGTTCGGCAGGCGGCAAGCGCGGCGTATCGGCTGTACCCGGCGAAGGCCCGGCGGGTTCCCGGCAGGTGACGATCCCGGATCTCGAGAGCGTCTTCCCGGCATCACCGGAGAAGGTGCGGAGTGCCAGTCCACAGCAGCCGCCGAACGTGCCTCTGGAAGTACGCGAGGAGGTGCGCCTCGCCGCGAACGAGGCGGAGCGATCACTGGGGAAACTCAGTGAATCCCACTTCGACCGCTTGCTGAGCGACGCCACTCGAATCGTGTCTCAGCACCATCGGACCCCGCTGATCCGATCCGAAACGGACCCGGCGATGGTGAGGTGGCAGAAGCTGATCGGTGATCTGCGAGTCCTCGCCGCCGCCGATGTGCATCGCCACGGGGCGGCGGTGGCAGGGCAACGGTCCGCCGAACTGGCCGGGAAGCTGGGGACGGAGCGGGTCGGCGGGCCGCTGGGAGGAGCGCCCGCCGTACCTGCGTCACCGCGCGTCGCCGACGGTCTCGCCGAGGGCGTGGCCGGTCCCTCCTCGGCCTCCGCTCGCGGGCCGGAATCCCGGCCCGCGACGGTGGCGGGTCCGTCGTCGCTGTCCGTGGAGCGCTCGGAGAGCCGGGGGACCGAGGCGGTTCAGCCGGCGGCGGCTGCAGATGGGCCGGTGACAACGGCTCAGCCGCAGGCGTCCGTGGTCACCGGACAACCGACTGCCGCGGACAGTTCAGCGGGAGCCCCTTCGCCGGTGTCCGAAGGGCTTCCGGAAGCCCGGCCCGCCGAAACGGACGCGGCCTCAGCGGAGCAACCGGTGAGCGCCATGGCGATCGCCTTCCTGCAACCGGCCATCGAACTCGCCCCGCTCACCCCGCCCGGACAGCTCAGCCCCGAAACCCAGCACGTTCGCAGGCTCGCGTCGGCGAACAGCGTGCTCGCCGAGTCGGTCGACGGCGAGGCGATCCGCGCCGACGTCCGGACGATGCTCGAAGCCGCAGGGGCCCCGCCCTCGCAGGTGACCAGGGTGCTCGACGCCCTGCCCGACCTGACCCTCAAGGACGAGTACAAGAAGTTCGCGCACGAGGGGTACACGGTCGTCGACGGGCACGGCAAGGACGCTGTCGAGATCGTCGTGCGGGGTGGGCCCGGCGACAACACCGCGGCGAACACCGCGGTGACCACCGGTCCGCAGGATCCCGCGCGAGGCACCGATGCGGTCGCCACGGGCAACCGCCGCACGGCGACGACCGAAGCGGCCTCGGCGCCGCGCAGGCAGGGTGCCTTCGGGCACTACCTGTCCTTGCCGGTTTCGCAGAACCCGGGCGCCTTCCGCACGGTGGATCCGGCCGTCGGCATCAAGGGTGTCACCTCCACTCCCTCGTGGCGGACGTCCAGCACCACCGAAGCGCAGGTTTCCGAGTCAGTCACTCCCCCGGACAAGTGGACGAGCAAGCCGTTCGATCTGCGGCACGAGGTCACCCTCGCGCGCACCGGAGTGCCGGTGGAACACCGGCGAGGCACCTTGCCCGGCGGCATCCGGCTGAGCAGCCCGGAGATCCTCGACGACCTCCGGGAGATCGAGGCGTCGCAGACTCGCCCGACCGGCCCGCGAGCGACCTTCCTGCGCGGCGACCAAGGTCTGCTGTCCGCCGTGAGTGGTGTGTTGCATCGGAATCCCGGCTGGGCGGGAGCCGCCGACGTGGTCGGTTCTCCGCTGCGGTCATCCCTGCAGGACATCACCAGCAGCGGCACGCTGTCGCGAACCGGCACGGAACTGGCCGAAGGCGTCAAGGTGGTGACGAAGGTGCAGCTACCGGACGCGCTGGGCCGGTTGCGTAACGCGACCGTCGAACTCGGCGCCAAGATGGTCAATCACCGCCATTTCGGTTCAGGGGAGAGCGAGGAAGCCGCCTCTGTCAGCAAACAAGGGCGCGGACATCGCAGCGAAGAGTCGGCCACCGCCGCCAGCCAGAGTCCCTTCAGCGTCAACGCCTCGTTGGGGCTCGGCTTCCTGTGGAGCATCCACGACAAGCCGAGCGTCGTTTTCGGGAACAGGCTGGACCTGAGGTTCGACGCCATGGCGTTCCGTTCCGCCGCCGAGTCGCGTGAACTCACCGCTTCCGACGAGGTCACCGCGACCACTTCCGCATCCGAGTCCGGCAGGCTGCTGTTGCGGACCAGCGACGTCACCTACGGGATCCGAGCACGCTTCGACGACGGTCAAGTGTTCACCGGAAGTCACACTGTGAACGAGGGAGCGACCCGGTGGTCGGTCCTGCCCAAGGAGACGCCGGAGCCTGCCGAATCCCGTGCCTCCGCGCCGTTCGTCCTGACCAAGGTGCTGGGGGCGGCCGAAACCAGTTTCCCGCACGTTGGGAGATTGAAGGCGCGACTGCGGGAGCAGTTGCCCGAGGGCGTGGTGCAGCTGGAGACGGAAAGAGCCGGGAACGGAGCGACCGCCGACAACGAGGCACTGGTCGACGCGCTGGTGTCCAAGACGGGGCTCGCCGCGCAGGCCCCGGACCTCAACGGGGACGGGCTTTCGTTCCTTCTCGTCCGGAAAACACACCGAGGTGGTAACCGGTCGGACGAGCTGCTGCACGTGGTCATCGAGACCGTTCGGGGGCCGAGGGGACGCCGGGCACCGGCAGACGGTCCGACGTTCTCGGCGACCGGACTCAGTGGCGAGGTCACCGCGAAGCACAAGTCACAGCACAACGATTCCGTCGACGGGTCGGTGACCGCCGGGGGGAACGCGGGTGTCCGGGTCGGTGCCGGCGTGCGGGAAACCGTGCGGAGCTACGAGCTGAGCGGCGGCTCGAACCGTTCGTTCGCCAACTCGGCGCGCACCTTGGAGACCGCCGACACGCATACGCAGGGGCACGGCCGGTCCGCGGACGGGAGCACGACCCACAGGCATGAGATCGACTACAAGGTCTCGATTTCCGACGACGATGGCACAAGAACGTTCTTCGTACCGGGTGGCGAGGCCAAGACCACCTTGGCAGGCCAGATCTCCTTCGTACCGCCCCCCACCGTGGGAAACACTTCTTTCGTCGCGGTCGCCGCCGGGGCAGCCGGCCGTCCCGGCGGCTGGACGTCCGCGAAGCTCCCGGACCACTTCGCGGTCCACGGTCTCGATCTGCCTCCCGGCATCGCCCGCTTCCTGTCGGAAGATCTCCTCGGCGGACTTGGCAAGGGGCAACATCTGGCTTCACACCAGCTCTTCCGGTTCGCCGGCCCGGACAGGGTCGCCGCGAACCTCGACCGTTCGGTCACCGGGACCTATCATGCCCCGCTGCACCGCTACGGCCGAGGGGAAGGCCAGTACGCCGGGTTCCTTGACCGCATAGGCGACGTCGGTATGACGATCGTCCTCAGCAACGCCCGTGTGGCGGGACCACCGCAGAAGACCACTCTGACGTTCACCAGCACAGTAGGAGGTGTCCGTGCCCGTGGCGGCTGGAGCACCTCAGGTGGTTACACCTTCGGCAACGGCAGGCTCGGTATCGCGGCAGCCCGGCCGGAGAACACGTATGCTTTCCCGCAGCTCGGGTACGGGTTCTTCGGCAGCGACACAGATGGGCACTCGCTGCGAGTGGAGCACGAGCAGAGCCGGAGGACCACCTACACCGGCGACGCCTATCTCGTGACCTACGACGCCACCGTGCTCCTCTCCGGCCGGGACTACCGCCACCTCGGTGTCGGACCGTACGACGGGACGACCGACGGTGGCTGGAAGTACGCGCAGGCGCATCGGCGGCACGCCGTCCAGGTGTGGGTGCCCGCAGTCGAGATCGACCAACTCGCCCTGCCCGAGGGATGGGATTCCGGCTTCCCCGCCGCGGCGGAACCCGCTACTCCGAACGTGGCTCCGCCACTCTCCGTCGTCTATGACGGGCGGTCGCCGGTCAGCCTGGACACCGAGGTGACCGATGAGCTTCTTTCGGCCGTCGTACGGGAAATGGCGTCACTCCGGCCACCGAGCGCGACAGCGGGTACCTGGGCCGCTCTCGCGGGCGGCCTCGGCGGGGCTGCCCACCGACTGGTGTTCGGCGCCGGAGACGAGGTCGTCGCGGCGCGCCTGCTTGACCAGGTTCACGCGGATATTTCCCCGCGTGCACTGGAAAACCTGTTCCGGGAACGGAGGTCCGGCGGGAAGACGTGGTCCGCGTCGTTCACCGGCCCCCTGGGTGTGATCACCTATCAGCTCACCGCGACCGCGAAGCTGGCGGACGGGACCGCCCCCCGTGCGGTGGAGGGCTGGGCGGACGATTACACGACCAAGTCGACGAAGACCAGGGAACGGTTCCACGAAAACGTGAGTTCCCACAGCGCCAACGCCTCCTTCCGCATGCCCTTCTACTTCTCGCATCCGACTGTGCGCGGAGCAGGTTTTTCCGGTCAGAGCGGACTGTCGGGAAACACCACGCTGCGCCAGACCGACACCGAGACGACACAGGAGACCAGAACGATGTCCGCGGCCGGGAACGCCGCGGTGTACCGGCATGACGTGACCTTGGAGCTGGAGTTCGCCAGGACGGCTCATCTGGCGCGGTCCGTCCGCTCGCTCACCGGTGGGCTCACGGATCTGCTCGCTCCCGCGGCCACCCACCATCGCGCGCCCGAACTGCTCCTGCCGGACGCGGCGCGGAGCAGGGTCCGGTTGGACACCCTGGCGGAGGGGCGAGCACAGGGACGCATCACAGTTTTGCCGGACGCCGCGTACCTGGATGTTCCGGGCGGCGCGGTCGGCCGGGTCGTCGGCGATGTCCTGGAAGGGACTCTTGCCGCGGAGGAGACCGGTCCTCCTCCGCCTTCGGTACCTGTACAGGCGGCCGCTGCCAGGCGGACCATCATGGACGGCACCTCTCCGGGGGCCCTCACCGCCGGCTTCCCCGAAGCGCTGACCGACGCGGGCTATCGAGTGGATGGCCTGGAGTACGACGCGTTCTACGCCGCGGGCTTTCTGCAAAGGCATCCGCTTTCCGCCCTGGTCTTCCACGCCGATCTGACAGAAACGTGGGTGACCTCGCTGAAGGGAACCGGCGAAGCCGATCCGAAAGTCGCCGTCAGCGGCGACACCACGAAAAAGACCAGCCAGGACCGAACGGCGGGCCCTATGTGGAGCTCTCTGATGGCGTCGTTCCCGCTGAGTATCTTTCCCGGGAAGACCACTCCGCAGGCGGGGCGGAGCACGGCGGACGGGCTCGTGCCCGGAACGTCCGTCGTGGAACTGCCGGAGTTGCGCGGGGTCGGTCCGGTGCTCGCCTGGCAGCAGTCGACGTCGACGGGCTCCGGTGGCAAGACCGAGGAACACACTCGGCGCTCGGGGGGCGAGCTCTATCTGGTGCGGGCGCGAGTGAACTGGCGGGTAACGCCGGAATATCAGGGCACCGTGCCGCCCGGCTGGACCAGGCCCCGAACCACGTTCGACACGATCTCTTTCCACACGGACGCGCGGGGACTGGACTCGATCGGTCTGCGAGCGCCTGACGACGAGGGGGACATCTACTTCGACGCGAGGTCGGACTTCGACGCCGCCGAAGTCGACTAGTGTCGCGTGATCAGACGGCGATCACGCGAGATCTCCGTCTGATCACGAAGCCCAGCCGAGCCAATTGAGCAGACCGTCGCCCATCACCGAGCGCAGGTCGTCGTCTGACAAGAAGTCCAGTGCGTCGGTGAACAGTCGCATGTTCTCTTCGTAGCTGCAGGGTAACCGGGTCCAGTCACTGCCCCAGAACACGCGGGCCGGCCCGAAGGCATCGAACACCCGGTGCAGCGGCGCGTGCAAGTCGGCGAACGGATATGGCTCGCGCGAATGACAGGGCAATGCCGATGCCTTGACCGCGACGTTGGGCAGGAGCGCCAGGGCCAAGAGTTCTTCGATTTCGTCGAACGCGTCGATTCCGGTGCGCCCCAGGGGCAGGGCCAGATGGTCGATGATCAGCCGCAGGCCAGGATGCCGACGGGCGATGAGGGCGAGTGACGGGAGCAAACGCGGCGCGTAGACCATCACCGGAAGTCCTGCCGCCTCCGCCTCCTGCCAGAACCAGGGAAAGCCGTCGAGTTGGAACCCGGAACGCCACGGCTCGCTGTGCAATGTGAGCCGCAAGCCGAGCATCCCCGGTTGTTGACGCCACGTCGGCAGCACACGCACGGTCTTTGTGTGCAGGGGAATCCGGCCCATCACGGCGAACCGATCAGGGTGCTCGGCGGCCGCGGCCAATGCGACATCGTTGCGGTCGCCCTCCCACGATGGTGGTACAAGCACCGCTCGATCGATGCCGGACGCATCGAGGACTCGCAGGGTTTCGTCCACGGTGGGCGGAGTGGGACGATGCGCGGCCTGCCTGCCTGCCGATGGCCACGGACGCCCGGCTGAATGCGCTTCCCAGAGGTGTATTTGCGAATCAACCAGCATGGTCGGCTTTCATCGCGATGATCACGGCCGTTGCGACGGCGGAAGTAGACGAGCTCTGCGCCGCGGGCACGAGGTCGTAGGTGAGAGTCCGGCCCTCCCGCAGAACCGACTGTACGGCGGTGTCGATTCTTTCACCCGCGACGGTGAGTGTCGGATCGGCATGCCTTCCGCTCATCCACTTCAAGGCGTGAGCGGCCGCGAGGATGGCGGCGAGAGGGTTGGCCTTGTCCTGGCCGGCGATCCGGGGTGCCGAGCCGTGGATCGGCTCGAACATGCCGTGGTGGTCGCCGACATTGCACCCGACCGCCATACCGACTCCACCCTGGAGTACCGAAGCCAGTTCGGTGATGATGTCGCCGAACATATTCGGTGCGACGACGACGTCATAGAGTTCGGGGTAGCGAACCAGCCACTGGGTGAAGGCGTCGACCAACACGATATCCCGCTCGACGTCGGGGTAGTCCTGGCCGATCTCGTGGAAGACACCGGTGAACAGCCGGCACCCCTGGAGCACGTTGTCCTTGACCACACAGGTCACACGCCGTCCTCGCGTACGTGCGGGGCGTGCCATCGCTTCCTCGAACGCGGTCCGCATGATGCGTTCGGTTGCCTGGCGGGTGATGACCCGGGTGTCGAGGGCGACCTGGGGGGTCCCCGCGATCGTCCTCGTGCCCCCGATCCCGGCGTAGAGATCCTCGGAGTTTTCCCGGACGAACACCATGTCCACGTTCTCGGGTTCCCAGATCTGCCGATGCGTGCCGGAGATCATGTGCTGGACGCCTGGCAGCAGCTTCACAGGCCGGATGTTGGCGTACAGTTCGAGCTTGGCCCGGTTACCGACGATGGCCTCCCAACCGGCCATTTTCCCGTCGCTGCGGAGAATAGTGCCCGAACCGTCGGGCGCCGGCCAGCCGATCGCGCCGAGCATGATGGCGTCGGCGGCGGCGCAGCGCTCCCGTGACCCTTCCGGCCAGTCCACGCCGTGCTCGAGGTAGTACTGGGCTCCGCCAGGGATTTCATCGAACTCCAGTTCGATGCGGTCAAGTTCGGCCGCAGCCTCGAGGACTCGCCGCGCCTGGGCGATGACTTCGATGCCGATGCCGTCACCGGGCAGCAGCGCGATCTTGTATCGCTTGGTCATTCCGTTCCCTTCCGCGTGGACCGGGCAAGCCGATCGCGTCTTTGTCCAGGCCTGTCCCCATGAGCATCCCGTGCTCCTGGTAAGTCACGGTCAGGCCCAGTTCTTCAGCGACCAGTTCCCGTTGCCTGTTGGCCGCGAAACCGCCGAACAGATGCATCGGGGCGTCACGGTAGAGCCGTTCGACCGGGTGCCCGGGGGTGAGCGCACATGCTCCATGAACCTGCACCGCGCACTCCACCGCACGCACGGCCATCTCCGTGGCGAACGGTTTCAGCATTCCGAGCAGGTCCTGTACCGGACGACCTTCACCGCGGTGCCAAGCGCATCTGTGGGCGAGCAGCCGGGCCGCGTCGATCTCGACCCTGGTCCGGGCCAGCGCGTCGCGGACGCCTTCCATATGACCCAGCGGCCTGCCGAAGGCAACGTGGCGGCGGGCGTGCCGGACGGCGGCGGTCAGCGCCGACTCGGCGACACCGATGGCGGCAATGGACATGAAAAGCCAGCCCCATCCCACCCCTTCGCGAAGGTTACGCAGGTCTACAGGTACTACGTCTGCTGCGGACAAGCGTGCGGCGTCGAAGACCACTCCACCCCATGGCATGGCCCGCAAGCCCATGTGCGGCAGGGAAGAGGTCCGCACTCCTGGTTGACGCAAATCCACAAAGGCGTAGCACCACCCGGTTCTGGTTTCCGGGAACCGGGCGAGCACCACCGCGACGTCGGCGGTGGTGGCGTTGGTGATCCTGGTCTTCTCGCCGTCGAGGACATATCCCGAGCCATCGCGTCGTACGGTGGACCGGTAGCTTTCGACATCGCAGCCGGACGTGTTCTCCACCACCGCGAAACAGCCGACCCGCTCGCCGCGGATCAGCTGGCCCAGCAGAGCGCGATGCTCGACAGGGTCGCCATGGGCTTGAATCAGTTTCACGCATTCGAGGCCGGACATAGTGGCCGACCAGAACGTACTCGGACACGCTTTCGCCAGCGTCTCCATCGCCAGCGCTTGGGCGACCCCGTTGACCTTCATGCCACCGATTTCGGCAGGGTGGAACAACTTCAAATAGCCACTGTCGATGACGTCGGTCCAGTTCTGCTCAGGCAACTCGCCCGCCGAGTCAGCCGCTTGGGCGCGGTCCGCGATCCCCGCGAAGGCTTGCTCCAGATCAGCGACCAGTGCTCGGTCGGAGTCGTCGAGGGTGTAGTCCATCTGTTCTCCTCAACCGCTTGCCAACATCGAGCCGGCGACGACGGACCGCAAGACCGAGTCGCCACCGCGTGCCGAGAAAAGGACCATGTCGAGCCAGCCGGGCGCCGGGATTCCGCGAGGCGAGCAGCTGTCCAACTCCGCCGCAGTGCGTGCCGCGGCGTTCAAGGCCTCCAGGAGAAACAGCTTCGCCACCGCCGAGTCCTGCCGCGACGGGCGGCCCGGCGCGTCGATCTGCCAGGCCGCCCGGTACAGCAGTCCGGCGGCCAGTTCCGTCTGAGCCCGCAGGTCCGCGACCGCCATCCGCGCCGACTGCGATCGCATCAGCGCCGGATGATCGCTTACGAGCTTGACCGCCCAGCCTGAGAGCTCTCGTAGCAGTCCGAGCCAAGGCGCCATCAGACAGGTCCGTTCGAGTGCGGCCAGCAGGGGCACCACTTCGACACCAGCGATATCGCCCGAACCGAGCTGGGCCCTCGCGGGTACATGACAGTTGTTCAGTTCGAGTTCCGCGACCAGGAAGGTCGGAGGTGTCGCCGAGGCGGCGGTGTGCCCGGTTCGAACAGTGAGGCCGGCTGAGTTACGGTCGACTATACAAGCTGTCTGCTCACGCCCGCTGTCCGCGATCACCAGGAAATGCTTTGCCTCACGGGCATTGACGACACCTGTGTAGCGAGCGTCGAGTCGCTTGCCCGAGCCGACCTTGACGATCTGGGCAGGCGACACAGCCGAATCGTCCACAGTGGCCCGTGCCACAGCCCCGAACCTGGCGCCCGACACCATTCCGGGCAGGTAGCGTTCCCGCTGTGAGGCACTGCCCAGTACGGCGATCGGGAGGCCGCACAGCACGCCGTGGGTGGCGATTGCCGTGGACAGACCCATGTCACCGGATCCCGCGCCGAACCCCTCCAGGAAGAACACGGTCTCCAGCACCGTCGCGCCTTGCCCGCCATACTCGGCGGGCAAGGCGATGCCGAGAACGCTTTCCCTCGCGAGGGCATCGAGCAGATCCGTGCCCCACCGAGCCTTTCGGGTCCGGGCTGTCAGGCTCTGCTTGGCCAGCTTCCGTCCGGCCCGGTAGCCCGATTGCCGTAGCTCGGTCAGCCTGCCGTCGGTCCCGAAATCCATCATGTCATCTGATGGCGCGGTCAGACTTCGACAGGTAGGCAGCGTTGGGGTGACAAATCGCTGATGTACTTCGCGTCGAGCCCGGACTTCGCCAGGAACTCGAGGCAGAGTGCGACCCGCTGTACCCGCTGGCGGATCGTGTTGTCGTTGACCGGGTCATGTGGGTGTGATTGCGCACTCGCGCCGATTTTCAGCATCATCGGTGCGCAGATCTGGACCAGTTCGGCCGTTTCGTAGAATCGGATGAACCCGCCTTTGGTGCCGTAAACGTCGGTGGGGAGGTCGATCGTCAGCTGTGGCGACATCCGGCGGATCTCTTGCAGCACCGGGAGCCCGAGGTCGTGGACGGTCGTTACACTGTTGGCGCCGTTCTCCGCGTAGATCTTCGCGGTCAGCGGGTTGGACACAATGCAGTGCGAGGACGCTTTGATCATCAGGTCGGCGGGAAGTGCGCCGGCCTTGCGCATGTCCGAGATCATCCGGATCACACCGAGGTCGTAGGCGATCAGCCCGCGACAGCCCAGGTCAGTCAGCCGCATGGCTTCTTCCGCTGATTGTGCGATGGCGTCGTTGTTGTTGATCCGGCGGCCTTGTGACGCTCCGAAGCCACCTCGGTAGAACGCGGCCTTCCTGTCGTATTCGGGCCGCGGTCCCAAGGCGAATACCATGCCCACACCGCTTTCGCGGCACAGGTCAAGCATGTCCGACACCTCCGCGTCGGACAGCAAGAACGCGCCCAACGTCTCATTGAACCGGGTAACCGGCAGGCCCTCCTCGCGTAGCAGGCGCAGAGTCGCTTCCAGCACGCGGAAGTTGTTCACCACTGGCACCTCGACGCCATACTGCCCGCCCTCGTCGAAGGTGCCGCCGGACACGGCGAGTGGGGTCTCATCACTATGCGGGAAATCGTTTTCTTCGAGCCATTTCCGTGCGCGAGAGGCGCCACGGATGATGTCGGAACCCAGGACAGAAGTCATCAACACTCCAAAGTTAGGTGCGGTGTGGACGCACAGGAACTCGGGCTTGGATGCGATCGGAAGGTGCGAGGAAATGCGGGTAACGAATTCGGGTTCGCGCGACGGAACTATTTTACGCCTGCGCTGTCCTATGTAGCCAGTCGACTTTGGATTATTTTTCCTGCTCGGGTGTGACCCGTTCGCCGATGATCATGAAATTCCCGCTGAAGCGGGTTCCGCGATCAGTACTTCCTCACCTCGGCGGTCACGTAATTCCTCACCTGTGTGGGTGGTGGCGTGTACATCGTGGACCTGGCCATGACGTCGCAGACTGTCCCTCACCGCGCGCGGCAAGGAAACACGCTAGTGCGGGGTGTGTCGTCCTTCCAGACACGGGAGATCGCCGTCCAATCACGGGTAAGACCTGCAGGATCACGCGACACTGGGCGAGAAGGACGTTTGACGTGGTCGATGCGCACCGTGTGATCAGTGGTCGAGACCGAGTCTGAAAGCGGTGATCTGTCGGTCAAGAAATATGTGACACGAATGGGTTAGGGTGAGGCCTTGTCGCAACTCGTCGAGAATCGATACCCAGGCGCCGTCGATCGCCCACCGGCGATCCCGGTAGTACGCGGTCTTCCAGTTCCCGTAACATTCAGGAAGATCGCGCCACGGCGACCCAGTCCTGGTGCGCCACAACACCGTGCCGATCATCAACCTGTGATCAATCCATCGGCCACCCCGGCGAGGCGTCCGATCCGGCAACAGCGACTCCGGCCGCAACCACTCGCCATCAGTCAAGACATGACGATCACATATCCCAGCGTTCTACCGAACCTCAACATCAAGACCCACCAGACATGCCCTCGAATCGTTCGGTTGGATGTCGTATGTCTGTATCGTCAAGGTCGTGAAGGAGCCCTTCACTGCCCTCAGAGTCAATGCCAGGAACTTAAGGTTGATGGCGTGGGCGTTTCTGACGTGTTTGCCCTGGTCAGACAGGATCTTGGGAGGACGGTGGCAGGACCAGGACGGGTCACC
>NZ_JBHRWK010000155.1:28658-39599 GCF_042647925.1 Amycolatopsis speibonae
GTAGTACATGAAGGCCTCCTTCCTTGCGCCAGGCGCAAGGAAGGGGGCCTTCACACAGCAGAGGACTCGGACAAACGACGGCCAACCGGATAATTCGACGCGGCACGAGTCCTTTGTGGACAGCCCCGAGAACCTCAGGCGCTGCCCCTTAAGTTCCTGGCATTGCGGCTCAAGGTAGGCAAGGAGGCCTTCACGACCTTGGTTCGCGCCGAAGGGGCGTCCTCGACGCCTTACGTCGCTGCGGCCCACGCGGCCCCTGGCTGCGTCGGAGAAAAGCTCCTGGTACTACCAGCGGCTTTTCTCCGTCTTGTCAGGAACCACGTGGATCTGCAACGGGCGCAAGACAACACCGATCACGCGACACCAGGGAGTCGAGTATTTCGGGAACGGAGTGTATCCACTCGGGCAGACCGTGTCTGGGAGACCGCCTTCCGGTCCGTCACTTCCTATGCTCGAGGTCATGGTCGTGACCTCCCGGGAGTCGAGCGCACAGTTCGCGGTGTTCGAAACCATCGCCGAGTACAACAGTGCTTATCCCCATGCGCCGATGCCATACAAGGGCAACGCTCGTAACAGGCTGCGCAGCTTCACTTGCGCCGCTTCCGGGTTGTGGGACGACCTGACCGTCAGCGGCTCCAAGTACATTCTGGACTTCCTCCCGGTCGGCGTGCCGGCCCCCGGCTGGCCGGATCGTGAAGGCATCGTCGTGGCGACCCGCTGGGGTGATCCTCCGATTATGATTCTCTCGGGAAGGGTTCCGCTGGGGTGGGCGTGGGAGGCTGTCACCAAGGCCTGGCCCACGACCTTGGGTAGCGCGGCCCGGGTTCTGAATTCCGCCACTCGTGCGCAATGACAGCGGTCGTCAAGTCGCGGGCCTTTCCATCGAGGGGTAGGGCAAACGTGTCGTGTTCGTGAGCGGGGCGACGGTGGGTGCGAAGACTCCCGGCCCCGGCCAGCCCTTCGCGACACTGGCCCGCGTCCATCGCGTCGGGTCGGCGAGCGACGGATCGCCCTGCCTTGGACCCTCGGCCCAGACGCGACACTTTCCCTTCCCTCTCGATATGCTGTCCGCGATTCACTGCTGCGGATGAGATCAGCGGGCCGAAACCTCCACTTATGGAGGGGTAAGGCAAACGTGTCGTTGCCGGAACTCTGCGGGGCGCGTTCTGCTCGAAGCCGCCGCCCCGGTGCTCATGTCGCGAAAGCCACTTTCGGGACACAGTCGACAGCGTCGGGACCTCTCGCCAGGATCGACTCCACCCGACCTGCCGTCCACCCCGGCCGACGTTTGCGAAAGCTTTGACTTATCTCAATGTCACTGCTTCGCCTGGTAACCCCGCCGGAATTCCGGAAGCAAGACCAATGAGCCTTCCTGGAGGTGAAAATTTCTCGCCGGTGCCGGTCAAGCGACCGAAAAGTGGCCGTAGTCGAGGGCGAACCTGTCGGCCGACTGTGAACTCGCTCTCACTCATTCCGGTGCATATGGCTGGAAGGTGGAAAGTTTTCTTTCGAGATCGGGTCGGCCGCTTGACAGGTTTCAGGAGTTAATTAAGGTCTGAAAGAATAATGAATGAGCAGAATATAGGAGTTATGGGCCGTGACAGGACTGGCAGGGGACCGCAGCGCATCGCCGGGTGGCCGGATCGGCTGATCCCGGACACGTCGGCTCGTCGGCCTGGTTCGTCTCGTGATCCGGGAGGTTTCGGGCGGTCTCTGAGGTTCGAGTCCGGGCTTCATGTGCTGTTGGTGGATCCGCTTCCGGACAGGCGACGGAATCTGGCGGGCAGGCTGAGGCGCCTTGGCGCCAAATCCGTCACCGAAACCACGGCGCCCCGAGGTGTGCAAACGATGGCGCCGGCCGCGAAGCAGTGCGATCTCGTGGTCCTCCGCGCGACTGAAACCCCGCGAAGTACAGCAGAACTGGTGGGCGATCTTCGCCGACAGGGCGGAAAACGCGTGGTCGTGATCGCCGCTGAACACGATCCGATGTCGGCGATCGCCGCATTCTCCGCGAACGCCGTCGGCTATCTGGTCGAAAGTTTCGATCCCGAACTGGTCGACGACTTCGAACCGCAGCCGTCACCGTCTGGTGGCCTGCCCATCCGCAACGAGTGCGGCGAGCAGGTTGAAGGCCTGTCCGCCCGCGAGAGCGAGATTCTCTCCCTGGTGGCGGACGGAAAGACGAATCGGGAGATCGGTGCGGATCTCGCCTTGTCGGCGAACACCGTCAAGGGTCATCTCGCCCATATGTCCAGGAGACTGCAGACCGGTGATCGGTCGCGGATGGTCCTGCTCGCGCTCCGTTCCGGAGCGATCAGCTGAGTCCATGGCGTGTCGGCCGAATCGCGGGATGATGGTTCGGCCGTCGCAGTGCCCGGGCAAGTGCGGCGATGACGCCGGATGCCACGGGCAGCCAGCGATCTTTCGGTGATGGCTCACGCAGCCACTGCACGGCGCCACGTGGAGTGATCGTCGGAGGCAACAGTGTCCTCGACGGGGAACGGTGGAACAGCACCCCGTTGGGTAGTTCCTCGTCCGAGAAGACGCAGTCGTCCGATTCCACGAGCGCGAGCGCTCTGAACGGAGCACCCGGAACCACGAGTAAAGGGCCACGGGGTAAGGCGCCGGTCGAAGCGAAAAGGTGCTTTCCGCCCCGGAAGGGCACGGACACCGCGGCCATGCCGCCGGTAAGGTGGAGCAGCAGAGTGTTCTCCAGGATCTCGACGTCCCAGGCGAAAGTGGCCCGGTAGAAATCGGCTGCCCCGAGCAATTTGGGTGATACTCCGCGATACGCGGCCTCTCGCATTCCGTTAGAGCCGGCGGTCGTCTTCACATCGGCCCCCGAAGAAAATGTTCCCATGGAACCCGCCATTCTGCTCACGATCTCGTCGTTGTTGGACCCATTCGGAACGATCGATCGCTATTTTGCGCCGAGCGACTTCAGGAAGTCTTTATGTCCGGGAGTATTCGCCGGGGCGGGCGAAGGGGGCGTTATGTCAGGAACTGGTCCACACGGGTTGGTTGGCGGGAGAAGGAGTCAGTACCTCCATGACCCGGCCGAGTGCCACGGTGTCCGGCAACGGCGGGGGGCCGTCGATGTCGTTGATGTAGGCGAGAAGTTCGGGATCCGGCGTCAGATGATGTTCCCGGAGATAGTAGGTGACCGTGTCGGTCCACACCCAGGAGCCGTCGGTGTAGAAATTCGTGGGTACCGTCCGGCCGCGGTCGGGCTCGACGATGTCGCCGAGCATGGCTGAAGTGACGAGCAGCAAGGTAGCCGATTCGAGGTACTCGCAGATCCTGTCCCGCTCGTTCTGGTCGGCGATTTTCGGCCTGTCGGGAGCGAACTCGGGACCCTTGTCTCGATCGACCTTGTCGAAGACCTTGGCCACCTTGATCGTCGGGTCGGTGTCGGCGGCCCAGAGCAACCTGCCGTTTTGCTGGGCGGCCCGCTGGTAGGGCAGGCGCCCGTTGCCGAGAGGTACCACCTCGACCTGCGGAGCCTGCTCGCCGGCGGCGAGCAAGATCTCCTGCAGGCGTCCGGCCAGTTCGGACGGCGCTATGGCTTCGTCGTGGTCGGTGTTCACCTCGGCCACGTACACCACGCGAGGTGGCGGGTAGGGGGCATCGTCGATGGGGCTGCGGATGGCGCTCCAGATGCCTCGCAAGCCCGGTTCGCCGGTCGCGGCGGCGAGCAGGTCCTGTTCGGCGAGCGCGGAGATCAGCGTCGCTGCGTTCGCGTCCTCGTCCTCGTCCTGATCTTCCTCATCGAGGTCCGCCGACGCGGAGGAAAAGCGCCATGGCGGCGGATCGTCGTCCGTCGTGAGTTCGATCATGGCCAGTGAGTCCGGGTCGCCCCCCTCATTCGTCAACAGTTCACCCAGCACGTCGAGGTCGTCCTCGGTCAGCGGGAGCGTGGTCCGCCGCCCCGCGAACACCAAGAGCTGGGCCACCTCCCCGCACCGCTCTTCCGCCAGCATTGCCCGGGCACTGGTGAGTGCGTCGTCGGACAGCCAGCCGGCGGCATGGAGTAGCATGCCGTGAAGCTCAGAGGTGAAGGGGTGGCTCATGCATCTCTCCCGAGGGCTCGTAGGTCACCTGTCATTCTGACGCAGGCCGAAGACCGGTCTGGCGAAAACGGCGGCGAAGTGCCCGAATGTGCATTTTTCGCCGACAAACAGCACCGGCTCGATCCGCCACGACTGGCACCCGAACGGCGGTTTCGTGGCCGGAGTGGCGTGCAGTGAAAATGAAGTCTCGATGTCGATACTGGGACCATGAACAACGAGATGACCCCATCAACGTCCGAGAACGTCCCGATCGAACATGTGGCGCACAGCCACGATGTGGTCTTCATGCGGGCGACCCCGAATGCCGAGGACGTACTCGTCGATGTCGAGCTTTGCTACGACACCTGCGATCCGTTCGCGATCAAGGCGCGCTTCCTGCGAGATACCCCGCAGGAGATCGACTGGTTGTTTTCGCGTGAACTTCTGACGGCCGGCCTCCTCCAGCTCTCGGGGGAGGGCGACGTCCGGATCGGTCCGTCGACTTCCCGCCCCGACTGTCTACAGGTCGAACTCGAGACCCCCGAAGGCGCCGCCAGGTTCACGGCACACGCAGAAGACCTGAAGGAGTTTCTGGACTGCAGTCACGCAATGGTGCCGCGCGGCGACGAATCCCTGTGGATCGATTTCGAGGTCGAGCTCGGCAAGCTCGCTTCCGGCTGAGCCTGCTCCGTGTACAGCCGTTCGATGACTTCTTCGTCCATGTCCAGACTCAGGCGCATGAAGTCCGCGTTCAGGCGCACCATAGCCGGCCCTCCCGGATTGAAGAGCACGTCGACACCCTCGGCGAGTAGCTCGACGAGTCCGGCGAGGTCGATGCGGCGCCAGTCCGGTGAGCTGACCCGCTGCCGATGAGGCTCGCCGGTCGCGATCACGACACACGGGATCTCGTCCGGAGACCGCATCACCAGGGGCCTGCCGTCACCGTTCATCGCGATGTCGAAGAGCGAGTCGCGCAGTATGAGCTGGACCTGCTCGATCTCACCCTGGCCACGCAGCACGAGTCGTAGTGCCGCGTCCAGCGGATCGGTCGGCGAATTCTCGTCCGCGGGGACGTAGCCGGGATTGGCCCGGAACTTTCCCGCCTTGCCGTCCTCGATCGGCCACATGCCGACGACCGCCTCGATGGGCGGCTGCTGATCCTCCTTTTCCGGCTCCCAGCCAAGATCCATCAGCAGAACCCAGTTCTCCAGGTCGTCTTCCTGCGGCATCGGTTCCGTACCATCGGCCATCGTGTGGTTCTCCTGATCTTCTTGGGTGGACGTTCACGGCATCATGACGCGTTTCCCCGGCGGGCACCACAGATCCGGAGAACTCTTCGATTCGCGAGTGTCCCGTTCGTGAGGGATATTCGGCACAAACTCCGCGCCTGGTGGTTTTCCGGCCGGGTTTCGGAAAGAACGAGCACAGTAGTACCGCGTCCGGAAGGGAAGACTATGAGCGAACAGCCCGAGGAGACCGTCGCCGAAGAGGTGGACGGCCACGAGTTGTTGCTGCTGCTCGATCCCGAGTTCAAGATGGGCGAAGAGCAAAAGGGCCTTCCGCCGCAGGTGATCCTGGGCGCGTGGACCGCCGATGAGTCGGGCGGTCCGAGCCGCTTCCACTCGAATCCTCACTACCGCCCCAGCACACCCGGCTCGCCGCTCGACCCCGTGGACGCGGTGCTTCGCGCTCTCGCCGACGGGCAGGACGTCGCGGACCAGCTCTCCGCGGTGCTTCGTGACACTGTGCTCGGGATTGCCACGGACGAGGAAGGTACCGCGGTGATCAAACCCGCACCGGACGGGGTGCCGTCGGTCCAGGTGACCACGTCCCACGGTCACCGCCACCGCGTCGGGGACGACGTCCACTGGTTGAACATCACCGTCGAGGACCTCGCCGCGGCCTTGCCCCCGCGGGGCGTGGACGTGTTGCTGAATCCTGGTTCGCCGGCCTCGATGCGGGTGCTGGCGGACGCGATCCGCGCGGCCGCTCGACCCGAAGACGCCTGACCGCCAGGGTCTTTCGCCTGGTCAGAGCCGAAGCTCGCCATTGACGATCGCGGTGGACAGTTCGATGCGGGACCGGTAGCCACTCCGGATGAACAAGCGGCTCAAACGTCCTTCGACGCTCTTTTCGCTCGTGATCAGTGCCACGGCGATCTGCTTGTTGCTCAAGCCTTCGGCCGCCAGTGTCGCCAGCAGCCGCTCGTTCTCCTCCACCGTGTTCCGGCGGCCGGGAACAACTATGCCGTGCTTTTGCATCAGGGTGCGGGTCTTCGCGCGGTGCATGAGCGCGCCGAGGCCGGACATCAGCTCGTAGGCCTCGCTGAGCAGCGCCGGATCCGCCACACCATGCTTCACAAGACGTGCGATGAGAGTCGACAATTCGAGCGGTTGACCACGTTTGTGTGCCATTCGCAGACACTCCATCGCGGCGGTCGTGTCCTTCGTGACCGCCGCGCGTACGAAGGACGCGAGTGCGGCTGCTCGCCCTGTTGGCAAGATACGCGCCAGCCGTTCGGCCTTCACCAGGCAGTTCTCCGCGCTCTCCCGGTCTTCGAGATCGACTGCCAGATCCGCCAGTTCCGCACAGGCGGTGTCGCAACCGACCACCAAGCCGCGTTCCTCGGCCGTGTTCAAAGCGGTGGTGAGACGATCGGCCGCCCGCCGCGGATCGCCGAGAGCGCGATCGATCAGCGCCTTGGTGAAGTCCAGCAGATGGGCAAGGACCGGGATGCCGTCCCCTGCCGCGGCGACCAGTTCGCGTGCGGTCGTGAGCCGCCCTTGACAGACCAGCGCGGAGACCGTCGTATGGAACATCCCGGTCGTCGCGGCCTCGAAGCAGGGAGTCGATCGGTACGCCACGTTCCGGCAGGCCAGCTCGGTGGCGGTCCGGAAATCGCCGCGCAGGACCGCCGCGGTCGTCCGGTTTGCAGGCCCCGTGTCCTCCCACGAAAGCTCCTCGTCCGCCAGCAGCTTCTCGGCGCGGCCGAGCTCGCCGTTCAGGAGTAAGCCGGTGAGGTGCGCGTCAACCAGCTCGACGCGGTACCGGGTGACATCACGCAGTGGCCACTGCGTTCGGTCCAGAAGGCTTTGCTCGAAAACCTCCGCTTGCCCCTGCCAGAGGCCTCCGAGTGCCTTGAGCAGGTGTAAGGCAACGGCTTGAGGCTGCTCCTCGCGGACCGCCTTGGCCGCCGCGTCAGCCCAGCGTACGGCTTCCGCCCACCGGTCGAGCAGCGCGCACGCGGTCGCCCGGATCACCGCCCGGGCGCCGGGTTCTCCCGCCAGGCGGTGGTCGCCGTCCGCGATGTCGCGCAATGGCTCGGTGTCGTGCCGGCAACTGAGACCGCGGAGGAGCAGTGAGTGGGCGTCGAAGACGTCACCCGCGTTCAACTCGTCCGCGAAGTCGCTCAACACCAGCCGGACGGTGCGCAGACTCTGCTCGTGGAAACCGTTCTGGTGGTACGTGATGACAAGCAGCAGGAGCACCTTCGCCCGCTGTGTCCGGTCCTCGGCGAGATCGACGGCTGCGTTGAGCCAACGAACGGCGGATACGGCGTCGCCCTGGCCGGCTTCGAGGGCATGGCGGATCAGCTCTTCCGACGCCCGCGCCGGATCCACCGATCGGCCGGCCTCGGCCAGGAGATTCGTTCGTTGCTCTCGGTCGGAACAGACCGCGGTCCCAGACCAGAGAGCCTCGACAGCGGCCGCTGCCAGCATCCGTCGCTCGTAGGGGCCGCAGGCCTCGGTCAACGCGGCGATGTGGAAGGGAAGGGTGAAGCGCCACCCCTTTCTCCCGTGATGGAGCAGTCCGGCGGCGCGAAGGGTTTCCAGGCGATCGAGCACGTCCTGTTCGGACCTGCCGATCACCGCGCCGACCAGGCGGAGTGCGGTGCCGCCGAGCGGAGACAGGAAGGCCATCGCCTTGGCCACTTCCCACTCCGCCGTACCGAGCGCACGAACAGACCTGACGTACTCGCTGGTCGGGAGCGGAAACTTCGAGGCGACAGCGGGAACGAAGTACGCGGAACGGTCCACGACCCGGATGGCGCCACCCCGGCGCAGCACGTCCATTGTTTCGCCCGCCGCGGAGAGCACGCCGCGACTTTGGGAGTACACGTGGTCGACGAGCGCGGCGTCGGGAGCGGCCCCCAGCGTGCTGCGCAGTTCGTCCGCCAGCAGATTCTTGGCCAGCGGGCGCAGACGAAGTGTGTGCACCAGGTTTACCTCGCGAAGCCGGGTCAGCGTTTCCGGTCCATAACGGGCGGTGGGGCCGTCGGCGGGCACACGGAGCGCGCCGACACACTTGAGCCGGCGGCCATCGAGCATCGGGATCAGCGCTTCGAGTACCGCGAGGGAGGAGCGGTCGATCCACTGCAGATCGTCGAGCAGCAGAACCGTGCCATCGCCACCGCGACGCAGGGCGGCCGCAGCGGCGTGGGCCGCACGGAGCGCGACGGCCGGATCTTCGTCCGCACCGGCGACCGGTCCGATCGTGGCCCAGGCCGGTTCGACGGGCACCGGGCCCCGCAACGCGGCGGCCGCAGTGCCCTTCCGGTCGCCGGGCAGGAGAACGAAACGGGTGGGCGCGACGTCACCGTTCGGTGTGAACCGCATCGCTGATACGTGCCTCCTCTCCGCTTCGTAGTGTTCGGAAAGACGGGCGAGCACGTTCGTACGACCGGTGCCGGCGAGCCCGGTCAGCAAGACCAGTGGTTTCTCCACCTCGAGAATGGTGTCGAGAATGTTTTCCACCTCGCCATCATCGAGGCAACCGGGGTGGGCCCGGTGTCGGAAAGGTGAGCTGGCCCGACTTCGTGCCCGAAGTTCCCGGCCTCGCGGGTGGCGGCGGCCTCCGTGATCAGCCCGAACGGGCAGCCGGCGAGGAAGATCGGGCAAGGTGCCCGGTGCCGAGGGTGAGCATCGCAGGTTCCAAGGGCAGGGATCACTGCAAAAGAGGCTGTGTTCGCGGTGCGGTGAACGGTTCGTGCTTCGTCTCTGTGACCATGAGACGAAATGGTGCCGCCGAGCGTCCGGGCCCGGACATGAGATAGTGAGGATCTGTGTGATGAACGATTGGGCCGCCGATCTCGACAACGCTGATCCCGTTCTCGAGCAGGCGTTGGCAGATTTGGAGCGGGAAAAGCAGAAGCTGCGAGAAGTGAGCAAGCTCTGGGAGGAGAGCACGACGACGGTCCGCGCGAAGGACAACTCGTTCTCGATGACCTTCGATGGACGCGGCGAGTTGACCGATCTGTCGTTCCAGGGATCGAAGTACCGTTCCCTGCCTCCGGCCCAGTTGGCTCATCAGATCCTGGAGGCGCTGCATCAGGGGCGTAACGAGGCGCATGCGAAGGTGGAGAAGATCATGGGTACGGGTTCGGCGACGGACCCGGACTTCGCCGGGGTCGCCGGTGGCAAGGTCGATCCGATGGAGATGATGAACTCGTTGCTGGGGCCGATGCTGGGCGGTGTCGACGGGACGGGCGCGAACGCTCCGAATTCGTCGGTCAAGAAGAGCGACTGACCTGCCTCGGTCGACCCCCGGATGGACCTCGCTTATTGAGTGGCAGGGCAAACGTGGCGTGCCGTTGAGGTGTGCGCCGAATGCGGCATGTGTCCTGAAGGTCCCCTTCAAGACGTTGAATGTCTTGAAGGGGACCTTCAGGACATTCTGCGGCGCGGCTCACGGCACCGGAACCTTGCGGATGTGACGCGGAGGGAACCTTCCCCGCATGCGATGCGACGAAAGTCCCCTTCGCCCGCCCGGCAGGACACCTTTACCTTACCCCTCAAGAGAACCAGCTTTACCACTCACGAGGTACCTGTGGCGTTGGAATGACGTCTCCAATGTGGCGTTGGGGACATTCGGCGTCCCCAACGCCACATTCGGGACATCGCGGTGGTGCATGGTTGGGCATGTCGCGAAAGCCACATTTGCCTTTCTGTCCAATAGAACGACCATTGCCACTCGCGACTCCTGCGCAAAGCGCTCATATCGGGCACGCGGGGCAGGCTTGATGTCCCTTGAGGCTGCAGACTACTGAGGGCTGGTTTTCGGTCCGTGCCACGAAGATCGCTGGAACCCGGGGACAGTTCATGCGGCAAGGTCGCGCAACGCGCCACCACATTTGCCTTGCCCCTCAACGAAGCGGGTTCGACGCCTTCGGTCAAGAGTTCACTTCGCGCTACGGGCATCGTCGGGAAGTACGTCCGCCGCCCGCTAATAGGCCTTCGCGTGTTCACAGGGCTTCTGCGCCGCGACAGGCTGGACCGCGTTCGCTGACACCCACTCGTCGTGTTCGCGCTCGAAGATGATCTCGATGTCTCCAGTGAGGTCTTCATGGCCAGGGAGGCGTGGTGTGGATGGTGTGCCGACGCGACCGCCGACAGGTGGGTCGTTCATATCGGTGATATCTGCGCCCGTCCCACTTCGCGCCCGATTCCGGTGTCCGGTGTGGCGGTCGACCACGACGATCATGCTTCGAAGGTGTCCGTCCATCGGGGCAAATCGCGATAAGTTATCGCAGAGTCAGTGTTCGGTCAAGGGGCAGGAAGGGCAGTAGGGGTATGCAAAAGGTCCTGGGTGGGATTTTTCGTTGGGCATTAGGTCAAGCGTGTGTAACCGTGGTTTGGCGCCTGCCTTCGTGCCGATGGCCATCGTCGTAGCGGGAGTGGGTGTGGTCGACAGAGAACATCGAGAATGGAGGAGACATGGCTGAGAAGTTTCGGTTGGATGCTGATGGTGTGGGGCGTGTGATGGATGGTTTGGGGTCGGTCAATGGTGATTTGAGGGATGCGTTGGTGGCGTTGAATGGGGTTCTTGATCAGTATGAGGGGTGTTGGGGTGATGATGAGATCGGGAAGCAGTTCGAGAAGGGTTATAAGGCTGA
>NZ_JBHRWK010000156.1:0-775 GCF_042647925.1 Amycolatopsis speibonae
CGATGTTCTGGTCGGGTACCGCGATGCTGCTGATCGGCGTGGTCCTCGTGGCCGCCATGCCGGGTAGGCGCCGGCTCTCGGTGGTCGCCATTCCGCTTGAGAAGAAGCCTTTCAAGCCTTCACCGCGTCCGCGTTCGGAGGACTAGACGGGGCGAGGAGGGTGATGAACGGTCCTTTCACGCCAAGCCCCCGCGTGGGAGGCCCGTTCGTACCTTGATCGCTGGCGCTGATGGGCCCCTTCGCCGCTTCTAACGCGGTGAAGGGGCCCTTCGCTTTCTGGGCTCAGGTTGCTTCGCAGCTCTTGCTCGCTTCGCCGCTTCGCCCGCCCTCGCCGGGCGACCCTCGATGTCCCCAGCGCCACGCTGGGGACACTCAGCGTCTCCAGCGTGGCGCTGGGGACATCACGCCGAGGCCGAGAGCCTCACGAAACCCGAAGCCCCTTCACTTACCCACAGCACTTGTCCACAACCACCCCCACCTGTGGACAACTCGCCCGACCAGCACTTTTCCGCCCCTACCCCCGGTAGACTGGCTTCGGGGCCGCCCCCCTGGGACCAATGCCACTTACTTAGCGGGTTGCGGGTCTGGCCGTGGTGGTGTTGTTGCTGATTGTAACGGGGCGTGAGGTAGCGTTCCATTGTGGGCGTGACGCGTGATTTGCAGTCGATGGCGAGTGATCATGATCGTTTGACTGACGCCATTGGCATTGGTGTGCTGACTCGGCTATTGGATCGTGATCTGGTTGATGAGGTGATCGCTGCCGCCGGTCGGCAAG
>NZ_JBHRWK010000157.1:0-1330 GCF_042647925.1 Amycolatopsis speibonae
TACCCGGCGGAGTAACCGGCGGCGTCAACGGCAACGCAGACGGCGACTGCACACCAGACGACGGCACAGACCCCGGACCCAACGACGGACTACCCGGCGACGTCGACGACGCACCGGGCGACGACTTGGACGGCGGCTGCTGAGCGGGCGGCGCGGTGGAGGTCGGACTCGACGGTGTCTGCGGGGCAGGCGACGTGGTGGATGTCAGGTGGGACGGTGGAGTAGCCTGCGCCACCGATGTGGCGCCGGCTTGGGTGGATCCCGGCGGCGACGTGGACGACGGTCCCGGCGTAGCCGATGGCGATGTCTGGGTGGGTGATGCCGCGGAGGATGGGCTTGCGGGTGGTGTGACCGGTGTCCCTGGTGGGGTGGTGGAGGAAGTCGTGACCGGCAGAGGGGGGCGCGAGACCGGTTCGGCTCCGGCGAGCGGGCCTGCCGTCGGCACCTTCTGCTCACCACCCGACATACCAGACTGGCCACTGACCGAAGGCTGCTGCGGGTTGTCACCACGCAAAAACTGCTGCGCCTGCGTAGACCCGCCATACGGCGCACTGCTACTACCCGAAGCCGGAGCCCCACTCACCACCGGAACCGACGGCCCGGCACCAGACCCCCGACCACCACTCGACGGAGCGGCATTCGACGACGGTGCACCATTCGGGGACGGGGCCGCATTGGCCGCGGCAGCGGCCGGGGACGGGGCCGCGTTCGCCGCGGGTGACACGGGGTCGGCTTTCAGGGCTCCGCTGCCCGGGCCCGACGACGTGACCACGCCACCACCATCGACACCCGAACCGCCGGCCGCTTCCGACCGGCCCGCACCGCCGCCCAGACCCCCTTCCCTGGCCGCGGGCTCAGCGAACAACCGGCCGAGCGGTGCGCCGGCACTGTCCGCGACCGAAACCTGCCCACCGACCGGAACCTGCCCACCGCCAAGAGCCTGCCCACCGACCGGAACCTGACCCCCGGTGCCGGCAACCTGAGACCCCCGAAAATCGGTGGAACCTGATCCCGGACCCGAGAAACGCTCATCCGCCTGCCCGGGAATGACCAGCCCCCGACCGGCCGTCCTCTCGGCGACAGACGGTTTCTCCGCGTACGCAGGTGGCATCTCCGATGACGTCCGTGGCACCTCCGGCACCCCGGGGGGCTTCTCCGACGCCCCGGGAGGCTTCTCGCCCGGCGACGAACCGGATTCACCCCGGTCCGCCGGCGGCGCGTCGGCATCACCACCGGGAAAACTCAGATCGACACTCTTGACCTTCGTCGCCCCGCCACCGACACCGCTACCACCCGGCTTCGCCGAACCACCGAACGAACCCAGTGCCCC
>NZ_JBHRWK010000157.1:1340-2276 GCF_042647925.1 Amycolatopsis speibonae
GCTGTCGACCGCGATATTGACAATCGGATTGCTCCACGCGACCGCCGCTATCTGCGCAACCGCGTATCCCCCGTGCCCGACCCCTGCCAGCCAACCCGGAACCTCTTTACCGAACGTCTTCGCCGCGTCCCTCGCCCCCATCACCGCGACCCTCGCCACACTGTGTGTCAGCCCCGCCGCGCCACCCCCGATCGCACCCCCGATCGCCGACTTCCCCAACGACTCCGCATCAAAATCGTCCTTATCCCGCACGCCCTTCGCCATCTGCGCACCTTGCGTGACCCCGTCCACCACTACCATCAGCCCCGCGCCCATCGCCGCGAACGACGCCATGTCGATCACCGCGGTCCCCGCGGCCTTCGCCACCTGCGCCCCGGTGATCGACGCGATCTTCCGCACCAGCGCCTGCCAGATCATCCGAATCGTCACCTGCGCCGCCAGCTCCACCGCCGCGGCCATCCACGCGAAGATGATCGACGCCAACAACTCAATAACCGAAGCCAAAGCAAGAAGCGCGAACATGATCATCATGATCTGTGACTTCTCGACATTCGCCGCAGTCGATTTCGCCATCTTCGCAAAAGCCTCAGCCGCATCCCGTAAATCATCGATAGACGGAATCAGTCTCCCCGAGAACCAGTCCCCCATCGCCTCCGCGTACTCACCATCCATCGAACGATCAAGAGCGGCCGGGACAGAACCCACACCCCCGCCGATCTCCGCCAACTGCTGGGCAAAAACCTTCCACGCCCCCGACATCACCCGCAAATTGCCCACATTGGCCTCAGGCCACGTCATCCCCAGCGTGACCTTGAAAAACGTCTGCAAGGCGGCAGGCAACTCGACTGAACCACCCTCAGCCATCCGCCCACCTCCTCGCAGAAGAAAACATCACAAACTACTTCGAGTCCTCGGCCGAACCCCGCACGGACTCAC
>NZ_JBHRWK010000157.1:2286-2629 GCF_042647925.1 Amycolatopsis speibonae
AGCAGGCAACTCGACTGAACCACCCTCAGCCATCCGCCCACCTCCTCGCAGAAGAAAACATCACAAACTACTTCGAGTCCTCGGCCGAACCCCGCACGGACTCACCCAGCAGGTGATCAAACGCCTTCGCGTTATCCTCATCCAAACCAACAAACTCCGTAACAGCCTTGTCCACACTCGCAACAGTCTTATCCACTCCCTCATGCATATCGCCAAGAGCTACCCGGGACCCATCCGCGTCAGCCTTATAACCCTTCTCGAACTGCTTCCCGATCTCATCATCACCCCAACACCCCTCATACTGATCAAGAACCCCATTCAACGCCACCAACGCATCCCTCAA
>NZ_JBHRWK010000158.1:0-18597 GCF_042647925.1 Amycolatopsis speibonae
CTGGTTTTTGTTCCGTCGCAAGAACAATCATCCCAAGCCAGAGGGCATTTGCGTACCCAGACACACCCCAAACACCACATCAACACCGGTGGATCCAAGCTCATTGCCACTCACGACCTTGAAGTGTCACCCAAGGTGAGGGCCGTGCGGACTTCTGACCCCAAGCACTCACGACATCTTCAAGCCGCGGCCCGCACCCACAAGAAGTAGAAGAGCTCATGCGGCGCCTCGCACGGGAAGACCCCGGCGATCTCCAGCCCGGCGTCCGCGATCATCGGCCGGAACACCTCGGGATCCGAAGCCGCCCAGCATTCCTGGAGCAGGACGCTGCCACCGGGCGCGAGACGGGCAGCGGCCTGGCCATAGAAGCGCCGATGGATTTCCCAGTCCTTGTCCGCGTAGACCAGCTCGGGCTTGATCTTCCGGAACACCTCGATGTGCTCGGCGGGCGCGGTGGTCACGTTCATATGCGGCGGGTTGCCGACGATCAGGTCCCACGTCCGATCCGCGGGCACGTCGTCGAAGCAATCGCTGTGGAACACCGAGACCCGGTCATCGAGGTCGTTGGCGGTCGCGGTCTCCCGGGCGGCGGCCACCGCCTCCTCGTTCACGTCGCTCAGGTCGAGCTGCTCGCACAATCCCGCTCCCAGCAAGGAAAAGCCGATGAACGCCGGTCCACAGCACCATTCCAGGAGCCTCGGCACCTTGCCGAACCGCGAGGCGATGAACGGTACATAGGCCCGGCCGAAGTCGCTGCCGCCGCCATCGAGGTGATCGGCGTAGCGGACATGCACGCCTTCACAGTCGACGGTTGCGTAGGTGCCGTGGATCGTCATGGACGCAGCCTTTCGATAGGCGAAATCAAGACTCCAGGCCGCCCATGGGCGCCAGCGGCCGCACTTCGACGACGTTCAGCTTCGCGTCCGGGATCTCTGCCGCGAGCTCGATAGCGCGGTCGAGCCCGGTGCAGTCGACGACGTAGTAGCCCCCGAGGTATTCGTCCGAGCCGGTGAGCGGCCCGGCGGCGACGTCCCGCTTGCCGTCGCGCACCCGGACCGTGTGCGCCTGCGTCCGGTCGGCGAGCGGGCCGCCGTACCGGTGCTCGCCGGACGCCTTGATCTTCTCGGTGAAGGCCAGGTACTCCGCGAGGAAGTTCTCCTTGTCCGTCTGGGTCAGGGTGTTCCAGCGATCCGCGCTGGTGTGGATCAGCAGCATGAACCTCATGCCGTGACGCCTCCTTTCGGCCCGGCTCAGCCGAGCGCGCCGGCGAGCCAGCGGGACAGCTCTCCCGGCGCGGGACGCCCACGCCAGGCGAGGTGCGCGTCCGGTCGGATCAGCAGGACGTCGCGTGGCAGCCCTTCCGCCGGGGTCAGCCATACGACGTCCTTCTCCCCCAGCACGTCGGCCGCGGCGGCGACGCTCTCGGTGTCGCAGGGACCGCCGAGCAACGCCCACCTGCCCTGAAGCGCCTCGTGCAACCGGACGGTCACCCCGTCCCTGTCGCGGCACAGGATGTCCGGCACGCGTTCACCGGGCCTGGGACCCAAGCGCCGCCGCGAAGGCGCGGCGAGCGGACCGCCGCGATAGTGCACGCCGAGCTGGGACGCGTTCCGCCACAGGAGGTTCTGGACCTTCTCGGTGTTCATCAGCGGCATCACCACCCGGTCGCGCAGGAGACCGGTCATCTTGTTCTCGGCCATCACGAGCCTCGTCACGAAGCCGGTGCCCGCCAGCACACCCCGGGCGACCGGACGGCGCTCGGCCTCGTAGCTGTCGAGAAGACGTTCGCCGGCGCGGTCGGCGATCACCAGCGCGAGCTTCCAGGCCAGGTTCTCCGCGTCACCGAGCCCGGTGTTCATCCCCTGCCCGCCGAACGGGTGATGGATGGCGACGGCGTCCCCGGCGAGCAGCACCCGGCCCTTGCGGTAGGTGTCCGCGAGCCTGCGGTGGATGCGGAACGTCGAGAGCCATTCGACCTCCCGGATCCCCGTTTCCCGGTAGGGAGTGCACTTGAGGAGCTGCCGTTCGACGAGCGAAAGGATGTCGTCCTGGCTCAGCTCGCCCTCGGTGCCGGACGGCGACGGCCCCATCAGCCGCCAGCGGTCCTCACCGGGGAGCGGACATACGCTGATCATGTCGCCGCCGTGCGACCAGCTGCCCATCACCTGCCGGTCCAGCCGCCAGTCGGCACGGACGTCGGCGATCAGGAAGTGCTCCGCGACCGGCACACCGGGGAACCCGATCCCGGCCAGCTTGCGGACCTGGCTGTGCGCGCCGTCGCAGCCCACCAGCCACCCGGCGCGCACGGTTTCCGGCCCGGACGGGCCGTTCAGTGTCGCCGTGACCCCGCTGGAGTCCTGGGTGAAGCCGGTCAGCTCCCGTCCCCAGCCCGGCCACACCCCGAGGCCCGCCAGCCGCTCACGCAACGCGCTTTCGACCTCGACCTGGGACACGAGCAGTGGCGAGCGCCCGGACGCGGCCCCCATCCGGTCCATCGGCATGGTGGAGATCAGCTTCCGCGCGACATACATCCTGACCTCGCGCAGCGGGATCACCTGCTCGGGCAGGTCGGCGAGCGCGCCGAGCCGGATCAGCACCTCGACGCCGCGCGGCTGCACCCCGAGTGCCCGGGAGGTGCCGATCGGCCCGTCCGCACGATCCACCACGCGCACCGGGATCCCTTGGGCCCGCAGCCCGCACGCCAGCGCGAGTCCGGTGGGCCCGGCGCCCGTGATCAGCACGGCGGACTCGGTCATGCGCGCGCCCCCGCGATCTCGGCCCGGTCCGCCGCGTCCAGTTCCGGATACACCGGGCAGCCGAACACCGGCCGGAACGGCGCGAAGGTGCGCCAGGCGGGGTTGGCCCGCAGTGCCTGCGCGATCGGGTTGTGCTCGCTCCAGAAGTCGCCACCGAGCAGGCGCACCATGTACATCTCGAGCTTTTCGCGCTCCACCACCGTGCTCGCGTCGGCGACCGCGCTGATCAGTTCGCTCTGGTAGAAGGCGAAGATGAGCCGGACGTAGGTGTCGTACCCGGTCTTGAAGAAGTTCGCGTACTCGTCGGTGAGCGCCCGCTCGCCGTTGGGATCGGCCAGCACGCGGGTGATCGTGTCGGCGGCGCGCGCGGCGGTCACCATCGCGACCAGTGTCCCGCCGGAGAACATGGGATCGCCGAAACAGCCGGCGTCACCGGCCATCAGCCAGCCGGGGCCGGTCACCTCGTCGGTGTGATAGCTGTAGTCGGTCTCCACCCGGAGCTCCGACACCGGCCGGATACCGGCCAGCCGCTCGACGATCCGGGGAATCCGCTCGATGTGCTCGGCGAAGATGTCTTCCTTCGCGGCCTCGCGGAACACCGCTCGCGGCATCACCGTGCCGACGCTGACCTTGTCCCCCGACAACGGGATCGCCCACACCCAGCCGTCGGCGTGGCTGCCGATCTGGATGTCGCCCTCGTGCCCGGGGTTGTACCGCTCGTCCAGTCCCTCGTAGTGCCGGAAGATCGCGACCATCCGCAGGTCGTCCGTCGTTTTCCGGAGCCCGAACCGGTTCGCGATCGTGCCGGCCCGGCCACTGGCGTCGACCACGAACGAGGCGCTGACCTCATGCTCGCCGCCGTCGTGGCGGTAGCGCACGCCGGTGATCCGGTCGCCCGTCATGACCAGTTCCCGCACCGCCGCGCCGGTGATCACCTCGGCGCCGTTCGCCCGCGCCTTCTCCAGCAGTACCTGGTCGAAATGCGCGCGCTCGACCTGGAAGGTCTCGCTGTGCCTGCCCTCGCCCTGTTTGGAGAAGTCCGCGCGGTAGACACCCGGGGTGATGAACTTCGTCCCGGTCGGGTCGATGAACTCGCCACCGCGTTTGACGACGTAGCCCTGTTTCCCGACCGCGTCGACGAGATCGAGCCGCTCCAGCAGGCCGATCATGTACGGCAGCATCGATTCACCGATGTGGAAGCGCGGGAATTCCTGCCGCTCCAGCACCGCGACGGAATGGCCACGGTCCGCGAGCGCGGCCGCGCAGACCGAGCCCGCCGGGCCGCCGCCGATCACGATGACGTCGAATGCCTTGTCCGCCATGGATTTCCTTCCTGGAACCGGAGTGTCCCGAATGTAGGCCCGGACCGGCGCGGGCGACAACGCGATCACGGCGGGGATGGTTCCACCGGGACGTAACCGGAAGCCCATTTCCGTGACGATGGGCGGAGAGTGGAACAGCTTCCCTGCCTCGGCGGGCCCGGCCGCACCTACCGTGACCTCCGTGACTGGTGATCGGGTGACGGATCGGGTGACGGTGCTCGGCGCGGGCGTGATGGGCGCCGGTATCGCGACTTTGGCGCTGGGTAACGGATTTCCGGTACTGCTGATCGACGTCGACCCGGCGGCGCTGGACAGGGCGCGAGCCGGCGTCGGCGCTCAGCTACGGATGGCGCAGCTGATGGGCGCGCGCGGCGGCGACACCGGCGAACTGTCGACGAGCACCAGCGCCGCCGACGCGGCGGGATCGACTGTCGTCATCGAAGCGATCACCGAACGCGCGGACCTCAAGGCCGAGGCGCTGCGCGAAGTGTCCCGGATCGTGCGCCCGGGCACGCCACTGGTGTCCAACACCTCCTCGATCCCGATCGCCGAACTGGCCGCCGTCCTCGATCGCCCGGAAGACCTCGCCGGGACGCATTTCATGAACCCGGCGTACCTCATCGGCACGGTGGAAGTGGTCAGGGCCGCCGGGACCGCACGGGCGACGATGGACGCGGTGACCGGGCTGCTGACCGCGCTCGGCCGGGTCCCCGTGGTCGTCGGCGACGCCCCCGGGTTCGTGACCAGCCGCATCCTGCATCCGATGATCAACGCCGCCGCCCGCGTCGTGCAGGCGGGCACGGCGACCGCCGAAGCCGTCGACACGCTGATGCGCGACTGCCTCGGGCATCGCACCGGACCGCTGCGCACCGCGGACCTGATCGGCCTGGACAACCTCGTCGACTCGCTCGCGGTACTGCACGCCCGGACCGGGGACGAAGACTGCCTGCCCTGCGAACTGCTGCTGGCCAAGGTCCGCGAAGGCAGCCTCGGGCGCAAGAGCGGCCGCGGATTCTTCGACTACCAGGAGGCGATGCCATGACCGCACCCACCGTTGAGCAGGATCTGTTGCGCTATCTGGAATCCCGCACCAAGGCGAGCTGGGAGCCCGATCGCGACCTGTTCACCGCGGGCGGCCTGTCGTCGCTGTTCGCCATGGAACTGGTGGTCCACATCGAGCAGGTCTTCGACGTGGTGATCGCCGGTGCCGACCTGCGGCTGGACAATTTCCGCACGGTGCACGCGATGACGGCCCTGGTGGACCGGCTCCGGGAAAACCATGCCGGGTGACGCGCTCGCGCGGGCCACGGCCCTGGTCACCGAACTGGTCGAGGGGCAGGCCGAAGAGTGGGACCGGACCGGGCTGCTGCCGCCGGAACTGCTCGGCAAACTCGGTCCGGTGCTGTGCGCGCAGGTCGCCACCGAACACGGTGGCCTCGGCCTGAGCAGCCGCGACAACGGCGAACTCACCGCGCACACCGGCAGCCTGTGCGGCTCGGTCCGCAGTGTCATGACGACGCAGGGGATGGCGGCGTGGGCGATCCAGCGGCTGGGTGACGCGGCGCAGCGCGCCCGCCTGCTGCCGAGGCTGACCGGCGGCGAGCTGGCCGCTGTGGCGTTCAGTGAGCCGCAGGCGGGCAGCGACCTGTCGGCGATGACGACACGGATCCGCGACGAGGGCGACACGGTGGTGCTCGACGGCCACAAGGTGTGGGTGACCGGCGGGCACTACGCCGGCCTGATCGTCGTGTTCGGCAGGTACGGCGACGGAGGCGCCGCCGTGGTCGTCCCCGCGGACGCGCCGGGGGTGCGAGTACGCCGGATCCCCGACCCGCTCGGGTGCCGCGCCGCCGGCCACGCCGATGTGGAACTCGACGCGGTACGGCTGCCCGCGGACAGCTTGCTCGGTGGCGCCGGGCAATCGCTTTCGCTGCTGGTCACGTCCGCGCTGACCTACGGCCGGTTGTCCGTCGCGTGGGGCTGCGCCGGAATGCTCCGCGGCTGTCTCGCGGCGACGACGGACCACGCGCGTTCACGATCGCAGTTCGGCAAGCCCCTCGCCGACCACCAGCTGGTCTCCGGGCATCTCGGGAGGCTGCTGATCGCCGAGCAGGTCAGCGCGCGGGTCTGCGAGCACGCCAGCGAGCACTGGGATTCCGGTTCACCGGATGTGGTGATGACGACGGTGCTGGCCAAACAGGTCAGCGCGGTCAACGCCGCCGCCGGTGCGTCGGCGGCGGTGCAGGTGCTCGCCTCGGCGGGCGCGCACGCCGGAAGCCTGGTGGCGCGGGCGTACCGCGACGCGAAACTCATGGAGATCATCGAAGGCACCAATGAGGTGTGCCTGGTCATGCTCGCCGGGCACGCGCTGGGCGGGGCCCGCCGGTGACCGGCGACGTGAAATGCCTCGTCTGGGACCTGGACGACACCCTGTGGAGAGGGACCCTGAGCGAAGGAGACCACGTCACACTGCCCGACCAGGTCCGCGCGACGGTCGTGGAGCTGGACGCGCGCGGCATCCTGCAGTCGGTCGCCAGCAAGAACGACCACGACCGGGCCTGGGAACGGCTGGGGGAACTCGGCCTCGCCGGATACTTCGTCCTCCCCCAGATCGGCTGGGGCGCCAAGTCCGGCGCGCTGCGCAGGATCGCCGACAAGCTGGGCTTCGCGCAGCACACGATCGCGTTCATCGACGATCAGGCCGCCGAACGCGCCGAAGTCGGCTTCCACCTCCCGGAGATCCGGTGCTACCCCGCGGACCAGGCCGCCGCGCTGACCCGGCTGCCCGAGTTCAGCCCGGCGGTGATCACGATCGACTCCCGGCGGCGCAGGCAGCTGTACCAGGCCGGGTTCCGGCGCGAGGCCGAGCGCGCCGATTTCCAGGGCCCGGACACCGAGTTCCTGAAGTCGCTGTCCCTGGTGATGCGGATCGGCCCGGCGACCGAGGAGGATCTGTCGCGGGTCTCCGAGCTGACCGCCCGGACCAGCCAGATGAACGCGACCGGCGTGGTCTACTCCCCTCGGACGCTGCACGAACTGCTCTCGGCTCCCGGCCACGACGTGCTGGTGGTCAGCATGTCCGACCGGTTCGGCCCGCACGGCGCCGTCGGCATCGTCCTGCTCGAACGGCATCCGCTGTCCTGGCACCTCAAGCTGCTCGCCACCTCGTGCCGGGTGGTCTCGTTCGGCGCGGGCAGCGCCCTGCTGTCGTGGCTCGCCTGCCGGGCCGCCGCGGCCGGCGTCCACCTCGTGGCCGACTTCCGGCGGACCGGCCGCAACCGGATGATGGAGATCGCCTACCGGTTCGCCGGGTTCGACGACCTCCCCCGGCACGGCTGTTCCTGCGCCACCACGTTCGGCGAGCAGTCCGGGGCGCGGCGAATGCACCTCGTCCCGGTTCCCCAACCGGAATCCGAGACCATCCAGATCTTGT
The DNA here is from genome assembly GCF_042647925.1 of Amycolatopsis speibonae. Lineage (NCBI taxonomy): Bacteria > Bacillati > Actinomycetota > Actinomycetes > Pseudonocardiales > Pseudonocardiaceae > Amycolatopsis > Amycolatopsis speibonae. The sequence goes on from NZ_JBHRWK010000158.1 coordinate 7,512, forward strand.
CACCGGCACTGGAACGGAATGGCCATGGGTGAGCAGGTCGGCACCACCGATCGCCTGATCGACTATGTCAGACGGGTCTCCTTGCGGGAGGACGAGATTCTCCGCGACCTGCGCGCGGAAACGGCACGGCTCCCGGCCGGACGGCACCTCCAGGTGATGCCCGAGGAAGGACAGTTGCTCGGGATGCTCGTCGGGCTCGTCTCGGCGAAACGGGTGCTGGAGATCGGCACCTTCACCGGGTACAGCACGCTGAGCATGGCACGCGCGCTTCCCCCCGGCGGCCGGGTCGTCACCTGCGACGTCAGCGCGAAATGGCCGGCGATCGCCGAGCCCTTCTGGCGCCGCGCGGGCGTGGCGGATCGCATCGAAGTCCGCGTCGGCGACGCCATCGAGACCTTGGCCGGACTCCGCACCGAACAAGGCGGCGGCCGGTTCGACCTGGTTTTCATAGACGCCGATAAGGTGAATTATCCCTGGTATTACGAGGAAGCAATGCTCCTCACCCGTCCGGATGGCCTGATCGTCATCGACAACACGCTGTTCCTCGGCAAAGTCGCGGATCCCGGCTCGAACGACCAGGACACTCTCGCGATTCGCAAGCTCAACAGCATGCTCCGCGACGACGACCGGGTCGAGCTCTCCCTGATCGTGATGGCCGACGGAATCACGCTGGCCAGGAAAAAGAGGTGGCGACCGGAAAGTGAATATCCGACTGCCGGGCAAACGGCGACCCAGCGCGACTGATCAAGTGGAACGACCCCCTCAACGGAGCAACGCCGACCACGACCGCGTGTCGGGATCCCGCCCGAGACAACGTGAAATATCCCCACACAGTGGCAAAACAGTGGCAAAGTCGCATGGTTTCCGACCGGCGCCGGTGCCCCGGACCGGTGACGCGCACCGATTACCTTGACCGGTCCCGTTCCCGGCGATAACTTGGGAATACGGGAGAAATCAGCGAGCCCGCCCCTGCGGAGTTCCTGCCATTCAAAAAAAAGCAAGTCCGACTCGATGCGACAGATGCTTCGCACTCATCAGGAAAATGTAAGGTACGAGGACGGATGCGAGATGCTACCACCACTGCCAGCTTTCTTGATCGGACTGATAATCGCCCCGCTCGCCGGCAAGATGGTGAAGCCGCTCGCCCGCGGCGCCGTCCGGGCCACGGTCGGAGTAGCGCTGGAAGTGCGCAAGATGGCCGCACAGACCAGCGAAGAGTTGCAGGATCTCGCGGCCGAGGTCAGGGACGCCGAGCTAGGGGAAAAGAAGAAGAGAAGCACCTCCTGACCGCCCCGGTGAACGCGAAATTCCCCGACCACGAAATCGGTGACAGCGAAACATGCCATTAACAAAGGAGCGGCGGCACGAAAAGCTGAGCGCGCGGCCGAGGTCGGTCATTCCGGGGCGCCAGCGCTGGGACATCGGCGTGGTGAGTGGACGACCCCGGCTGGCCGGAACGCTCGAGACGAACCTGTGCGGCACGCCGGGTGTGCTGGCGGCGCGCGCGAATCCGGTCACCGGCAGGCTGCTCATTCACCACGACACCCGGCTGACCGGTGATCAGGTCGCCCGGATCGTGTTGAGAGCCGTCGCCGGCGTGGTCGGCGGGATCACCGGCTCCGGCCAGGTCGCGACGGCCGGACAGCCCAAGACCGACGGCGGCCTCGCCCTGATCGCCGCCGGTGCCTCGGCGACGATCGTCGCGGTGTCGGTACCCGCTCCCCTCATCGGGCTCGGCGCCGTGCTCGGCACCACCGCGATCATCATCCGCACCGCGTGGCGGAAGTCCGCCCGCGCGGCCCTGCGGGAGCCGTCGCCACCGAAGTGGGCGAAACAGCCACCGCTGCTGACGATCGTCGGCAAACACCGCAGGCGCTTCTACTTCGCGGCGGCCCTTTCGGTTCTCGGGCAGCTCATGGACATGCTGCTGGTGCTGGTCATCGGCTGGATCGTGCTCGTCCTGGTCCGTGGTGAGAGCGCCGCGCTGATCAGCCTCGGCCTGACCGGTGCCACCACCCAGATCTGGGTGCTCGCCGCGGCGGCCGCGCTGGTCTGCCTCGGCCTCGCCGCCCTTTCCTGCACCGCCGGCATCCAGTGGCGTGCCCTCGCGCACGACGTCCGGCACGAGTGGCGGGACAGGCTGTACCCCCACGTGCAGCGCCTCGAACTCCGCCATCTCGAAGACGAGCGCACCACGCGGGTGGCCAGGCTGCTGACCGACGACATCAACCAGCTGGGCACTTTCCTCGCCTCCTCGGCGCACGAGGTGCTGTCGCTGACCACCAGCTTCTTCGTCCTGGTACCGGTGTTCCTCGTCTTCGCGCCGCAGATCGCGTGGGTCGCGTTCCTGCCGGTGCCGATCGTCACCTGGCTCTCGTTCCGTCACCACGACAAGGTGGGCCCGGACTACCTGGACGTCGCCGAGAACGAGTCCGCGCTCAACAGCAGGCTCACGGACAACCTGGCGGCGACAGCGACGGTGAAGAGCTTTTCCGCGGAAAGCCACGAGATCAAGCGGGTCAGCGCGCTCAGCGCGCGGTACCGGGACAGCGGCAAGCGGCTCGACCGCGCCGCCGTCTCCTACACCGAGACCGTGCGGGTGTCCGCCACCGTGTCACTCGCGGGCATCCTGCTGCTCGGCGGGCGCGCGGTGCTCGCGGAGACCCTCCGGTTCGAGATCTTCAACCCGCTGGTCGGCCTGCCGCAGCAGGTGCTGTGGAAGCTGCCGAACCTCGGGAACGTCGTCGACGGCTACCAGCAGACCGCGGCCGCGCTGCGTCGGGTCCGCTACCTCGAAGACCTCCCTGTCGAGTCCGACACTCGCGGCCGGCGGCTGGACGTGGACCAGGTCAAGGGCGAAATGGTGCTGGAGAACGTCACCTTCGGCTACCCCGGCCGTCCCCCGGTCCTGCGCGGGCTGACCCTGCGCGTCGCGCCGAAGAAGGTCACCGGCATCGTCGGGGTGACCGGTGCGGGCAAGACGACGATCGCCAAGCTCCTGCTGCGGTTCCAGCGGCCGGAATCGGGACGGGTCCTCCTCGACGGGCAGGACATCACCGAACTCCGGCTGCGCGATCTGCGCAAGGCGATCGGTTTCGTCGCGCAGGACGCGTTCCTGTTCGACGGGACGATCGAGGACAACATCCGCTACGGGACCTTCCAGGCAAGCCGTCGGCGGGTGGTGGACGCCGCCCGGATGGCGGCCGTGGACGAGTTCGTCGAAACGCTGCCGTCGAAGTACGCCACGGCGATCGGCGAGCGTGGTGTCTCCCTCTCCGGCGGCCAGAAGCAACGCATCTCACTGGCCCGCGCGTTCGTGAAGGACGCGCCGATCGTCGTGCTGGACGAGGCGACGTCCGCCGTGGACAACGAGACCGAGGCCGCGATCCAGCACGCGCTCAGGGATTTCGCGCGGGACAGGACCCTCGTCGTCATCGCGCACCGGCTGTCGACCATCCGGCACGCCGACCACATCTATGTCATGGGCACCGGCGGGGTGCCCGCCGAGGAGGGCACCCACGAGGAGTTGCTGCGCCTCGGTGGCATCTACGCCTCGCTCTGGCGGCTGCAGGTCGGGGAGGCCGGTTGACCGGTGACCGAACCGCCCTGCCACCACCGCAACCTCACGCCAGGGGGAGACATGCGTTTCCAGTTGCTAGGCCCGCTGGAGGTCGTCGACGACGACAGACCGCTGGCGGTGAACGGCAGCAAACAGCGTGCCGCGCTCGGTTTCCTGCTCCTGCACGTCAACAGTGTGGTCGCCACCAGCACCCTGCTCAAGGCGCTCTGGCCGGTCGAAATGCCGACCACGGGCCGGAAGATGCTGCAGAACGCCGTTTCCGGGTTGCGCCAGTTGCTGTCCCCCAGCGGCTACAACTCGGATTCCACCGTGCTGCTGACCCACGCGCCCGGCTACCTGCTCCGTGCGCCGTCGGACAGCGTCGACCTGAACCGCTTCCACGACAAGGTGAACGACGGCCGGACGAAGCTGGCGGACGGCGACTGGCTCCAGGCCGCGAGCACGCTGCGCGACGCGCTGGCGCTGTGGCGCGGCCCCGTGCTCGCCGACCTCGTCGAGCTCGGCATCGACTGGCCGGTGCTGACGACGGTCCGCAACGCGCGGCTGGCCGCGATCGAGGACTACGTCGAAGCCGAGTTCGCCTGCGGCCGCTTCGGCGAGGTCATGCACGAGCTGGAGACCTGGGTCGAGGCGGAGCCGCTGCGGGAACGACTGTGCGGCCAGCTCATGCGCGCGCTCTATCACAACGGCCGCCAGGCCGACGCGCTCGGCGTCTACCGCCGCATCCGGAGCAGGATGATCGACGGCCTCGGGCTCGACCCCGGCCGCGAGCTGCAGGAGCTGGAGCAGGCGATCCTCAACCAGGAGCTGGTGCTCGAACCCACGCGGCCCGCCTCGCCCGCCGAACCCCGGCGACCTGTCGACGTCACCCCGCGTCCGGTGAAACAGCGCGAACCGTCCGGGCAGATCGCGGAACTCAAATGGGTCAGTGTCGTCGTCGTGATGACCCGGTTCGGCCGCGACGTCCGCAACGCGGGCCCCGAACACGTCGACGCCGAACTGCAGCATGTCGCCGCGACGATCCGGGAAGAGACCGAACAGCTAGGCGGCATCATCGGCGGCACGATCGGCCCGCTGTGGCTCGCCCTGTTCGGGCCGCTGCGCTGCCGGGAGGACGACGCGGCGCGGGCTGTCCGCGCGGCGCTGGCCATCAGGGACCGGTTGCTCCGCCCCACCGGCCGGGCCAGCACGCTGACCGTCGCGGTCGCCGTCGCGACGGGCGACGCGCTCGTCCGGCGGCACCAGGGCGAGGTCGGCGAACCACCGATGGTCACCGGCGCGGTGCTCGACCGCTGCCTCCGCCTGCTCACCCAGGTCCCGGACGACGAGGTCCGGGTCTGCGCCGAAACCCGATCGGCCAGCGATTCCGAAATCGCCTACGCCGGCGCCGGGAGCCATGACGAAGGTTCACCGGCCGTCACTGTGCTGCCGAGGCAGTCGCAAGCCCGGTCGACGGCGCCGTTCGTCGGCCGGGACCGGGAGCTCGGGATGCTGCTCGGCGCGCTGAACCAGGTCGGCACCCGAAGCAGGCCGCATCTGGTCACCGTGCTCGGCGAACCGGGGATCGGCAAGAGCAGGCTGATCGCCGAGTTCCACCACACGACCGCTGCCAGAGCCCGGTTCGCCACCGGCAGGTCTTCGCGTTTCGAAACGCCGGGCACGCTGGCCGCGCTGGCCGACTGCGTGCGGTCCTACGCGGGAATAAGCGACATCGACACCGCGGAGCGCGCGGACCTCAAGCTGAGCGAAACGGTGGCGAAGCTGACCGGCGGCGGGACCAGGTCGGCCTGGCTGCTCGCCCATCTGCGCACCCTGCTCGGCCTCGGCACGGACCTGGAGATCTCGCGCGAATCCTTCCCCGCCTGGCGGCAGTTCCTCGACGCGGCGAGCGGCGAGGAACCGCTCGTGCTCGTCGTCGAAGACCTCCATCTCGCCGAGGATCTGTTGCTGGACTTCATCGACCACCTCACCGGCAACGCCGGCCTGCTCCCGATCCTGGTGGTGGTCACCGCGCGGACCGAGTTGCTGGACCGGCGTCCCACATGGGCGGGCGGCAAGGCAGGTGCCACCACGATCACCCTCGATCCGCTGTCCGACGAGGACATCACCCGGCTGCTGGCCATCCTGCAGGACGGCCGGGGTACCGGGCGGGCGCTTCGGTCCTACGTCTCGCATATCGGCGGGAATCCGCTCTTCGCGGGCGCCTTCGCGCGCATGCTGCGCGAGAACGCGGCCGAGGACCCCGGCAGCCCCGGCCCGCCCGTGCCGCAGCTGGTGCACCGGACCGTCGCGTCCCGTTTGGACAGTCTGCCGACCGGCACCAAGGCCGTGCTGGTCGACGCGGCGGTCATCCGTTCCGGCATCCGCGCGGAAGGGGTGAGCGCGGTGGGTGGCCAGGCCGAGGACGAAGTGTCGGGCGCGCTGGAACATCTCGAACGGCACGGACTGCTCACCCGGGCGCGCACCAAGGAACCGGGCGTGACCACCTACGAGTTCCGGCACAAGCTGATCCGCGACATCGCCTACCAGACGATCCCGCAGGCCGTCCGCGCGGACAAACATCTGCGGGCCGCGACCTGGGTCGAGCTCCAGCCCGCGCGGGACGCCCTCCTGCTGGCGTACCACCGTTCGAAGTCACTCGCCGCGAAGCACGTACCCGCGCAGCGCGGGGCCGAGATGATCCCCCGTGCGAGCGTGGGTTCGTGAGCGGGCTGCGGATACTGTGCACGGTGACCGGCGCTCCCTCCCACGCGAGGGAGATGCTCCCGGCGGCAGGCGCGCTGGCACGGGCGGGGCACGAGGTGCTGGTCGTGTGCGTCCCCCAGCTCGTCGAGGAGTTCACGTCGGTGGGACTGAAGGCCGTCGCCGGATTGCCGGATCAGACCGAAAGCTGGTCGGAGATCACCGATACCGGCCACGAACAGGTGATCAAGGTCGTCGCCGGACGGACCCTCATCGCGCGGGGCTATCCGGAGCTGCTCGGGATCGCCGCCGGGTACCGGCCGGATCTCGTGCTCCGTGACGGCATGGAGCTGTGCGGCTGTCTTGTCGCCGAGCGTCTCGGCATCCCGCACGTGGCGACCCCGTCCGGCGCGGTCAACACCCTCGCCCCGGCCGCGATCGCACCGGTGTTGAACGAACGGCGCGCCGAACTCGGCCTGGACGTTCAGGACGACCCGCTCGCGATCTACCGGTACGGCCGCATCGATTCCCTCCCGCCGCGATACTCGTTCGCGGCGCCCGGGATCCCGCCGGCGGTCGCCTACCGGCAACCCGAGACGGCCGACCGGTTCACCCCGCTACCGGCGTGGATCGCCGAACTCGACCCCGGCAAGCCCCTGGTGTACGGCGCCATCGGTATCGCGTTGCCGACGGCCGCGTCGTTACGGGACAAGGGGATGGCGTCGACCATCCCCGCGGACCCGGTGAGCGCCTTGGTCTCGATGGTCGACGCACTGTCCGAACTGGACTGTGTGGCGGTGGTTTCGACAGGCGGTGTCCCGTTTCCGCGCACGGACACTCCCCCGCACGTGCGGCTGGTCGATCACGTCCCCCAGCCGCTGCTCCTGCAGACCGTCCAGCTGTTCGTCACCCACGGCGGCTACAACAGCGTCCGCGAAGCCATCCGGGCGGGCGTGCCGATGGTGGTCGCTCCCCTGTTCGGCGACCAGCTCGACAACGCGCGGAAAGTGGCTGAGCTCGGGCTGGGCGAGCAGGTCGGGGACGCTTCGGATATGGCCGGCGTGTGTCGGAAGGTGCTTGACAGCGCGGAAATCGGCGCGCGATCCCGGCATGCGCAACGTGAGTTGCTCGCGCTGCCTCATGTCGACGAGGTCGCCGAGAGGTTGGCTTCGGTTGCCGCTTCGAAGACGTCGCTGTGGTCGTGAGTGCTAAGTGTCGTTCTAACGACCCGAAACACTCACGACCACCCCGACCAAGCGCCCCCAGAGCCGGACAGAAGTCCTGTGTTCGCGTGGGAGTGAGTGGGCGTCCAGTGGAACCACGGAACTCCCGGTCCCGGCAACGCGCTGGCTAGGCTGGTTCCGGCGGTTCCCATCGACACCGATTGGTCCGGTGAAACAATGCTCGTGCTCGGTCTGAACGGGAACTTCTCCGCCGAGAACACCGATCTGGTGGACGGCATGCTGGAGTTCTTCTGCCATGATTCCTCGGCCAGCCTGATCCGCGACGGTGTCCTGATCGCGGCTGTCGAAGAGGAACGGCTGAACCGGATCAAGAAGACGACCAAGTTTCCCGTCAACGCCATCCGCGCGTGCCTCGAGCGAGCGAACGTCCGCGTGGACGAGATCGACGCCGTCGGGTACTACTTTCCCGAAGATCACATGGACATGGTCCTCAACCAGTTGTACACCGAGCACCGGGAAGCGCCGACGCGGTACACCCGGCAGCTGATCAAGGATTGGCTGAAGTCGGAGCTGGACTGGGACCTGCCCGACGAGAAGCTCTTCTACAGCCCGCACCATACGACGCACGCGCTGTCCACCTATCTCCACTCGGGGATGACGGAGGCGCTGGTGGTCATCATGGACGGCATGGGGGAAGAGAGTTCGGGTACCGTCTACCGTGCCGAAGGCGGGCACCTGAACGCCCTGACTTCGTATCCGATCCCGAAGTCGCTGGGATCCCTCTATCTCAACGCGACCCAGCAGCTGGGGTACAAGTTCGGTGACGAGTACAAGGTGATGGGCCTGGCGCCGTACGGCGACCCCGGCACCTATCGGGAGCTCTTCGACTCACTGTACACGTTGCAGGAAAAGGGAGAGTACGAACTGACGCCGGGCGCGCTCGGGCTCAACAATCTGGGGCCGGTGTTGTTCGCCAAAGGGATCCCCCCGAGACGCAAGGGCGAGGAGTTCACGCAGCAGCACAAGGATCTCGCGGCCGGGATCCAGGAGGCGGTCGAGAAGATCGTCCTGCACGTCCTGTCCTACTGGGCCGAACTCACCGGACTCCGACAGCTGGCCTTCGGCGGCGGCGTGGCCCACAACTCCAGCCTCAACGGCGTCATCCTCCGCTCCGGCCTCTTCGACGAAGTCTTCATCCACCCCGCCTCTCACGACTCCGGGGCCGGGGAGGGCGCGGCATTGGCCGCCCAGCGCCAACTCGGCGCTCCTCAGATTCCAGTACGGCTACGCGGCGCGGACCTCGGCCCCCTGCTCGGCACACCGCAAGAGATCGAATCCACCCTCCGCGAGTGGAGTCTCTGGGTCGACGTCGAGCAACCGGACGACATCGTCGAACGAGCAGCACAACTTCTCGCCCAGGGAGCCGCACTCGGCTGGGCACAGGGCGGCTCCGAATTCGGGCCACGTGCCCTCGGCAACCGCAGCATCATCGCCGACCCACGACCGAAGACCAACCAGACCCGCATCAACGCCATGGTCAAGAAGCGCGAGAGCTTCCGACCCTTCGCACCCGTCACCACACCCGAAGCCGCACACACCTACTTCGAAATCCCAGCGGCGCAAGGCAACCACGACTTCATGTCCTTCGTCCTCAACGTCCGCGAAGAACAACGAGAAGCACTCGGCGCCGTCACCCACATCGACGGAACAGCACGCCTCCAGATCATCGACCCCGGCACCAATGAACGGTTTCACCGGCTGGTCACCAGATTCGGAGAACTCACCGGAACGCCCGTCCTCCTCAACACCTCCTTCAACAACAACGCCGAACCCATCGTCCAAACCGTCGAAGACGCACTCACCTGCTACCTCACCACCGAACTCGACTACCTCGTCATCGAAAACCACCTCGTCAAACGCAAACCCCACTGGACAAGCCATCTTCCCGACGCCGTCCTCGCTTTCCGGCCCACCACCCGGCTGACCCGGTTCGTGAAGTCCGGTCCACAGGGCGTGGGAAGGGAGATCCGGCTCGACTATTCGACGGGTCCGCGATCCGATGTCTCGCCACGGCTGTACGCGGTGCTGCAGCAGGCCGACGGGCGGACGCCGCTGGGCGAACTCGGACTCACCGAGGATCTGCACGCGGAGCTGTACGCGCTCTGGCAGGACCGCTTCTTCACCCTCACCCCGATTGGCCGGTGAACGAGATGCTGGTGCTCGGACTGAACGGCAACTTCTCCCCCGCGGACACCGATCTGGTGGACGGCATGATGGAGTACTTCTTCCACGACGCCGCCGCTTGTCTGGTCCGCGACGGCGAGCTGATCGCGGCGGTGGAGGAGGAACGGCTCAACCGGATCAAGAAGACCACCAAGTTCCCCGTCAACGCCATCCGCGCCTGCCTCGAACGCGCGAACGTCACCCCCGCCGACATCGACGCCGTCGGCTACTACTTTCCCGAAGAGACCATCGACCTGTCACTGAACTTCCTCTACACCGAGAGCAGCTCGGTACCCGTCCGGTACAGCAGGCGGCTCATCAAGGATTGGCTCAAGTCGGAGCTGGACTGGGACCTGCCCGACGACAAGCTCTTCTACAGCCCCCATCATCTCGCGCACGCGCGATCCACCTTCGCCCGCTCGGGCATGGGCGAGGCGCTCGTGGTGGTGATGGACGCCGCCGGCGAGGAGGACTCGGGCACCGTGTACCGGGGAAGCGAACAGCGGCTGGAAAGCATCGCGTCCTACTCGATCCCGAAGTCGCTGGGCAGGCTCTATCTGACGGCGACCCAGCAACTCGGCTACGGGTTCGGTGACGAGTACAAGGTGATGGGCCTGGCGCCGTACGGCGACCCCGGCGTCTACCGGGAGATCTTCAAATCCATCTACACGTTGCAGGAAAAGGGAAACTACGAGATCGCGCCGAGCAATCTCGGCCTGAACGTCGTCGGCCCCACGTTGTTCGGCCACGGCATCCTGCCGAGGCGCAAGGGCGAGGAGTTCACGCAGCAGCACAAGGATCTCGCGGCCGGGATCCAGGAGGCCGTCGAGAAGATCGTCCTGCACGTCCTGTCCCACTGGGCCGAACTCACCGGACTCCGAAAGCTCGCCTTCGGCGGCGGCGTCGCCCACAACTCCAGCCTCAACGGCGTCATCCTCCGCTCCGGCCTCTTCGACGAAGTCTTCATCCACCCCGCCTCCCACGACTCCGGAGCAGGCGAAGGCGCGGCACTGGTGGCCGGAGATCGGCTCGGTGCCACACCCACCTCGACCCGTTTGCGTACCGCGGATTTCGGGCCCACCCTCGGCACGCCCCACCACATCGAGTCCACCCTCCGCGAGTGGAGTCTCTGGGTCGACGTCGAGCAACCGGACGACATCATCGAACGAGCAGCCCAACTACTAGCCCAGGGAGCCGTGCTCGGCTGGGCCCAAGGCGGCTCCGAATTCGGACCCCGTGCCCTCGGCAACCGCAGCATCATCGCCGACCCACGACCGAAGACCAACCAGACCCGCATCAACGCCATGGTCAAAAAGCGCGAGAGCTTCCGACCCTTCGCACCCGTCACCACACCCGAAGCCGCACACACCTACTTCGAAATCCCAGCGGCGCAAGGCAACCACGACTTCATGTCCTT
>NZ_JBHRWK010000158.1:18710-37450 GCF_042647925.1 Amycolatopsis speibonae
CAAGGACTTCCACCGTCTCGTCACCAGATTCGGAGAACTCACCGGAACGCCCGTCCTCCTCAACACGTCGTTCAACAACAACGCCGAACCGATCGTCCAAACCGTCGAAGACGCACTCACCTGCTACCTCACCACCGAACTCGACTACCTCGTCATCGAAAACCACCTCGTCAAACGCAAACCCCACTGGACAAGCCATCTTCCCGACGCCGTCCTCGATTTCCGGCCCACCACCCGGCTGGCCGAGCATCTGCAGATCACGAAATGCCGGGTCGTGACAAGGGAAATCTTCCTCGACTACTCGACCGGCCCGCGTGCCTCGGTGTCCTCGGACCTGTTCGCCGTGGTGGAAAAGGCCGACGGGCGGACCACTCTGGGCGAGCTCGGGCTCACCGAGGATCTGCACGCGGAGCTGTACGCGCTCTGGCAGGACCGCTTCTTCACCCTCACCCCGGGCTGACCTCGATGTTGGTCGCCGAGGAGCTGCACACCGAGATCCACCGCCTGACCCTCCGTCTCGCGAACGCCCGCACCGACCCCCTCGCCGAAGCCGGCCTCGCCTGTCTCGAAGCGGCCGAACGCATCTGCGCCGCTCTCGCCGAGCGCCACACCACCGCCGATACCTGTCAGGAAGCCCTCAACGCGACCAGGGCCGCGACCTTGGCGATCAAGTTCGCCATGGCCGCCGACCCCGGATCCGCTCGCGAATGACCCCGGGACGTCACCGCCCGATGCGGGGGACGGAGTCCAGCAGGCCGCGGGTGTACGGGTGCCGAGGGTCGGCGAACAGCTTGTCGGTGGGTGCCACTTCGACGAGTTCGCCCTGACGCAGCACAGCGATCACGTCGGCGACGTAGCGGACGGCGCCCAGGTTGTGCCCGATGAACAGGATCGTCAGATCCAGCTTGTCCCGCAGGTCGCGAACCAAGGTGAGCATCGCCGATTGCACCGAAGCGTCCAGCGCGGAGGTGATCTCGTCCGCGATCAGCACCTCCGGCTCCACCGCGAGCGCCCTGGCCAGGGCCACCCGCTGCCGTTGCCCGCCCGAAAGCGCGCCGGGCAGGGCCGACGCCAGCGCCGGGTCCAGCGCGAGCAGGTCGAGCAGCCGGTCGATCTCGGAACGCCGTTCGCTCCTGCGCAGCCTTCGGTGCGCGGTCAGCGCCTCCGAGATCGTCTCGCCGACCGTCATCCGCGGGTCGAGCGCGCTGTGCGGGTTCTGGAACACCAGGTGGATCCGGCTGCCGAGCCGTCGTCGCCGGGCCCCTTTCGCGTGCGTGATGTCCTCGCCGCCGAGCAGCACCCTCCCGGCCCTCACCGGGGACAGGCCGACGGCGGCGCGGCCGAGGGTGGACTTGCCCGAGCCGGATTCGCCGACCAGCCCGACGATCCGGCCGTGCGGGATGTCGAGACTGACGTCGTTCACCGCGGTCAGGCCCCGGTACCGGACGGTGAGCCCGTCGAAGCTCAGGCCGCTCACAGCGGATGCCAGCAGGCGACCCGGTGCGCACGCGCGTGCTCGCGCAAGGGCGGGGTTTCGGTGGTGCACCGGCGGGTGGCGCGTGGGCAGCGCGGGGCGAACGGGCAGCCGTCCGGCACTTCGGCGGGCGGGCGACCGGGAATGGTCGCGAGCGGCCTGTCCCGGTCGGTGTCCAGGTCGACGCTGGTCGCCAGGAGAGCCGCCGTGTAGGGATGGGCGGGTGTTCTGGCGCGCAGGGCACTCACAGGCAGCTCCTCGACGATCAGGCCGGCGTACATGACCAGCACGCGGCGGCTGATCTCGGCGACCACCGCCAGGTCGTGGCTGATCAGCAGCACCGAGGCTCCGGTGTCGGCGTTGATCGAGGCGAGCAGGCCCAGGATCCGGCGCTGCACGGTGACGTCCAGCGCGGTGGTCGGCTCGTCCGCGACGATGAGTTTCGGTGTCCCCATCAGGCCCATCCCGATGACCGCCCGTTGCTGCATCCCGCCGGACAGCTCGTGCGCGTACTGACGGGCCCGCCTGGGCGGATCCTGGATCGCCACCGCGCGCAGCCGCGAGACGGCCCTGCTCATCGCGTCCTTTTTGGACAGTCTCTCGTGCACCTCGGCGACCTCGGCCAGCTGCCTTCCGACCCGCATCGTCGGATGCAGCGCCGTGCCGGGGTTCTGGAACACCATGGCGAGCGCGTCGCGGTCGATCTCGAGTTCTCCCGCCGACACCCTGCCGGGATGCGGGACGAGACCGGCGACAGCGAGCGCGGTGAGGGTCTTGCCCGAACCCGACTCCCCCACCACTCCCACGATCTCTCCTCGCCCGATGGTGAGATCCACTCCCCGGACCGGCCGTGCACCGGGGAAGTCGACCGTCAGCGCCCGCGCCCGCAGCACGTGGTCCCCTTCCGGTGGCGAGGCCGGGGCTTCGCCACCGACGCGACGGGCTTCTCGCCGACGGCCGCCCGCGGCCCGCGCGAGCGCCTCGCCGAACAGCTGGAAACCCAGCCCCGCCACCACGATCGCCACGCCCGGCCCCAGGGCGGCCGCGGGCGACAGATAGATCCGGTCCAGGCCCTGGCCGAGCAGCAGTCCCCAGTCGTAGGACGGCGAGCCGACCCCGAGACCGAGGAAGCTCAATCCGCTGATGGCCACCAGCGCGAACGCCAGCGACGAGGTGACCGTGATCGCCAGCGGTTCGACGATGTTCGGCAGCACGTGGCGGTACAGCAGCCGGTGCCGCCGCACACCGAGCACGCGGGCGGCGGCCATGAAGTCCGCGCCCGCCACCGAGGCGGCCAGCGTCTGGGTCAGCCTCGCGAAGCCGGGCATCGAAGCGATCGCGAACGCGACCAGCACCCCGGTCGTCCCGGCACCGAAGACGATGGCCAGGAACATGACCAGCAGCAACGCGGGAAACATCAGCAGGATGTCGATCACGGTGCCGATCACCTGCCCGGCGAGGGGCCCGAGCACCGACGGCAGCACACCCAGCAGCACTCCGGTCACCGCGCCGAGCAGCGTCGCGGCGACCGCGAGCAGCAGCGACAGCCTGGCCGCGACAAGCACCCTGGCCAGCAGGTCACGGCCGAGGCTGTCGGTGCCGAGAAGGTGCTCCGCCGAAGGTGGCTGCCAAAGCGCGCCGGTGTCGACAGTCTCGGCGGCGGGCCCCCACACGACCGGGCCGATCAGCGCGAGCAGCAGGACCACGGCCAGCAACAGGGTCGCTGCCAGGCCGGCCGGGGTGCCGGTCACCGCCCGAGATCTCTTCACCGGCTCACCCGTTCCTGATCGTGGAGCGCGGATCGAGCACGGCCAGCGCGAGATCGACCACGACGTTGACGGCCAGCACCAGGAGACCGAGCAGCAGCACCACCGCCTGGGCCACCGGATAGTCCTTCACCAGCACCGCCCCGGTGATCTGGCTGCCCAGTCCCGGCCAGGCGAAGACGTTCTCGACGAGCACTGTCCCGGCGACCATCCCGGGCAGGAGCATGCCGCCGACGGTGAGCGTCGCGGTGAGCATGCCGGGCAGCGCGTGCCGGAGGTAGATCAGCCGCGCGGGCAGCCGTTTCGCCCGCGCGGTGCGGATGTAGTCCTCGCCGAGCACCTTGCGGCCTTCCACCCGGACGATCCTCGCGAGCAGCGCCGCCGGGCCCAGCGCGAGCGAGAGCACCGGCAGCACGTACGACCCCGGTCCGGCCATCCCCGCGACCGGCAGCGCGCGCGAGGCCACCGCGAAAACGGCGACGAGCACGGTGGCCAGCACGAAGTTGGGCACCAGGCCCAGCGTCGCGGACAGCCCGGTGAAGCCGAATTCGACGCCGGGGTGCCGGTCGTCGCGGGTGTGCACGGCCATGCCGAGCCCGGCGGGGACGGCGAGCAGGACCACCATCGCGAACGCGAGCCCGGCGAGCACGAGCGTGTTCGGCAGCCGGGTCGACACGATGGTCCAAACCTCCTCGCGGGACACCAGTGAGGTGCCGAGGTCGCCGCGCACCAGGCCGCCGACGTACCCGAGGAACTGCCGCGGCAGCGGCCGGTCCAGGCCGAGTTCCGCGGTACGCGCCGCGATCACCTCCGGCGGGGCCTGCGCGCCCAGTGCGGCGCGGACCGGATCGCCGGGGATGAGGTGGATCAGCACGAACGACGCGATCACCACCACCAGCAACGCCACGGTCAGGCGCCCCAGCCTCCTCGCCGCGAACACCAGGAGCGGATGCCGGTCTCTCGTCATCCGCGCTACCCGGTCAGCCGGATGCTCGTCGGGACGATGGTGGTGTCGGCAGCCACCTCGAACCGCGCTTTGCGGGCGAACCAGATCGCCGTGGTCTCCGCGACGGCGAACACGTCGGCCCGCTTCACCAGCGCCGCCTCGGCCTCCCGCCACACCGGGCAGCTCGCCTCGTCCGGCACGGAAGCCGCCTGTCCGATCAGGCGCAGGTACTCGGGATTGTCGATCGCGCCGGCGTTCCGCCCCTGCGGGGGAATCGGGCCGGAGAAGAACGGTGCCGCGTCCGCGGGCAGCGAACCGGTGACCCCCGCGCCGAGCGCGAGTTCCCAGTCGCCGCTCTGCTGGGTCACGGTGATGAACGCCAGCACGGTCACCTCCTCGACGACCGCCTCGGCGCCGAGCTTCTTCCATTCGCCCGCGAGGAATTCCGCGGTCGAGCGGAGCTGCGCGCTGGTCGCGAAGGTGACCACCTTCAGCCGCAAACGCTTGCCGTCACGCACGCGGACGCCGTCCACGCCCGGTGCCCAGCCCGCCTGGTCCAGCAGCCGCGTCGCCTCGGCGAAGTCGTGGCCGGGCCTGTTCGCGGAGACCGTGTCGCCGGAACAGAACGCCGCCGGTGACATCACCGTCCGCGCGGGCCCGCCCTTGCCACCGGTGGCCACCGCGGCGGCCTGGCCGGGGTCGACGGCGGCCAGCAACGCCTTGCGCACCAGCGGATCCCCGGTCACCCGGCCAGGGCGCTGGTTGAACGAGCCCATGCCGGTCACGGCGGGCACGTCCACCTTCGTGACCTCCGGCCCCGGCGCGCGCACCGAGTCCGGGTCCGGGGTGTAGAACGCGTCGACGTCCCCGGCGATCAGCTGGTTGGCCGCGGTCGCCGGGGTGGGGACCACGCTCAGGATGATCGAGGCGGGCACGCCGGGCTCGTCGGTGCGGGCGCCGTCCGGCCCCCAGCGGTAGCCCTTGCGCACGTCGAGCCGGTACGGCCCGCCCGACGCGTACTGGGCCAGCACGTAAGGCCCGGTGCCCGCGGACACCTTCTCGAAACTCGCGGGTTCGGCGATCCCCTTCGGACAGACGATCGGCCTGGTGCCCAGCGACCGGACGATGAAGCTGTACGGGGCGGCCATCCGGATCGTCACGGTCTTCGCCGCGTCGTCGGCGGTCGCGGTGAACGGGGGCACCGTCGCCAGCGCCGCGGCCGCCGCCGGAGCGAGCGCCGGATCGCGCTGATGGTTCAGGGCGTTCGCGACGTCGGCGGGACGCAGCGGGGTGCCGTCGGAGCAGGTGACGTCGTCGCGCAGGGCGAACTCCGCCGAGGTCGTCGTCGCGTTCCACTTCGCCGCCAGCCCGGAAACCACTTTCTTCCCCGGGGTCACGTTCACCAGCGAGTCGTACAGCAGCGAGGAATAGACGGCGGCGACCTGATCGCGATAGGGGTGGAAGTTCGGTATCTCCAGGCCGAGCACCTGGCGGAAGGTGCCGCCCTGGGCGAGCCGCGCGGCACCCGGTTCACCGCCGCCGCATCCGGCCACGACGAGAAGTGTCAGGAAATACGCCGCGATTCTCAGTTGTGCACGTTTCACCGCGAACCTTCCTCCGTCGGGGATCACCGATCCGGCGGACCATTTCAGAGATTGCTCGATTCGACCGGGGCGGGTCAAGGGAATCGGCCCGGTTGGCACCCGATGACCTTTCAATGGGTGGTAACTGGAGCAGTGCCCCATGGGCACCGGGAAGATCGGCTCGTAGAGTCGGATTCCGTGGGTCGCGGCGAAGGAAGGGAGTTCCAGTGTCGCTGGCAGAGCGAACCGGGCAGCTGGACACTCTCCACCGCCTGTTCGACCGATGCCGCGCCGGACAGGGCCGGATCGCACTGGTGAAAGGCCCGGTGGGCCACGGGAAAACGGCCTTGCTGCACACCTTCACCCGTAAAGCGGATCAAGACGGCGCATTGTGCCTTCAAGCCGACTGTTCGGAGTTCGAAAACGATTTCCCCTTCGGTGTCATGAATCAGCTTTTCCAGGACCTCGATCCTCGGAAAGCACCTCTGCCGAACGTCTTTCAGGAACTGTTGAGTACTCTTCTCGCTCTCACGGAAAAGAGACCGGTGGTACTCGGAATCGACGACGTCCAGTTCGCGGACGTCGTTTCCTTGCGCTGCCTGCTCTACCTGGCGAGGCGAACGCGGTCCGCGCGGATACTCCTGGTGCTCACCGAGGCGGAGCGATCGCGCCCCGCGCATCCGGCGTTGTTCGCCGAGCTCGCCGAATTCGCCGACACACTCTGCCTTCCTCCGCTCTCCACGACGGAATCCCCCGAGCTCACCGGCGGGAACCCGGCGATCGTCAAGGCCGTACGCGCCGACCACGGCGTCCCGGGCGGGCACTACCGCGAAACCGTGGTGGCCTGCCTGCACCGCGGCGGAAACGACGTGGTGACCGTCGCCCGCGCGCTCGCCGTCCTCGGCCCGGAAGCGACCGAAACCCGGATGTCCGCGATGACCGGCGGCGGCACGGTCCGCCGGACGCTCGACCTGATGACGCGGGCAGGCCTGCTCAGGGGCGGCTCCTTCCGGCATCCGGCGGCGAGACTCGCCGTACTCGAAGACCTGGCCCCGGACGAACGCGCGCGGGCGCACCGGCGAGCAGCCACGCTGCTGCGCGAACAGGGTGAGTCCGCGCTCCCGGTCGCGAAGCACCTCGTGCGCGCGGGAGGCCCGATCCCGCCCTGGGCGCCGGACGTCCTCGCCGAAGCGGCCGAACTGGCGTTGTGCGACGACGACGTGACAGCGGCCGTCGACTTCCTGACCCTGGCTCAGCAGGCGGAGCCCGGCAGGGTCGCCATCGTGGCGAAACTGGCCAGGGCCGAGTGGCAGCTCAACCCTTCCGCCGTGCTCCGTCACTTCGAACCGCTGCTCGCCGGGATCCGCGCCGGGCTGCTTTCCCGCTCCGACGCTCTCTGCCTCGTGCGGCAGCTGCTCTGGCACGGCCGGACGGCGCAGGCCGCCGAAGTGCTCGACCGGATACGCGGATCCGACGAGCTCGACGAGGCCGAACTGTGGATGACGGCCGGTTACCCGAAGCTCGGAAGGGTCCGCCACGATCACGCTGTCGCGGCGGTCGTCCGGCGGCCGCTCGGCACCGGTCCTCCCCCGCGCACGACCACCGCGCTGACCGAGGTCCTCACCCGCGGCAACCGGGGGGACGCCGTCGCCAAGGCGGACCGGTTCCTGCGCGAGACCCGGCTCAGCCACGCGACTCCGTGGTCCGACGAACCCGCGCTGTCGGCGCTGCTGACCTTCGTCTGCGCCGACGAGATCGACACCGCCGAAGCCGAATGCGAACGCCTGCAAGCGGAAGCGGCCGATCGCGGCGGCCCCACCTGGCAGGCGGGATTCAGCGCCGTCCGCGCCGAGATCGCGCTCCGGCGGGGCGACTTCCCCACCGCGGCCGCGCAGGCGGGTGCCGCGCTGACCCACCTGTCCGCGAAGGCGTGGGGTGTCGCGGTCGGCTATCCCCTCGGCAGCCTGATCCTCGCGAGCACGAAGAGCGGCGAGTTCGGCAAGGCCGCGGCGTACCTCGCGCGTCCCGTGCCCGACGTGCTGTCACAGACCCGCCACGGGGTGCACTACCTGTACGCCCGCGCGCACCACCATCTCGACGGCGAGCGCCATCACGCCGCGCTGGCCGACTTCCTCTCGTGCGGGAAACTCCTGCGGGACTGGGGTATCGACACGCCCGGCTTCGTGCCATGGCGGTCCGGCGCGGCGGAGTCCTGGCTCGCCCTCGGCAATCCCGACGAGGCCAAGCGGCTGCTGTTCGAGCAGATGTCCCGGCCCGGGGTGGACGGGACCAGGGCGCGGGCGCTGGCGCTGCGGGTGCTGGCGATGACCGGCAAGGAGAGCAAACGGCCGCAGTTGCTGAGCGAAGCGGTCGACATCCTCGAAAACTGCGGAGACCGCTACGAGCTCGCCCGGGTGCTCACCGATCTCAGCCGGGTCCGGCATCACCTCGGCGAGCACAAACGGGCGCGGATGACCCTGCGGCGTGCCTGGCATCTGGCGAGGTCGTGCGCGGCGGCCCCGCTGTGCCAGGAGCTCATGCCGGAGCCGGGCACCGTCGAACCCGGCGCCGGACGGCGGGCCGACGCGACCAAGATCGGTTCGCTCAGCGATTCCGAACGCCGTGTCGCGGGGCTGGCGGTGGCCGGCTACACCAACCGCGAAATCGCCAGGAAGCTGTTCATCACCGACAGCACGGTGGAACAGCACCTCACCCGCGTCTATCGGAAGCTCGACGTCAAGTACCGCCGGGAGCTCCCGACCGACCTGCACACCGACATGGCCACATCGGCATAAGGGAGGTGTCCGGGCCGTGCCCGACGACGAGAAGCTGATCGATTACCTCAAGTGGGTGACCGCGGACCTGCACCAGGCCCGCCGACGGCTCGCCGACATCGAGTCCGCGGCGCGGGAACCGATCGCGATCGTGGCGCTCGCCTGCCGTTTCCCCGGCGGGGTGCGCTCGCCGGAAGACCTGTGGGACCAGGTGGCGGGCGGGGTCGACGCGATCTCGGGTTTCCCGGCGGATCGCGGCTGGGATCTCGCCGGACTCTACGACCCGAACCCGGACAGTGTCGGCAAGTGCTACACGCGGGAAGGCGGCTTCCTGCACGACGCCGCCGACTTCGACGCGGCGTTCTTCGGGATGAGCCCGCGTGAGGCGACCGCCACGGATCCGCAGCAGCGGCTCCTGCTGGAGACCACGTGGGAGGTGTTCGAGCGCGCGGGCATCGATCCGGATTCGCTGCGGGGCAGCGACACCGGCGTGTTCACCGGGGTCGTGTACCAGAACTACGGGAACCGCAACCGGGTCGCCGACGAGTTCGAAGGCTATCTCGCGGTCGGGAGTTCGGGCAGTGTCGCGTCGGGCCGGATCGCCTACACCTTCGGGCTCGAAGGACCGGCGGTCTCGCTCGACACGGCGTGTTCGTCGTCGCTGGTCGCGATGCATCTCGCGGTGCGATCCTTGCGGCAGGGCGAATGCTCGCTGGCGCTGGCCGGCGGCGTGACCGTGATGCCGCTGCCCGGAGTCTTCGCGGAGTTCTCGCGGCAACGCGGGCTGGCCCCGGACGGCCGGTGCAAGTCGTTCGACACCGCCGCCGACGGGACGGCGTGGTCCGAGGGCGCCGGGGTGGTGCTGCTCGAAAAGCTCTCCGTCGCCCGGGAACTCGGACATCCGGTGCTGGCCGTGATCCGCGGTTCGGCGGTCAACTCCGACGGCGCCTCCAACGGCCTGACAGCGCCGAACGGTCCCTCCCAGCAGCGGGTCGTTTCGGCCGCGCTCGCCGACGCCGGTCTGTCCACTTCGGACATCGACGCGGTCGAGGCGCACGGGACGGGGACCAGGCTCGGCGACCCGATCGAAGCTCAAGCCCTCCTGGCGACCTACGGGCGGCATCGGCCCGCCGGTTCGCCGCTCTGGCTCGGCTCGTACAAGTCCAACATCGGCCACACCCAGGGCGCCGCCGGGATAGCCGGGGTGATCAAGATGGTGCAGTCGATGCGCCACGGCGTCCTCCCCCGGACCCTGCACCTGGAAACCCCGACGCCCCACGTCGACTGGTCGTCGGGCTCGGTGGAGTTGCTGACCGAGTCCATCGCCTGGCCGGATCACGACCGCCCCCGTCGCTGCGCGGTCTCCGCGTTCGGCATGAGCGGCACCAACGCCCATCTCGTCCTCGAATCCGTCGAGGAACCCGGTTTTCGCGGCGGGGACGACGCTCCGGGCCCGTGGCCGGTGGTGATCTCAGGGGCTTGCGCTGAAGGTGTACGGGCGCAGGCCGGGCAAGTCGCCCAGTTCGCCGAAGCCAATCCGGAGACGGGGATCGGGGATATCGCGCGCTTCTTGACGGGTTCCCGCGCGCTGCTGGGAGTCCGAGCCGTGGTGGTGGCCGGGTCGGCCGCGGAACTACGGGAGCGGCTGGAGTCGTGCGAGCCCGGGGTGGCCGACGTGACCGGCCGGACGGCGTTCGTGTTCCCCGGGCAAGGCGCGCAGTGGGCGGGAATGGGACTGGCACTGCTGAAGTCCTCGCCGGTTTTCCGGGACTCGATGCACGCCTGCGCCGAAGTGCTCGACGGACTCGTCGGCTGGTCGTTGCGGGACATGCTCGCGGACGAGACGATGCCGGACCGGGTCGAGGTGCTGCAGCCGGTGTCGTTCGCGGTCATGGTTTCCCTGGCCGCGGTCTGGCGGTCACTGGGGGTCGAGCCGGACGCGGTGGTCGGGCACAGCCAGGGCGAGATCGCCGCCGCCCACGTCGCCGGGATCCTCACGCTGCGCGACGCGCTCCGCGTCGTCGTGCTGAGGTCCGCGATCATCGCCCGCGATCTCGCCGGACGAGGCGGGATGCTGTCGGTGTCCGCGCCCGAAGCGCAGATACGCGGCCTGCTTACCGACAC
The DNA here is from genome assembly GCF_042647925.1 of Amycolatopsis speibonae. Lineage (NCBI taxonomy): Bacteria > Bacillati > Actinomycetota > Actinomycetes > Pseudonocardiales > Pseudonocardiaceae > Amycolatopsis > Amycolatopsis speibonae. The sequence goes on from NZ_JBHRWK010000158.1 coordinate 29,378, forward strand.
TGTGTCCCTTGCGGCGGTGAACGGGCCGGAATCCGTGGTGGTGTCCGGAAATCCCCAGGAACTCACCGCACTCGCCGACGCTTGCGAAGGCCTCGGGATCCGCACCCGCTCGATCCCGGTCGACTACGCCTCCCACAGCCCCTCCGTCGACACCATCCGCGACGACCTGCTGCAGGCTCTCGCCGACCTCCGCCCCGCCGCCGGAACCGTGCCGCTGTATTCCACAGTGGACGGTCACTGGGCCGACGGCACCGCGCTGGACAACGACTACTGGTTCCGCAACCTGCGGCAGCCGGTCGCTTTCCACTCGGCGATCCACACCCTCGCCACCGGCGGGCACCACGCGTTCGTGGAAGTCAGCCCGCATCCCGTCCTGACCACCGCTGTCGAAGACACCATCGAGGAACTGGGCCCCACCGTCGTCACCGGTACCCTCCGCCGCCACGACGGCGGCTGGGACAGGTTCCTCACCTCGGCGGGCAGTCTCCACACCAGGGGCATCGCCGTCGACTGGCGGCTCGGCCGCGGGCCGCATCTCGACCTGCCCACCTATCCCTTCCAACGGGAGCGCTTCTGGCTGGAGGAACTCGACCCGCCGAAGCGCCTGGGCAAGCAGTCCACCATCGATTCCTGGCGCTATCGGATCGTCTGGAAGCCTGTCGCGGAGAACCCGCCGACGTCCGCCGGAACCTGGCTGCTGATCACCTCCGACGGGCGGGACGACCCGGCCGTCACCGCCGTGCTCGACGGGATGACCGGCGCCGGCCTCCGGATCGAACGGCTCGCCGTGTCCGAACCGGACCGGCTGCGGGACGTCGGCGCGGTCGACGGCGTGCTCTCGCTGCTCGCGGTGGACGAGGCCGCCGGTCTGCTCACCTTGGTGCAGGCGCTCGGCGAGGTGAAGGCGCCACTGTGGACGGTAACCAGGGGCGCCGTCCAGGTGGACGAACACGACGGGGCGGTCGATCCCCGGCAGGCGGCGATCTGGGGACTCGGCCGGGTCGTCGGACTCGAACACCCCAGCCGCTGGGGCGGCCTTGTCGACCTCCCCGAGGTCGTCGACGCCGAGGCGGTGAGGCGGCTTCTGGCCGCGCTGGACGGGACCGAAGACCAGGTGGCGGTGCGGGCCACCGGCGTCCGCGCCCGGCGGCTGATCCGGGCCGGGCCGGACGGCGGCGAGGCCGCGTGGACACCGCGCGGCACCGTGCTGGTGACCGGCGGCACCGGTGGCGTCGCCGCCCACGTCGTGCGCTGGCTCGCGACCAGCGGGGCCGGCCATCTGGTGCTGACCAGCAGACGAGGTCTGTCCGCAGAAGACACCGCGCGGCTGGCGGACGAACTCGGGGTCGAGGTCACCGTGGTCGCCTGCGACATGGCGGATCGTTCGGCCGTCGCCGCTTTGCTGGCCGCGTATCCGCCCGATTCGGTGGTGCACGCGGCCGGTGTAGCCACTCCCGCCACCCTCGCGGAAACCGATGCCGCCGAGTTCGGCGAAGTCATGGCGGGCAAGGCGATCGGCGCCGCGCATCTGGACGAGCTGCTCGCCGATCGGCCGCTGGACGCCTTTGTCCTGTTCTCGTCGAACGCGGGCGTCTGGGGCAGCGGCACCCAAGGCGCCTACGCCGCGGCCAACGCGTTCCTCGACGCGCTCGCCCAGCGACGCCGCGGCCGGGGCCTCGCCGCGACTTCGATCGCCTGGGGCGCGTGGGACGGCGGCGGCATGTCCACTTTCTCCCCGAAGATCCAGGCAGGCCTCGCCCAGTCCGGCCTCGTCCACATGCCGCCGGAGTTCGCCGTTTCCGCGCTGGCACAAGCCGTCGGCCGGGACGAGACCTGCGCGATCGTCACCGACGTGCGCTGGGACACCTTCATGCCGCGCTTCACCGCGCTGCGGCCGAGCCCGTTGCTTGACGATCTGCCGGAGGCGCGCCGCGCGCTGACCGATTCCGGTGAACCGGCGCACGCCGAACAGGCGACACCGGAGTTCGTCCTCCGGTTGCGGTCCGCCCCCGCCGCCGACCGGCCCCGGCTGCTGCTGGACCTGGTCCGCGCCCAGGTTTCCGCGGTGCTCGGGCACACCACGGCCGGAGCCGTCGCGGCGGACCAGGCCTTCACCGCGATCGGCTTCGATTCGCTGACCGCCGTCGATCTGCGCAACCGCCTGGTCACCGCCGTCGGCATGCGTTTGTCGCGCACGGTGGTCTTCGATCATCCCAGTCCGCGCGCGCTGGCCGAGCACCTGCTCGGCGAGCTGGACACCGAACCCGCTGTGCTGACAGATCTGGACACGGTGGCGGCGGCGCTTCCGGCCGCGGCCGGGGACGGGACCCTGCGTTCCCGCGTCTCCCTCCGGCTGCGCGAGGTCCTCGAACAGTGGCACGCGCTGACTGGATCCGAGCCTGCCGGTGAGGGCGAAGTCGACCTGGACCTGGCGAGCGACGAGGAGATCTTTCAGCTCGTCGACAGCCGCCTCGGCCCCGTGGAGCACTGACCTACCCGAGGAGCTGACCCTGCCATGGCGAACGACGAAAAGCTTCGTGAGTACCTGAAGCGCGTGCTCGCCGACAACGAGCGCTACCGCAAGCGGCTGCGCGCCCTCGAGGAGAGCGACCGTGAGCCGATCGCGATCGTGGCGCTCGCGTGCCGGTTCCCCGGCGACGTCCGGTCGCCGGAGGACCTCTGGGAGCTGGTGGCGCGCGGCGGCGACGCGATCTCGGGTTTTCCCGTGGACCGGGGCTGGGATCTGGACAATCTCTTCGACCCCGATCCGGAGAGCGTCGGGAAGTCCTACGTCAGCGAGGGCGGCTTCCTCCACGACATGACGATGTTCGACGCCGGGTTCTTCGGGATCAGTCCCCGTGAGGCGCTGGCGATGGACCCCCAGCAACGGCTGCTGCTGGAGACGTCGTGGGAGGTGTTCGAGCGGGCCGGGATCGACCCGCTGTCCCTGCGGGGCAGCGATACCGGCGTGTTCACCGGCTTGGTCTACTACGATTTCGCGACTCGGCTCCATCCGGTCCCGGACGAGTTCGAGGGCTACCTCGGCACGGGTATCGCGGCCAGCGTCGCCTCGGGGCGGGTGGCGTACACCCTCGGTTTGGAGGGCCCGGCCGTCACCCTCGACACGGGTTGCTCGTCTTCGCTGGTGACGATCCACCTCGCCGCTCAGTCACTGCGGCGCGGCGAGTGTTCGCTGGCGGTGGCCGGCGGGGTGACCGTGATGTCGCTTCCGGGTGCCTTCCCGGAGTTCTCGCGCCAGCGTGGGCTGGCCCGCGACGGCCGATGCAAGTCCTTCGCGGCCGCCGCCGACGGTACGGCCTGGTCCGAAGGTGTCGGTGTCGTGCTGCTGGAGCGCTTGTCGGTCGCGCGGGAGCAGGGGCATCCGGTGCTGGCGGTGGTCCGCGGTTCGGCGGTGAACCAGGACGGCGCGTCCAACGGGCTGACCGCGCCCAACGGTCCTTCCCAGCAGCGGGTGATCAGGCAGGCGCTCGCCAATGCCGGACTGTCCACTTCGGACGTGGACGTCGTCGAAGCGCACGGCACCGGCACCACCTTGGGCGACCCGATCGAAGCGCAAGCGGTGCTGGCGACCTACGGCCAGGGCCGCGACCGTCCACTGTGGCTCGGCTCGCTGAAGTCCAACCTCGGGCACACCCAGGGAGCGGCGGGTGTCGCGGGCGTCATCAAGACGGTGATGGCGATGCGCCATGGTGTCCTGCCGAAGACCTTGCACGTCGACGCCCCGACCCCGGCCGTCGACTGGTCCGCAGGCGCCGTGCGGCTGCTCACCGAGTCCCGTGACTGGCCGGAACCCCGGCGTGCGGGCGTTTCCGCGTTCGGTGTTTCCGGGACCAACGCCCATGTGATCCTCGAATCCGCCGACGAGCACGACACGGAAACCGAGGTGAGCGTCCCGCACCGGCATTGGCCGGTGGTGGTGTCGGGGGCGTGCGCGGAGGCGGTGCGGGCGCAGGCCCGGCGGCTGGCGGAGTTCCTGCGGGCGCGGCCCGGCGTCGAGGTGGCCGACGTCGCACGGGCGCTGGTGACCACGCGGGCGCTGCTGGATCACCGGGCGGTCGTCGCCGGTGATCGGGAAACGGTGCTGGAGCGGCTGGATTCGTGCGAGGCCGGGGTCGCCGACGTGACCGGCCGGACGGTGTTCGTGTTCCCCGGGCAAGGTGCCCAGTGGACGGGGATGGGGCTGGCGTTGTGGGAGTCGTCGCCGGTTTTCCGGGACTCGATGCTCGCCTGCGCCGAGGTGCTCGACGGACTTGTCGAGTGGTCCTTGGGGGACGCGCTCGCCGACGAGGTGCTGCTCGCGCGGGTGGACGTGGTGCAGCCGGCGTCGTTCGCGGTCATGGTGTCCTTGGCCGCGCTGTGGCGATCGCTGGGAGTCGAGCCGGACGCGGTGGTCGGGCACAGCCAGGGCGAGATCGCCGCCGCCCATGTCGCCGGAGCGCTCTCCCTCGGCGACGCGCTCCGTGTCGTCGTGCTGAGGTCCGCGATCATCGCCCGCGATCTCGCCGGGCAGGGCGGGATGCTGTCGCTGTCCGCGTCGGAATCCCGGGTCCGCGCGCTGCTCCCGGACTCGACCTGTCTCGCGGCGGTGAACGGGCCGGAATCCGTGGTGGTGTCCGGAGATCCCCGGCAACTGGCCGCGCTCGCCGACGCTTGCGAGAGTCTCGGGATCCGCACCCGCTCGATTCCTGTCGACTACGCCTCGCACAGCCCGTACGTGGACATCATCCGCGACGACCTGCTGCAGGCTCTCGCCGACCTCCGCCCCGTCGCCGGAACCGTGCCGCTGTATTCCACAGTGGATGGTCAATGGGCCGACGGCACCACACTGGATGCCGACTATTGGTTCCGCAACCTTCGACGGCCTGTCGGCTTCCACGCGGCGATACGAGAACTGGCGGCTGACGGCTATCACGCGTTCGTCGAAGTCAGCTCCCATCCGGTGCTGACCAGCAGCGTCGACGACACTGTCACGGGCAGCACACCGACCGTCGTCGTCGGTACCCTGCGGCGCGACGACGGGGACCGGGACAGGTTCCTGACCTCGGCGGGTGAACTCCACGTCCGCGGCGTCGGGGTCGACTGGGGCCTCGGCCGCGGACCGCATCTGGATCTCCCCACCTATCCCTTCCAGCGCAAGCGCTACTGGCTGGACGTCGTACGGCCGGCGGCGGCGGAGGTGGCGTCCGCGGGGTTGACCGCGACCGGGCATCCGCTGGTGACCGCCTCGGTGGGGCTGGCCGACGACGGCGACGTCCTGCTGACCGGATTCGTTTCGGTGTCGGAGCATCCTTGGCTCGCCGACCACACCGTCTCGGGTGTCGTCCTGTTCCCCGGTACCGGCTGGGTAGAACTGGCGGTCCGCGCCGGGGACGAGGTCGGACGGCCGGTGGTGGAGGAACTGCTGGTCGAGACGCCGCTCGTGGTGCCGGAGGGCGGTGTCCGGCTGCAGCTGCGGGTCGGCGCGGAGGGGTCGTTCGGCGCCTATTCCCGCTCGGCGGAGGGTGATTCCTGGACTCGGCATGTCTCCGGCGTTCTGTCCGCCAAAGAACCCGAAGCCGACGGAGAGGCCTTCGCGCAATGGCCGCCCGCCGGCGCGGAACCTGTCGCGCTCGACGGCTTCTACGAACGTCAGGCCGAAGCCGGCTACGAACACGGGCCGTTCTTCCGCGGCCTGCGGACGGCCTGGAGGCTCGGCGACGAGATCTTCGCCGAGGTCGCGCTCCCGGCGGACGCACAGAGCGGCTTCGGTATCCATCCCGCGCTGCTCGACGCCGCCCTGCACACGTCGGCGGTCGGTACCCCGCTCGGCGACGACGACCAGGTGCTGCTCCCGTTCTCCTGGAACGGATTCACGCTGCACGCGTCGGGCGCCACGACGTTGCGGGTCCGAGCGGTCCGAGCCGGGTCCGGCGCCGTGTCCCTGACCATGGCGGACAGCTCCGGGAAGCTTGTCGCCTCGCTGGCCTCGCTGGTGTTCCGGCCGCTCAGCTTCGACAAGCTGACCGCCACTTCCGGTTCGTTGTTCGGGGTGGAGTGGGTGCCTGCCGAGGTCGGGGCGGCCGCCGGTGTGGATGTCGTGGTGTGCGAGGCGGGCACCGGTGATGTACGTGAAGTGGTGGCCGGTGTTCTCGCGCGGGTGCAGGAGTTCGTGCGGGAGGAGACCTCGTCACGTCTGGTGGTGCTGACCCGTGGTGTGTCCACGCCGGTGGGGGCGGCGGTGTGGGGCCTGGTGCGCTCCGCACAAGCCGAAGAACCCGGCCGGATCGTGCTCGCAGACCTCGACGACGACCCGAGATCCCGTGCCCTGATAGCGCAGGCCGCGGCCGGTGACGAACCACAAGTCGCGATCCACGCCGGTCAAGTCCGGGTCCCCCGGCTCGCCCGAGTCGAACCCGCTGGTGAGCCGCTGGTGCTGGACCCGGACGGGACGATCCTGATCACCGGCGGCACCGGCACCCTCGGCCGGATCATCGCCCACCACCTGGTCGACACGTACGGGGTCCGGCATCTGCTGCTGCTCAGCCGCACCGGCGGCACCACCGACATACCCGAAGCACACGTCGTGGCCTGCGACGTCGCCGACAGGAACGCACTCGCCACCGTGTTGGACGACATCCCACCCGAACACCCCCTGACCGGCGTCATCCACGCCGCCGGAGTCCTCGACGACGGAGTCCTCGCCACCCTCACCCCACAACGCCTCGACACCGTCTTCACCCCCAAAATCAACGGCGCCCTCAACCTCCACGACCTCACCCGACACCACAACCTCAGCCTGTTCGTCCTCTTCTCGTCAGGAGCCGGCGTCTTCGGAACCCCGGGTCAAGCGAACTACGCGGCGGCCAACGGATTCCTGGACGGACTCGCGCACGAACGTCACGCCGAGGGGCTCCCCGCGACCTCCCTCGCCTGGGGACTCTGGGAACCGGCGACCGGCCTGACCCGGCGACTGTCCGAAGCCGACCGTGGCCGGATGACGGACGCGGGTGTCCGCCCACTGTCCACAGCGGACGGACTCGCTCTGTTCGACAACGCCCTGAGCTCCGGCCATCCGGTGCTGGTCCCCGCGCACCTCAACTTGTCGCCTCAAGAAGCCGTCCACCCGCTGATGCGTGGTTTGGTGCGGACGAAGCGACCCGCCGCGAGCGGCGCCCGTGAAGACGGTTCCCTGGCACGGCGTCTCGCCGAACTGCCCTCGCCGGAAGGACAGCAACTGTTGCTGTCCCTCGTCCTCGACGAGGCTTCGGCCGTACTCGGTTACTCCCCCGGCGAGACCATCGATGTCGGCCGGGCGTTCAAGGAGGTGGGGTTCGATTCCCTGACGGCGGTCGAGTTGCGTAACCGCCTGGCCGCCGCCTCGGGCGTCCGCCTGCCCGCCACGCTGGTGTTCGACCATCCGAGCCCGGCCGCGCTGGCCGCGTTCCTCGGTGGGCAACTGCTCGGCGAACGGCGCGCGCCCAGCCCTCCGGTGACCACACGGGTTTCGGAGGAGCCGGTGGCGATCGTGGCCATGGGCTGTCGTTTCCCCGGCGGGGTGCGTGGCCCGGAGGACCTGTGGGAGCTGGTCCATCGTGGTGGTGACGCTGTCGGCGATTTCCCGTCGGATCGCGGCTGGGACTTGACCGGTTTGTTCGATGCTGATCCTGATGCGGTGGGCCGGTGTTCGGTGCGTCAGGGTGCGTTTCTGGAGGATGTGGCGGGGTTCGATGCCGCGTTCTTCGGGATCAGCCCGCGTGAGGCGGTGGCGATGGATCCCCAGCAGCGGCTGTTGCTGGAAACCTCGTGGGAAGTGTTCGAACGGGCTGGGATCGACCCGGACTCGTTGCGGGGCAGCGACACCGGGGTCTTCACCGGCGTGATGTACACCGACTATCTCAGCAGGGCGTCCGGCGCTTCGTCCGATGTGGAGGGTTTCCTGAGCACCGGAAACTCCGGCAGCGTGATCTCCGGCCGGGTGGCTTATACGTTCGGGCTGGAGGGTCCGGCGTTGACGGTGGACACCGCGTGTTCGTCCTCGCTGGTGGCGGTGCATCTGGCGGCGCAGTCGCTGCG
>NZ_JBHRWK010000159.1:0-559 GCF_042647925.1 Amycolatopsis speibonae
TTCCCGTCCTCGGAGTACTACGGCGACTCCGCCCCACCGTGAACCCCTCGGCGGGCAATGCGCCTATCCATCCCGGAACACCGGATTGTGCTCCGGCATGGAAGACTCACGGTGGTTCCCATGTTCACGTGTCTCCGATCGACGAGTGAGGCACTCAGCTTTACCCCGGCAGCCCCCATGGATACGCCACAGACTTTCTCCACAGGCTGCCCAGAACACCAGTTCCGGGCGGGCGCTACACCTATCACTCGGTTCGCGCGCACTGCGATACCGACCCAGATCCGCCAGGTTTCGAGTCGGCTCCACATAACGAGGCCTCAGACACTGATTCCTCTTCGTATACCTTCTCGTCTCGCTCACCGAGCCCGCACCATCTGGCGGTGCTGGCACGACTCGACTTTGTCAGGGCCGCTTGCCACCTCGATCCACCCATTCCCGTGGATCAGGCTGCCCTCAGCTTCACCAAACCGCTGTGTCGGCTCAATATCGGAGGTCTTTCACCTCCGATCGGATAAACACGCGCATCATGGCGCACGTGATGAATATGGTGGACGTGACA
>NZ_JBHRWK010000160.1:0-417 GCF_042647925.1 Amycolatopsis speibonae
ACGCCTCGAAGATCGCTGTCACGAGCACCGCGAGGCCGGCCCGCCGCCGCGCCGTCGCCGAGTCCGGCCGCTCACGCCATTCGTAATATCCCGAGGTTGACACGACAAGCCAGACACACATGTTGATGACGGTGTATTTCTTCTCGCCCTGCTCGGTGGCTTCCTTCTCCGCGTCGATGAACTCGTACATGTCGCTCACCGATACTCGCTCGCGAAGAAGGCCGCGGCTTTTCCCAAAAATTCCTTCTCGAGCCGCAGCTCGCGGACTTCTTTCTCCAGCTCGCGTAGCCGCGCCCGCTCCGGCACCGTCAATGGCGGCTCATCCGCGGCATGAGTTTTCCGATAGTCGTTAACCCAGTTGCGGAGTGTCTGCTCAGTGAGACCCAACTCCCGCGCGACCGACGCCGTCGACCGAGA
>NZ_JBHRWK010000160.1:427-97527 GCF_042647925.1 Amycolatopsis speibonae
AAGTAAACGACCGACGCTTCCTCGACACGAAAACCCTCCCTTCCGAATGAAAACCCCAGTGGGTTCGCTATCCGGAAGATCCGGGGCCCCTCACAGGACAGGAAGGCCGTCGACCGGAACGTGATCGAGGACGCGGCGTCGCGCGCTCGCGCGGCGATGGGGAGGGGCCTCATTCATAGCCGCGAGGCCGGCGCCGGTAACGGTGGCGATGACGCCGCGAAAGTTGTCAGGATCGCGATTCTTGGTCACCAGGACCAGGCTGAGGAGTTGGTCGACGACGCGAGTAATCCGGCTGGGCGTGAGACCCATAACGGCGGCGAGCTCCGCCATGCGCAACTGCTGCTCGGGTGCTTCGTTGAGCCTGAGGAGGACGGCGAAGTTCGTCATCGCGAGACCCGCCGCCCGATTGATGTCGTGTTCCATTAATCTGATTAAGGCGCGGGTCAGGCGACCTGGTTCCCGCAGGAACCGCGCTTCCTGCGGCGCGATCGTGTCATTGCTGTGCATATCGCCCACCCTGCCTCGACATCGTTTTGCTGCGCTAATGCCATCGGAGTATTACTTGCTTAGGCAATTGACAAGAAAGGCACTCCCATGAGCTCTCTGGCAGGCAAGGCCGCACTCGTGACTGGCGGTAGCCGGGGTATCGGAGCCGCGACCGTTTTACGCCTCGCGCGCGACGGCGCCGATGTCGCCTTCACCTTCACAGTTTCCCGAGATCAGGCTGACGCGCTGGCCGAGCAGGTCCGGAAATTGGGCCGCACTGCCGTGCCCCTGCAGGCCGACAGCAACGACCTCGAACAAGTGCGCAGCGCAGTCGACGACGCAGCAGCGGAGCTCGGGCGTCTGGACATCCTCGTCAACAGTGTTGCGGTCATGATCCCCGGCGGCACGTTCGACAGCCTCAGCGTCGCCGACATCGATCGGACATTCAACCTGAACGTCCGCGCGGTCTTCCTCACCATCCAGCAGGCACTGCGGTACCTGCCCGAGGGAGGGCGGATCATCATCCTCGGCAGCAATATCGCCGAGTACACCCCCTTCCCCGGAATGGCGCTCTACGCATCCAGCAAGTCCGCACTCCACGGCCTCACCCGGGGACTGGCCCGCGAACTCGGCCCACGCGGCATCAACGCCGTGCTGGTCCAGCCCGGCCCCACCGACACCGACGCCAACCCTGCAGACGGCCCTAAGGCGCAGCGCATGCGCGACCTCATTCCGCTGGGCCGATACGGCCACCCCGACGACATCGCAGCGATGATCGCCCACCTCGCGGGCGACGGCGGCCGCCATATCACCGGCACCACCATCACCATCGACGGCGGCTTCAACACCTAGAGCCTGTTTCAATGGGCCTGTGGCTCTGTCGCACTTTCGGCGGGAGGGGGACCCCACGTCATCGAAACCGAAAACGTGGGGATTGAACGTGCGCCATCAGGGACTCCGAACCCCGAACCCGCTGGCTAAGAGGGTGTCGAGTGATGCCGAACAAGACCTTTCCCTCTGGTCGGAGCGGCTTTAGTGGGCCTTTGAGTGTCGATAAATGTCGGCCTGGTGCTGTCCTGTCCGAGCGCTCTCGGACTCTCCTCAGGCTCGCAGATGCCGGATTCTGTCGTCGAATCCGTCGAAGTCAGGTCGCCGAGAACTTTGCCGTGTGCTGCGGCCCCGAACCCGACGCCGCTGCTCTGGAGGCATTCGGCAGGGGCATTCCCGAAGCCTGAATCGCGGAAGCGATGATCCGAGGTGCCGGCCCTGCGGGATCGGCACCTCGGTCGTTCTTATTGGCCTGCACTGCCGCTCCGTCATGCGACGGCGCGGGACCGACCGAGGAGCGGGCGCCACGCGGCGGCTTCCCTTGAACGCGCCCGGGAAGTCACCTGGCTGGGAGCATCCGATCGGCTAAGGGCAAGGCGCCGCACGTGAGTGCTTCACGGAGCTGTCCGGATGCCGTTCATCAGGATGTCCAGCAGGCGGTTTGCCATGGTTTCGTGTTCCGGCAGGGGGGCGACAGTGAAGATGCCGATGAGGCTGGCCGCGATGTCTTCTTCGGAGATGTCCTGGCGAAACTCACTGGTCGCGCGGCCGGCGTCGAGGAGCTGGTTGATGGCAGCGTGCAGTTCGGCTTGGGTGTCGCCGTGGGCGATCGCACCCGACTCGATCATCGTCAGCAGCGTGTCGAGCATGCCGTTCTTGGTCGCGATCCAGTCGCCGAACAGGTTCATCCAGCGCCGTAAAGCCGCGGGTGGGGGCAGCTTGGCGAGCAGTTCGCGGGCGCTGGTGGTGAGCCTCACGACCTGGTCGCGGTAGACCGCGTCGACGAGCGATTCGCGGGTGGGGAAGTGCCGGTAGAGGGTCCCGATGCCGACCCCGGCTTCGCGAGCGATCGCTCGCATCGACGGCCCGTTCTCGGTGGCCATCAGCACGCGGGTGGCCACTGCGATCAGCTGATCGCGGTTGCGGGCCGCGTCCGCTCTCAGGGCGCGGTATGTCGAGTCTGCCAAAGCGGATCACGCTCCGTTTGTGCTACGGTGGGGACGTAACCGGAGCATAGTCCATTTCGGCGTCGGTCACTTACTCGCGAAGGAGCATCCAGAATGCAAGAACCGAACACCGGGGTGTCGGCGACCACGGGCAGGGCTGTCCAGCTCGAGTCTTTCGGTGGCCCGGAAGCCCTGAAGGTCAACGAGGTCCCCGCTCCGAAGGCCGGTGCGGGCCAGTTGCGCGTGCGCGTCACGGCGGCCGGGCTGAACCCGATGGACTGGTTCATGACCTCCGATGCGGAGACAGCCTCCCGGTTCGGTTTGACCCTGCCGTGCGGGTTCGGATCCGACTACGCCGGGGTGGTGGACCAGATCGGCGAGGGCGTCACGAAGTTCGCGGTCGGCGATCGGGTGTTCGGCGGCGCCATGTCCCGTTCGGTCGCGGACTATGTGGTGGTGCAGGAGGCGGGGGCCATCGCAGTGGGCGGCAATGCGCACCACACCCCCGACGGCCTTGACGACAACACCGCCGCCGTCCTCGCGATCGCGGGCTGCACGGCGTCCGCCGCGGTGGCCGTGGTCAACCCGGGACCGGATGACACGCTGCTCGTCGGCGGCGCGGGAGGCGGGGTCGGCGTGTTCGCGGTCCAGCTCGCCCGTCTCGCGGGTGCACGCGTGATCGGAACCGGCTCGGCATCCTCGGCGGACGCCTTGCGCGCGCTCGGCGCCAAACCGGTCACCTACGGCGACGGGCTGGTCGACCGGGTCCGTGCCCTGGCTCCTGACGGCGTCACGGCGGCGATGGACCTGCACGGCACGGACACCGTGCAGGCGGCACGAAAGCTCGGCGTTCCGGACGGGCGCATCACGGCCATCGCCGCGCAGATCGACGGGATCACATCGGCCAACGGTGCCAACGTCGCCCCCGGCGCCCTCGAGGAGATCGCCCAGCTGATCGCATCGGGACGGCTCCGAGTCCCGATCTCGGCCACCTTCCCGGTCGAGCAGATCCGTGAGGCGGTCGAACTCCAGGCGACCCGGCACGTGCACGGCAAGATCGTCATCAACCTCTAGCACTTGGCCTCCGAACCATTCCGGATCTTCGGCCCACGCCGTCGCGGGCACGAAATCGCACCCGGATGAGGTGCTGTCGGTGAACGGGAACCCCCAACCCCCGCCCGAAAGAGCCGCACGACAGAGATCGATCCTGCGGTCAGGAGGGTTGCAGGCCGCCGCAACCGCTAACCGTCCCAGGGGACTCGGGGCAGATCCGAATCAGTGGCCAGGATGACGGGATCGCTATTCCTTCCAGCCCGCATCCGGTCGCTTGGATCGAATGCCGAGTTGTCGTACGCCACGACTCGGCTCGTGCTTTTCCGGCACCTTTTCCTCACGCCGACGGCAGAACGACCTGGACGTCGAGGCCGCCGCCCTCGGGGCGTGGCCGGGCGGTGGCGGAACCGCCGTGCGCGTCGGCAATCGCCCGCACGACCGAGAGGCCGAGTCCGCTGCCTGGCGGCGGGTCCGCCCGGTCGAAGCACAGCCGCCGGAATGGCTCGAACAGCTGGTCCGCCTCGGCGTCGTCGACGGTGGTGCCGCCGTTGGCGATCTCCAGGGCGCAGGTCGTGCCGTCGCTCACGGTGCGCACGGACACCCAACCGCCGGGCTCGTTGTGCACGACGGCGTTGTCCACGAGATTGTGGACCAGTTGCGTAAGCAGGGCGGGGTCGCCGAACACCTTGGCCTCCCCGAGGTCGAGCACGGGCTCGACCCGTTCGACGGCGCGGTCGAGCCGTGCACGCACAACGTCGTCGACGAGCGTCACCAGGTCCACGAGCTCGGTGCGGTGGATGGTGTCGGCGTTCTGGGCCAGCGCGAGCAGTCCGGTGAGCACGAGCTGCTGATGGTCAAGGCATGAGACGAGCTTCTGCCCGAGCAGGCCGACCCCGGCGGGCGCGTCCGGCCGTGCCATCGCCACTTCGATCACCGCCCGCTGTGTCGCGACGGGCGTCTTGAGCTCGTGGGCGGCGTTGGCGATAAACCGCTGCTGGCTCGCGAACGACCGCTCCAGCCGGGTCAGCATGTGGTCGAACGCGTCGGCGAGCTCCTTGATCTCGTCGGCGGGGCCGTCCAGCCGGATGCGCGTGTGCAATGCCTGGTCGGCCGCCCGTTTTGCGGCGGCCGTGATGGTCCGCACCGGGCGCAGCGCGCGGCGGGCGGTGACCCAGCCGAGCACCGCGGCCACCGCCATCACGACCACCAGTGCGACGAGACCGCTGATGATCACCGACGAGTAGGTGATCGTGCCCAGCTCGTCCGTCGGCCGACTCACGTCGACTTCCGGGACCGCCGGTAGATCGGGTCGGGGCTCACCCGGTGCGTAGTGGGGAGAAACGGACGTCGTCCCGGTCTGGAACGTCGGCTGCGCCAGCAGCGCGATCATCCCGAGCATGATCGCGCCGGTCACCGCGGTCAGCGCCACGTAAGCGCTCGTCAGCCGCGCCCGCAACGGCCAGCGCTTCACGAGATCCGGTATCCCACACCAGAAATGGTCTCGATGACCGCGGGTTCACCCAGTTTTCGCCGCAACGAAGTCATTGTCACGCGAACGACATTGGTAAATGGGTTGATGTTCTCGTCCCACGCCGATTCCAGCAGTTCTTCGGCGGAAACAACGGCACCGTTCGCCCGCAGCAGTTCTTCGAGCACGGCGAATTCCTTTTTGGTGAGCGAAACCGGGTGAATGTCGCGCAGCACGCGGTGCCGAGCGGTGTCGAGCACGACCCCCGCGCGGCGCAGCACCGGCGGCACGGCGGACCGGCTCCGCCGCCCGAGCGTTCGCACCCTGGCGACCAGTTCGGCGAAGACGAAGGGCTTCGACAGGTAGTCGTCCGCTCCCAACTCCAGCCCGAAGATCCGATCGTCGACGGCGGAAGCCGCGGTGAGCAGCAGAATTCGTGTTTCGGGGTGCTCGTCGACAAGTGTGCGGCACACGTCGTCGCCGTGCACGAGCGGCAGGCCGCGGTCGAGCACCACGACGTCGTAACGCGTGCTGCAGCAGCGATCCAGCGCGGCATTGCCATCATAGACGACGTCCACGGCAAGCCCGGTGTCACGCAGGCCCTCACCGAGAGCGTCCGCCATCATTTTCTGGTCTTCCGCTACCAGTACACGCATGAATTGTCTTTACCACGGGAGAATGGGGCGCGGCAAGCAAAAGGCACCAACGGGCAGGTTGATTAGACAGAACTCGCATAAAGAAAAGATAAGGCACTGCTTAGCGCTCACCTTCCACCGCGTCCAGCAAAGTAGGCGTCGTTCCCGGTGACCGCTCGGAACGACCAGCAAACATTGGAGATCCCTGAAATGAAGAAGACTCGCCTCGCTCAGTCGCTCGTCGTGGCAGGCCTCGCCGCCGCGGGCGTTCTCGCCGCCTCGTCAGCGGCACTCGCCGCCACGCCGGTGGGCACGCCGACGCAGTCCGTGCCGTGTCCGCTGCCCGGCACACCGCCCATGCACGGCGTGCCCGCGCCTACTACGCCCCCGATGCACGGCGTGCCCGCGCCTACCATCTCCGCTCTGCCCACGCTGCCCATCACCGGTGAGCCGAGCGGCGCGCCCGGTGTCCGTCCGACGGAGACCTGCATTCCGAGTGGTGCGCCGGGCGTCCCCGCCCTGCCCGGCATTCCGAGTGGTGCGCCGGGCGTCCCCGCCCTGCCCGGCATTCCCAACGGTGCGCCGGGCGTCCCCGCCCTGCCAGACCAAGCCTGACCGGCTCCGGCGCACAGGGTGGGTGGCGGTGCTGCTCTCGTCGCCGCCACCCACCCGACCGACGTGCTCGACGGGGTAGCTGCGTCTTCAGCTCAGTGCGATTCCAGTGTGACGACTTGGCCTTCGTCGGCGGTGAGCACTTCGCCCTCGAAGGTGGCACGGGGACGCCCATCGTTGAGTGCCAGGGTGACGAGGCTGGAGAAGATCAGGAGGCGGCGGGCAGGTCGGAGTTGGTCCGATGTCGCGCCGTGGAGCACGAGGTGGCGGGTAACCAGCAGGAGGCCCAGGATGGACAGGTCCACGGCCGGCGCCACGAGCGGCGCGACCCAGGCCGGGACGCCCAGACGCAGCGCAAGCGTCCAGACGTTGCCGAAGCCGAAGATGAAGGTGAGGGCCACCACCACCATGCCCGCGATGACGGTCACGCTGCGCACCATGACCTCATCAGTCGGCGGAGCGGACGAAGGCCGGGCGGCGTTCGCGGGAATCATCGTGCTTCACCTGCGAAAACGCGGCGGATGCCGACTGGTTTGATGCAGATCTCAGGGCCTTCGGCCAGTACCAGGGTGTTCGGGGTTGTGCCACGTTAGGCCCACTACGTCAACATCCCGCTGACCTGAGGGGATGTTGATATCTCTGTGGCATGGTCACCTCGGAGTCGACCGCGATTGGGCTCCGTTTCGTCTCCGTTCGCTCCGCTGTGCCGAAGTGCGTGTCCAACTAACCGCACTTGGCCCACAGCACATTGATGCTCTCCCGCCGTGTAAGCGGGCCGGTGTGCCGGGGCTCTGCAACATCCCTGCCGACTTCCGCAACGTCTTCACTGGTTTCCGCGACGATGACGGGCATGACCGACGATGCGCGGCCAACGACCGCGAACACCTCCTCGGCGCCAGGCCCAACACAGTCTTCGGTGAAGCGGCTACCGGAGCTGACCAGGGCCGCGATGTGGTGGACCGCGATCTTGATCGCGGTCCTGACCGCGGGGGCGGTGACCGTGCTGTGGTGGCCTGCCACCGCCGGGCTCACCGGCGCGGACCTGATGAAAGCCCGGCTCGACGCACTGAAGATCGGGCTCAGCATCGTGACGGTCGGCTGAGAAGGCCTGCAGGGCCCGAAAGGTCGTGGTGAGCCGTCGCGTCGTGTTGGCAGCCGGCTCGTCTGTTCGGCGACATAGGACCCGCGGTGAAGGCTGGCCGGATCCGGCCGGGTACTGCGTAGCGGCTGTCAGCACCCGGTGGGCTGCGATTTGTTGCTGATGGCGGTGAGCCAGTCCGGGAGCTGCGGCGCCTTGGGGGCGATTTTGTCGGTCTTGGCAAGGTCGGTGCGGATCTTGTCCCCACCGGCGATTCCTGGCTCGTCGCGGGCTGCTTCGTGCGACCGAGGAAACGGGCACTGACGTCGACGTACAGACCACACCCGATCGCGTGGTCCGCGTCTCTCGGTGACTTTCCCGGGGAATGGATTCGTCGGCGGTGGCGAGGATGTCGAGTTCCAAGGGTTCCCGTTGTGGTCAAGATCGACCTCATGTCGGTGCGAGCGCATGTTCGTCGCTACCGATTCGCCTGAGCGACCTTGCCGTGACGAACCGATCCTTTTCGACGAGCCGACCCACCGGATCACGGTCATTTGCCGAAGCAGCTTTACGACCGGTCGCGACAAGCCCAGGAGGCGTTGGAGTTACACCGAACCCCTATCTGATCAACAGACGACGTCCCGAAACCCGGCGTGCTGCCCGACGACCGCGTTCCGAGCACCACGCCAGCCTGCCGCAGCATTGAGCCCTCTCATACTGCGGCTGCTCATCCGCCTTCGCCACCGTACTCTTCGACATCCCCGGCGAGTGTGATCGCCCGGATCATCAGCCGTCAGCCCGATACAACCGGCAAATCTCCGCCCAGACCCCCACGTTCGACACCTCGTGCCCGTCCCATGGGCGGGGCGACATTCGCCCGGAATCAAAAGGCAGCTTTTAGCAAGAAGTGCTAGTACTCCAGCAGCACTTCGTGATTATTGGTGCGTCACCGCTGGTAGTGGGCTTGTTTGGCGCGGTGTTGGTGGCGTCTGCGCCAGTGGGACCAGGCCCAGGCGACGGCGCGTTGAGGAACGGTGGCGGTCAGGTGTGCCAGGAGACGCTTGACCTCGCCAAGCGTGATTGGAATGAGGCCGCTGCCAGGGCTTTTGGGGCGATCGCGGACGTGACGGCGAGGTAGGTGTGGGCGAGCATGGCCAGGGTGATGTGCCGGTACCAGGCGTCGTAGCGGCGGACTTGGTAGTGGTCCAGGCCGACCTCGTTCTTGGCGGTCTGGAAACACTCCTCGACCGCCCACCGGGCGCCTGCGACCCGTATCAGATCATCATCGGTCGTTCCCTTTGGGGCACAACATAAGTAGTAAGCCAGTTCGAGTTCACCCTTGCTGTTAGGTGTCAGGGATCGGCGCACCAATAGCCATCGTGCCCAGCCTGGCGGGGTGGTGTCCTCGTACACCGGTAACGAGGCGACAGCCCAGTCGAACAGCCGTGGCCCCTTCGCTCCGTCGCCGCAACTGCGGCGTTTCCAGGCGTCCTCGGGTGCCTGTGCTGCCAGAAGGTCAGCCCGTGACGTACCGGCCGTGGCGGGGATGGTCTGGTTGCGGGCCACTGCCACGACGTAGCTGATACGCCTGGCTTCCAGCCAGATGCGGAACTTGTAGTCCTTGCCGTAGGCCTCGTCGGCGGTCACCCAGGCCGCGGGGACACCGGCATCCAGTGCCCGGGCGAGCATGTGCTGAGCCAGGATGGTCTTGGTCGCGAACTCGACCTCATCGGGCACGCAAGCTTGCCGACACCGTTCCCGGTCACCGGTCCAGGATTTCGGCAGGTAGAGCTCGCGGTCGATCAGAGTACGTCCTTTGCTTGTGGCGTAAGCAAGAAACACGCCGAGCTGACAGTTCTCGATCCGCCCAGCGGTACCCGAATACTGACGCTGCACGCCAGCGGAGCGGGTGCCTTTCTTCAGGAATCCGGTCTCGTCGACCACGAGCACACCATCACGTTCGCCGAGGTGTTCCATGGCGTAGGCCCGCACGTCGTCGCGGACTCCGTCGGTGTCCCAGGTGGCAGCGTTGAGCAGTCGCTGCATCCCGTCAGGGGTGGCGTCACCGGCGGCTTCCGCCAAGGTCCAGCCGTTCTTCCCCGCCAACGGCGCCAACAGGCCACGCACGTAGGCACGAGCCCTGCGGCGTGGCTCGACCCGGGTGAAACGACCCGCGACCCGCGCGAACAGGTCGTCCAGCCCGGCGATCCAGACAGCAAGATCCTCATCAGTCAACACGAAACGACAGGCTACCCGACATAATCACGAAGTGCCGCTGGAGTACTAGGCCTGGGAACGGAGATGGAGGAGCAAGTGTCGTCTGCCACGCTCTTCGCGGTCGACGCGTTCGGCGGTTGAGGCCGGTCGAGCGGCCCCGGCGTGGCCAATTCCAATGTGGTCCGCTCTTCTCTGGCATCCTCCAGTTTGCCCGCCATCTCTGTCCAGGTCGCGTTCGCGACGTATGTTTGGTCGTGGGCCGTGGACTGGTTACGCCCGACGATGGTGCCGACGCCAAGGTAGTCGACGACTTTGCCTTTATGCACGCCCAGGAAGCCGCTGTCTCCCGCGAACGACTCAACAAGTTCGTTGAAGGCTTCAGCGGTAGCACGATATCGAGCACTCGCCACGCCAGCCAAACTCTGCACGTAGCCACGGATATCAAGAGCGCGAACAAGGTCAAAGAATTCACGATGTTTCTTCGGCAACTGAGTGCGGCGCAGACCCTTTGCGAAGGCTCCGAGGGTCGTTTCGTATTGAGCACGACAGAGAAGCGCATCAAAGAAATGGACAAGCGGTGTTGCGGAGCCACTCGGCCCAGTGGGGTATCCGGCAGCAGGCACAGTCCAAGTAACGTAGGTCTTCGCCCAATCGACTGGATCACAGAATGTACTGCTATTCTTGCGAGGACTAATCCGACGGAAGGAGCTCATCGCACCCCGGGCACATTTGGCAAGATTTACCAAGAGCCCGCTGACCATTTCATGGGCATCCGGTCCGCCGTCGCCGATAGCCTGTTCAAGCTGGCAGGCCAGACGAATCGCCGGGGTCACCGCCGCATTGACCTCGACGAAGGCTGATACGAATACTCGCTCGGCCTCATTTCCATATACACGGATCATCGGGCGTAGCGCTTCGATTTTCGCTTCCTCGATACGGTACAAGCCTCCGGGGCCTATCTGATTTTTATCCAGAAAGGTGAAGTTGTTGAAGAAGCAGTCCTCGGTAGTGAATCCTTCACTTGCCCGGCCAAGCCGTTGGCACACTTGCCGCCAAGGACGCTCAATCACCTCCGGCAGCTGGTCGGGAACGTCACTGTTGCGTGCGTGGTACATGCGAGCGATCCCGAAACGCCAGTAGCAGTGGGCGATGATTCCGAGCATCGTTGCGGCCCGTTTGAGCTGGTCGTCGGGCAAGTGGTCCGCGTCGACCGCGAGTAGTGGCAGATCTCCGAGAATCGCTTGCGCGTTCGAAGCAAACGCCAGATCCGGCAGTCGCGCCACCACCTGTTCCCAGGCGTCGTATCGCTTGGGCAGCAGGCAGTCCGCCAGGACTCGAGGCATGAATCCGTGGTCGATCGTGAGGTCTCCGTCCAAATGGCGAACTGACGGTTCCGAACAGGCGGAGACGTGCCGGGCAAGCGAGTCGCGTCGCTGCGGATCGAGCCTAGCCATCGTTATCCCTGGCATATTCTTCACTGATCCATTCAATCAATGTCGACTGCATCTTTTGGACATGACCAGGGAGACCATCTACTGCAGGGCAAGATCGCAAAGAACCCATCGCGGAAACTCCGATCTCAAGCATGTTGCCAAGCAGCGTACTGCAGCGCTTCCTCATATGTTGCGCAATCACACAGGCAAGCGGGAAATCGTTTTTATTGACCAGATATTCCACGCGAGCTAAAGCACGCGCAAAGAGCTGGTCCAGCATCTTCTGCGCCTGCGGACAAGTGCCGATATCGGCCATTTGCGACAGCGCATCCAGGAATGATCGAATATGGTCAGCAACAAGCTGACTGTACAGCTGGCCGACATATACAAGCTCGCTTATCGGCTCACGTGCCGAATCAGACTGAACCTCGAAAGCGTTACGCATCAGTCGCACATGGTCGAGCAAATTGCCAAACGAACCCCATTGTCGCGACCCTGACACGAAGTCGGCTTCAGCGACTGTCAACTGAACGATCTTGCGAGCAACCCCACCTCGACTGTGCGCCGGCACATGTTGAAAATCAGCCGACGCATCTCTGCCTAGATTGGCGAGCAGAACGGCAACTCCGCCCGGATGATGCTCAATAAAGCCCGAAAGATCCACGACATTATTGTCGATCATGAGTATCGGGTTGGTGCAACTAGCCCGACTCAAGACTTCTTCTACCGGCATTTTATCCCGCATGTGAAACCCCACCATGATCCCTGAGACAGAGACGCCGGGCGTATATTTTGAGGTGTCGCCATCACGAATCTGCGGTTTTGACCACGAGTTTCCGTTTACACTATTCCTTGTCATGTCGCTTTGGTTCGGAACAATAGTAGAACAGAGGTGAACCACGTGAATCGATGCCACGGAAATCCTGGGTAGAATTGGGCAGGAGAACTAGACGGATAGCCCAGCATATGGGTGATCGTGAACGTCGGCATGTCGCCACGTTCCAGGCTTCGGCGGCGAAGGGTGTGTCCTTCGGCGATCAGCCACAGGGCTGCACAGGCGGGGTCGATGAAGCCGGCGCCGAGGGTGGGCCAGGCCCAGCCCGTCCGGGGCGACGAGGATCTTGTGCGAGTTGAGGCCAGTGTGCAGCAGCCGGGCCCGAGACAAGTGACTTGCGCGGCCAGAGCGGCTTCGCGGTGCTGGGTGGCGATCTGGCGGCGATCGGCAGGCAGACCCTTGATGAACGCCGAGGTGCGGGTGGCGTGCAGGTCCGCGGCGATCCCGGAGTTCAGTGCGCCGCCGACAGGGCCGATCGCGCAGACGGGCCGATCGGCGCCGACGCCGATCGCGTCCTCGACCGTATTGCCCTGAACCACCTCCCGCGGCTGACCTGACCACTACAAACCCGACCCCGCGAGCCAGCAACACCCACCGGAAAAGTGGAACCCGGCGGCCGCCCGACCGACAACGAGCCAGCCCAGCGACCCGCCAGCCACCAAACAACAACCCCTCAGCCCGCCCAAGCCAGGCCGTCACCCGCGCGAGAATCCGGGCTGGCCTGACGTGCGAAAGGCATAAGGACGACGCTGCAGTGGCGCTTGTGGATATCGCTACCAATGTCATCGCCAACATCGTCTTCTGGATCGGCCTGGGCCTCACCGTGGCCGGCCTGATCCAGATCGCGCAACGCCGCTTCCGCGAGTTCTTCGGCCTGCGCACCAACCAGCAACTGATCGGCTGCCTGTCGAACCTGTGGATCACAACGACAAGCACGCGCCCGCGTGGCTACTCCGTTTCCCTGCACGAGCTGCGCGAGTCCGAGGCGATGACCCGCCTGTTCGGCTCGGCATCCTTCCGCCTTCCGGACCTGGTCCACGGGTTGGTCGACGCGATCTACCTCGGCGGCCACAAGTACGACGTTCGCAGTACCGTGAGTCCGTCGGCGACCGACGATCCCAAGCATTTCACCGGGCTTGACAGCAATCTCATCGTCGTCGGCGCGGCGGCTCGCAACCGTATCCGGCGGCTCTACCTGGACGAGAATCTGCTGAGCCTGTGGATATACGACGAGCACCCGGCCGCCGGCCCGCGCCATGTCGAAGTACTCAACAGCCCCGATCTCGGGCGGAAAGTCACCTCGAACTCTCTGGAACTCGCTGTCGTCGAAAGGCGCACGACGCCGTCCGCGGCACGACCGTGATCTTCTGCCTGGGTCACCGAGGCGATACCACCTGGGCGGCTACCGAATATCTGGCCCGCAACTGGCGTTCCCCGCAGCGGGAATTCGGCGACGGGCCGTTCGCAGTGTGCCTCGGTTTCCGTGAACTGGACTACGGCTACGAATACCACCCACCTCGCAGGCTCCTGACGCTACGAGGGTGATCCGGATCCGTCATCGCCTCCCGGTCATGGCGTCGTCGGTCTCGGTGAGCTGGATTTCGGCCTGCGACCGGATATGCTGGACGAGCAGCGGGGCCTCAGTACCGATCTTGGCCAGGAAACTGCCCCGGCCGAGCCCCATGATGGTGTCCTCGGTACCCGACGGCAGGTCGTACAGATCGACGCAGGCGAGGGCGTCACTGCGCAACGACTGCCCGAAGATGAACACCGTCTCGGCTTCCTGCAGCAACGAGCGGGCGGCGGACTCCGCCGGCAGGTCCGAAACGTGGTGGAATCCCGCCATCGTCGCCAGGCCCAGCCCGCGCGCGAGTTTCGTGTTGCGCTGGAACACCTTGCCGAGCGCGCCCTCCGCGACGTGCCAGCCCTCTTCCACGATGTTGACCGTCTGCATCAGCTGCTGCGAACGCCGCGCGAGCATGTTCGTCTGCCAGGTGTTGATCACCGTCATCACGATCCGGAGCGCCGGCCCCTCGATCGGGAGGGCGGAAAGGTCGAAGTGGACCAGACCGCTGGGGTGATCGAGCTGGACGTCGGGTGAGGTCTCCCCGTCCACCAGACCGGCGAGATCCTCCTCGATCATGCGTTCCAACGCGAAGGCGGGATCGAAGCCCCACTCGCGCAGTTCGGCGGCCGGGACGCCGATGCTCCTCGCGGCCTCCCCCGCGGGGTTGATCAGGTGATGGACGATGTCGCCGATCACCGGCACGCGATCGCGTTCCTTGGCGTCACCGGTCGCGGCGAACAGCGCTATCCGCAGTGCCTTGCCCTCACGTTCGCTCACCTCGCGGCCGAGCGCTTCGGCGAGGACGGCGCGAAGCAGCATCATCTGACCGGTGGGCCGTCCCGCCTGCTTGCCGGCCTCGCCGAGCGAGATGACCGGGTCGAGCAGGTTCAGCCTGCTTCCGGTGCCGTCCACGGTGAACCGGATCGACGGCGCGCCGACCGCGCGGGCGAGCCGGGTGTACTCCCCCTGCCCCGCTTGGGTCTTCTTGTCGAGCACGACCACACGACGGCCGGACAGCAAGAGCTGGCGAAGCGTTCCCCAGGTTTTGAGCAGGGAGCTCTTGCCCTTGCCGACGTCGCCGATCACCGCGACGTTGGGAGCCGAGACCAGCTTGTCATCGTAGGCGATGAAGGGGTCGTGACACACCAGCTGCCCGGAAAGCCTGTCGGTACCGAGGATCAGGCCACGGTGCGTTGTCGGGGGCGAGGACAGGGCCAGGTTCAGCGCCTCCGCCTGCCGCGTCGTCGACCGCGCGCCGGTCTCGCGGGGTTCATACCAGCCTGCCCGATCCAGCCACCGGGTCCGGCGCGGGTCGCGACGCTTCTTTCGCCGCGCATCCGGCTCGGCCACCGGTTGCGGGGCAGGCTGTTCAGGGGGAATACCGGGCACGACCGCCGGCGTCCGTACCGTCATTTGGGCACCGCCATTCCCCGCGCCAGCGGATATGTGGTGATCGCCGCCGCGTCGTGCCAAGTGTCCTGCCATTCCAACGCACCGATGGCGCAATTGGCCGCGGCGTTGCCGACCCGCGTGGACGCCCTGGCCAGCTCGCCCTCATCGGACGCGGTGACGGACAGGGACATGGACCAGTCGACACCGTGGTGACCGCTGCCGGGCGACAGATCGTCGAGCCGTCGCCGCGACGCGGACAACAGCAGTTCGTCAGTACCGTCACCGACCTGCCCCTTTTCGGCGGCGTTGTGCCTGCTCGCGCCATCGACCGTGACGTCGCGGACGGCACGGGCCCTGGCGATCCTCGCCGGGACGAACTCCATCCGCACGCTGAGCGTCCGGATCACCGCCGGGTTGACCTCGACCAGCAGTGGCGCGAGCCAATGCGGACCGAGCGGTACGGCGCCGATGGCATCCCTCGGTACCACTGCCACCCGGTGCAACCAGCGGTCGTTCACCATCATGTACCCGCGCTTGGCCTGGTAGTCCTGCCAGCAGTTGTGCCAGCGGATCCCCTCGTGCTGATCCACCGGGAACGCCGGATCCTGCATCGACCGCAGGACCGCGCAGGTGCGCTGTTCACCCAGCACCCGCGGCCGCACCAGATCCGCGCGGCTCACCAGATCGGCCAGCCTGGCCAGTTCCTCGCGCACCAATCCGGCCCAGCCCATCTCGCCCTGCCCGTGCCGCCGCGCCGCGACGGCGAACTCGCCGTTCAGCGGGAACCGGGCGACGAGATAGTTCCGGTGCTGCTCCGCGGTGTGCGCGGTGAGATCGATCAGGTCCTCATAGGACTTGACCAGTGCCTCGATGCCCGGCCGTTCGGAAACCCTTGCCGCGACGAAGGCACGGTGGCGTGCCGGGTCGTGAGGCAGGATCCGGTTGATCTGCTGGAGACCTCGAAGGAATGAGCCGTCCCTCGCCAACTGGGACAGCATAACGCCGTATCGCGCCGAGGCCGCCTCGAATTCGGCGACGGTGCGCAGTCCCTGCGGCTGGCCGTCGACCTCCATCACCACGGACAGATAGGAGGATTCCCCGGGGTTGGAATGCAGCAGGATGAACATGTCCTCGTGCGGTGTCCCGCTGAGGTCGAGTGGCGCCACCCGACCGAGCGGGGGCGGCAGGATCGCCTGTTCACTGCCCGGCTCGGCGGTGAAATCAGTGACGCCGCGGCGGCGGCGCGCGAAGAACCGCCATCGGCGGACCCAGCCTGCCGCGACGGACCGCTGTCCGTTCCATGGGTACAGGACGATCACGGCGACGAGGAGGACGGCGATGCCCACGATCGTGCCCGCCACGCCGCCGATCCCCAGCCACAGCCACCCGGCCACCAGCCCTGCCACGCCAAGGGCGACGCCGGTGCGACCGTCCACTTTGCCCAGCAGACCGCGGCCGACGACCTCGCCGCCCAAAATCGAAGTACGCATCAGGCACGCCCCCGGCCAGGAGACGAGATCTTCTCGGTGCGGGTCTCCGCTTCGAGATGCCCTGGTGGCGCGGAACCGTTCTGCCGCCGCTCGGCCTGGCCCCGGTCACGCTGCGAACTCTGCCGTTCCCGCTGTCGTTGCTCGTACGCCTGCTCGATGGAATGGGAAAGCACCGGACTCCGATCGAGCAACGGCGTCGAAACTGTCGAGCCCCGTTCCAAGGAAACGGCGACCGATTCGCGCACCCCGACCGGAGCCGGAGACTGCGCGTTCGAACGAGCCCCCGCGGTTCGCGTCGTCGGGAACCTGCGCAGGATCAGGAAAGGTACAGCGCTCGATACGATGAGAGCGACGGCCAGCAGACACAGCTGGATCAGACCGGGGACACCCGAGGGATCCCCCTCCGTCGCGCCGAAAGCGCCGAACGCGGCGGCGAGCAGCAGAAACAGCAGGGGTTTCGCGAAGATCAGGCCGAGCCAGAGACCGGGTACCCGCAGCGCTTTCGGCCGCCACACCGGATGCACCAGCATGCCCCA
This sequence comes from Amycolatopsis speibonae, assembly GCF_042647925.1. Lineage (NCBI taxonomy): Bacteria > Bacillati > Actinomycetota > Actinomycetes > Pseudonocardiales > Pseudonocardiaceae > Amycolatopsis > Amycolatopsis speibonae. The sequence continues at coordinate 17,224 of NZ_JBHRWK010000160.1, forward strand.
GCCGATCCCGGCGATGACCCCGGCGACCGGCAGGCCGATCTTCTCCACCGCGAGGATGAGGAAGACGCCGAGCGCGCCGAGGACGATCAGCATCGAAACGATCAAACCCACGAACGCGCCGCCCGGCAGCTTGTCGGCGGGGATCCCGCCCAGTTTCTCCACCCGGGAGCCGGTCTGGCCGATCGTGGTGGCGCCCCAATCGGTGATCCCCTCGGTGGCCGCGTTGACGACATTCGCTATCAGCACTCCGATCGCCGGCGAGAAGACGATCAGGAAAACCGCCAGCGGCAGATATTTGAACAGGGACTCGCGCAGGTCGTCACGGCCGCCGCGGCGCAAGCTGTGCAGGACCGCGAAAACGGCGGCGAAGGCCATGACCACCAGTCCGAGGCCGGCCGCGGCGGCGTACTGGGCGAGAAAGCCCGGCGCCGCGGGATTGACGTTTCCCTGCTCCCCCAAGCCGTTCAGCACCTGCTTGACGAGATCGAACGCGGAGGCGTGCACCGAGTTCGCCAGGTCGTCGAGCGGCGTCGACGGGTCGGGGACGAATTCCGTGAGGAGATCAGGCATCGCATGCCTCTCAGAAGACGGTCAGGACGGCGCCGAAGATCAGCCCGAGGCTCGCCAGCACCGCGAGTCCGATCACCGAGCGCTTGAGTGAAGCGGTATGCCCCGCGACCGAGGTGTGAAACCCGTTCCGCTTCGCGGACTGCAGCTCCAGCGTCGCGCGGATCGTGCCGAAAGCGAGCACGACGAAGGCGAGGCCCCAAACTCCACCCAGCAGCTTCTTCCAGGCGGCGTTGAATTCGACGCCGAAGACGCCGAAATCGGGCACGACGCCGTCGAAGGGATTCGGTGACTGAACGAGATAGTGAAGGATCATTGGTTCGCGGCCTTCCCGTGACGTCGGCTGTCGAAATGAACGACCTGGTTCGGGGTCCTCGGCGGGAGCATCGCCGGGCGGCTTCGCGAACTCAGCTGTTCCACCGCGTGCGACACCGCAGCCACCAGGGGTTCCCACCGAGTTTCGTCGTCGGCCGGGGCGACCCCGTCGGACAGGTTGACGCGGATCACCCCCGCCGTCCGTCCCCCGAAGGTCTTGGCGATCTTGCGGGCGAGCATCCGGCTCGCGCCGGTCCGGATGCCGACGACGATCGCCGTGGTCACCAGATCCAGGCGGCCTTCGGCCTCCAGCCGGTCGAGCATCCACCACGCGGCCCTGGCCGCTTGAAGGTCGTCGGGGACCGGGAGCACCAGCTGATCGGTGGCCCAGCTCTGCCGTCGCCAGTCGGCACCTCGCGGGTCGGCGGGCATGTCCGCGATGACGAGGCCGTCGAGCCGGATCGCGCCGACACCGTTCCACAGCCGGACGTTGGCATGGGTGGGTTCGAGGCCCGCGTAGAGCTTCCGGGCGACGGTGCTCTTGAACGTCCGAGGCTGGACATTGGCGACCGTGACCAGCCCGTAGACGGTTTCGGGCGCCTTCTGCGGTTCTTCCGGCTGGCTGTCCGGCGCGGACGGCTCCGGGGCCGGGGGTGGCTGGTAGGCGACAGGCTTGCTGAGGTCGACGGGTTGTTCGGCTTCGTAGCCTGGTGGGTGCTCAGACATGCTGATCAGCTCCTCCTCCCGGAAGGGGCCGGACGGCTTCCGCCCGGAAGTCCCCACCGGTGCGCACCGGGGAGACCTTGACGACGTCACCGCTCTGCGGCGCTTCCACCATGTACGGGACGCCGTTGACGACACCGAGGAACAGCGCCACGTGGTGCACGACGCCGCCGTAGAACACCAGGTCTCCGGGCAGGGCCGCGGCCCACGGCACGACCGCCCCTCCGCCGGCGAACTGCTCGCGCGACGCCCTCGGCAGGGAAACGCCGACCTGGGCGTAGGAATAGAGCATCAAGCCGCTGCAATCGAAGCCGACCTTGGCGAAATCCCCGTTCGCGTCAGCGACGCCACCATCACGGATACCGCGGGACGGCCCGGCCGCGGTTCCACCGCCCCAGGCATACGGTGTGCCCAGCCAGGAAAGCGCGGCGGCGAGCACCCGCGCGGACGCCGGGTTCGGCGCCTTCACCGTTCCGGCGATGCCCGCCCCCGGCGGCAGTTCGACGTCCACGCCGTTCGCTCGCACCGCCGTCGGTCCGCCTTGGCCGGTCTGGCAGGTCATCGCCGCCGTACCGTCGTAGAGCACACTCGCCAGAGACTCGGCCAGCGGCTGCCAGGGCTCGTACTTGCTCGCACCGGCGCCACTGGCCTGGACCACCTGGCCGATGTCTGCGTTGGAACGGGCATCGGTGTCGTAACCCGGCACCCGGGCCAGCAGCACGGTGAAAAAGCCCTTGGCCGCCATGCCCGCGTTCTTCCGGTCGTAACCGGTGTAGGCGTTGTTCGGCCCCGGGGCGATCTGCTGGAAGGCGCCGGTCGCCCGGCCGACGACCACGTCGGCTTCGAACCGGGATTCCTGCCTCGCGATCTGCAAGGCGATCACGACGCCACGCCGGGTGATCGCCATGCCCTTCGCGGTGGCGACGATGCTCTTGGCGACATCGAGCTGCGGCAGGGCCAGGTCGACTGTGGCATTTCCGCCCGGTGCGGGCTGCGCCGTCTGCGGAGCCGCACCGGTGCAGCTCAACGCCTGCGCCTCCTCGGGGCGGGGAAGCACCAGCAGTATGCCGCCCACGACGAGCACCACGACGGCGAACAAGGCCTTCAAGCGCATCAGCCCGCCTCCACCTGTGTGTCGACCAGCCAACGTCCGTCGGCCTGGCGGAGAACCCTGCGCACCGAACGAACCTGCTCGGTCTCGAAGGCCTTCCCCGCCGCGGAGTTGACGCGGCGGGCCGAAAGCACCAGATAGGCTACGTCGGCGCTCTGCGGAGCTTCCGGGCTCGCCGCCGCGGTCACTTCGTCGCAACCGCTGCTCAGCTGTTGTTCCCGAACGCTCCGGTAGGTGTCCTCATTGTCGCCGGTCCGGCGGTCTGCCTTGGCCGCAGCCGTGGTCTGGTACCGGGCCGCGCGGTCGAGGTTCGCGTTCATCGGCTCATGCCAGTCGAGCGCGCACCACTCGCGCAGCCATTCGGTGCCCACGGCTGCGGGCCCGGTGAAAGGAGCGCCGTCCGGGCGGGGATTTTCGGCGCTCGACAGGGGTGCCACCGCGCTGGGGACAGACTGCGCACCCGGTGTTCGTGGAGCGACGGAACCGACCGGAATCCGCGTGGTCTCGGCGGACGGCGTGAGTTCGGACGGGCGGGCATCCGAGGTGGTCGTGGTCCCGCAGGCCGTGCAACCGAGAATGACGAGCAAGGGCACGGACAGCGCGGCACGCATCACGTTCACCTCCAGAGTCGGCTCGAGCGAGTAATCGCCAGTCTGTGGAGCCGCACCGGACGAAAGCCAGCAAAGTCCGCTGTTTATGTCCGATCTGCTTAGCGCAGGGGTGTGCTCGGGCAGGGGAGGTCGTTCCACACGCTCCTGAGCCGCGCGCCGGGGTGCCAGAAGTTCCCGAGTGCTCCGGTGATCCGTAGCTCCTCTTTGGCGCCGAGCCTCGCCCGCCAGAGCTGAATCAACGCTTCCGCCACTTTGCCGCGTCCGGTCTCTTCCCGAGACGAGTCCCGCACGTGATAGCGCAGACGGTAGTCACCCGGCAACAGATCCACGGGGCCGGCCAGCGTCTGTGACCAGTCCAAGACCGCGGCCAGCCCGGTCGCGGACCAATAGCCGAGTTCGATGACGTCGTCGTAGGCCTCGACCACGTCGTCCGGCTCACCCGGGTGGATCTCGGTGACGACCCGCACCCACTCGGCGGTCCACGGCACCTGCAGTTGCAGCTTCCCCCTCGACGCCGTGACCATCCCGGTCCAGGTCGAGAGCCCGGGGTTGATCAACGAGGTGTTCTCGCTGAGGTAGAAGTACGGGTATTTCGCATCGAGTACACAGACGACCCGATCGGGGTGCGCTGTCGTGACGTCGCCGGTTGCCATGGTTTTCATGTCTACTGTGTCCGATCTTTCGGCACAGCACCCAGGAAACGGCTCGGGACTTCCGTCAGCGAAAGCTGCCCGAAGCGCTCGGACTTGAACTTGGCGCCCGAGCCTTGGTGGCGCGCTGGGCGGCGGCGCGGGCCTTCGCGTTGACCGCCTTGTTGTACGCGAACCGGGCCATCGTGAACGCCATTCCCCACAGTTTTCCAGTCGGGTCACTGAAGCTCGCCGGGCTGTTGTTGACGTAGGCGTTGAGCTGTGCGGGTTGTCGGCGTCCAGGACGGGGTCGACGGAGGTGAACCGGCCCGTGTCCGGGTCGTACTGCCGGACCCCGACGTTGACCAGCCCGCCCGGTTCTCGTGCGCCCATCTGGAATCCGTGGTCGTTCGGCCACGCAGCGGCCTGGCCACGTACTTCGCCGAACGGCGTTTGCCTGCGCTGCACCACTTCCTGCGACTTCTCGGTGACCGCGGTGTGCGCGGCGCCCTGTGTGTCGGACAGGAACAGTGTGGTGCCGGCCGGGTCCGTGCGGACGATCCGGTTGCCTTCGGCGTCGTCGACGTAGGTCGTCGTGCCGGTGCGATCGGCGGTGGAGACGAGGTTTCCCTCGGCGGCCTCAGGAACGGGGCAACTACCTATCGAACCCGGGGCTGTCGTCTGCCATGAGCACCCTGGCGCGACCCTCCGGGACGCGGTCAGGTCCTTGTGCTGTCGGCCGGATGCTCGGTTTGGAGCCGGGGTTCTGGTAGCGGGGTCATCCGGTCGGGCATGTGCGCGCTCAGCGCGTCGCCCAGGGCAGTGACATCGGGGTCGCGTAGATGAAGCCAGTAGCACGCGTCGAGCAGGGCGGTCCAGGCGGTACCTCCTGCCTGTACCGACTCGTCGGTGCCCCATGACCGTAGCGGGGAAAGCGCCATGGTGTTTCCGGCTTCGTCGACGTGGCGGATCTGACTGGAGCGGATCGCGGTGATCAGATCATCGGCCTGGGCGTAGGAGAGCCGGATCGACTGTCGCGGTGCCCCGCACGCGGGTATCAACAGCCTCAGCCCGCCGGCAGTGCGACGAATGTCGATCCGCGTGGACATCGAAAGTTCCTCTCTGAGTGTCGTGAACCCTAGGTAAATCGGCTCGTCGGGTTCGTGACACGACCCGGACTGGCAACTTTCACCCGGACGAGACCCTTGCCGTCGGGTGGTGCTCTGGGGCGATGGGGTGGATCGATCAATGTCCGCGGGGCGTGTGGTGCGGGCGTAGCATCGATCGGCGCGGCACGGTTACCGGCTGGGGTGGAGGAGGCGACTCGGTCGATGGATCTCGATGAGGAGGCGGCCCCCGCACGTGGCCTGCGCCGGTATGTGGAGCGGGTCGGGGCCGCGGTCGGGGCGGGCGCGGATCTGGTGGTCTGGATGCTGGATGTTCCCGCGGCCGCCTATCTGCCGCTGGCCGGGCGGTTGCCGGGGTTTCCCGGAGTGGATCTGGCGTTGGTGTGGGACGAGCAGGTCGGCTGGGCCGCCGCGATCGAGGCCGATTCCGGGTTTGATCTGATCGAGGTCAGCTATCTCGCCGGGGATGTCCTGCCGGAACCCGCGCAGGTGGCCCGGTTCGTTGCCGCGCTGCTCGGTGGCGGGAGACCCGGCCAGCCTGGCCGGGTGGTGTTGCGCGCGGTCGAGGACGCCGATCTCGACCGGCGCCTGGCGCGCTACGCCCAGCCAGGGCTGAACGTCCCGTGGTCACTGAGCAGCGGGGGAACAGGGCCCGTCCTGTCGTGACGACGACATCCGCATCACCGCCGAGACTCCACAACGCGTCAGTCGGCGGTGTCCGCGAGCTCGGTCAACGCCGCTGGGATGGCTTCGGCAAGTTTGTCCAGGTCAGGTACCGTGTCACGGTCGGCGTGCAGTCCGATGTGGACGGCGCCGTTGTGGTGGCACAGCGCTATTCCCAGAGCATGCCCGGGGGTGAGCGGCACCAGCGGGTATACCTCGCCCACGGCGGCGCCGCCGATAGCGGCGGACACCGCGGGCAGCCGGACTGTGGTGACGACCAGGTCGAACAGGACCTTCGCGTGCCGGGCGGCCAGCGGGGTCAGCACGCGGTGCGCCGCCGGCGGGACCGCGTGCGCGAACAGGGCCATCGCACCTGCACCGCGGCGCGGTCCGGTGGCCTTGTTCGCCTGCATCGCGGCCCGTACCACGGCCAGCCGCACGGTGGGATCCGGCCGGTCGACGGGCAGGTCACACAGGTAGCCTGATACTTGATTCGCACCGCCGGTGCCGCGGGAGCGGGGGCGTTGGTCGACCGGGATCAACGCCCGCACCCGGGCCTTCTCGGCCGGTTCGCCGCGGCCGGCCAGCCAGGTCCGTAACGCACCTGTGAGTACGGTGAGCAGCACGTCATGGCTGGTGCCGCCAAGGCCATGCCGGACCCGGCGGATGTCCTGGTCGTCCAAACGGAGCATCCGCACCAGCCTGGCCCGTGGCTGCCGCAGCCCCCTCAGCGCGGTGAACGGTGACCTCTGGGGCAGGGGGAAGGGGATCGCGGACGCCGGTGCGGACAGCGGTGAGCGTGGCGCGGGCCATCGGACCTGGCGGGCCACCGCGACAGCGATGCCGGTTCCGGCGTTGAGCCGCGCTCGAGCCTGGCTGAGTGTGTTGGCCGGGTCGCGGACTGCGACCGTCGCCCAGGACACCGCGGTGTTCGCGGCCAGGGTGGCGGTCGAGATCGCGGCGCGCAGCACGCGTCCGGGGCGGGCCGATGACACCGGGCTCGGCGATGGGCCCGGTGGGGTGTTCCCGCTCTCGGCGGTGTGGATCGCATGGGCTGCAGTGGTGTCGAGCAGGGACATGCCGAGGCGGATGGCGCCTGCTCCGTCGCAGAGGGCGTGGTGGAGGGTGACCAGCACCATGATCCGGGCTCCGGCCGGATCATGGTCGAGGCCGCCGAGCACATGCAGCGCCCAGGGCGGACGTGTCAGCTCCAGTGGCCGGCGCATCAGGTCCCCGGTCAGCGCGGTCACCGCGCCCCACCCGCCACCGGCGGGGAGCTGGTGGGTGTGTACGTGGGTGTGGACGTCGAAGCCGGGATCGACGGTCCAGGCGGCGCCGCCCGGCGGGGACCAGGTGGAGGTGATCCGTTGCCGCAGTCGTGGCACCCGCGCGGCCCGCGCCGCCAGCACGGCGGCCACCCCGCTCACCGTGGGCGGATCCTGGCCGGGAGCGGCGGCCAGGGTCAGGAGTGCACCCAGGTGCATCGGCGCGGCGTGCTCGAGTGCCAGGAAGGCCACATCCAGCGGTGAGAGTCGTTCGGCAGGTTCGTGGTCCGTCATCACAGGTCGGTGTCCTTGGGGCGGTGGGCGTGGCGCCCGGCGGGTGTGCGGGGAGCGGGTACCTCGGTCGCGGGCAAGCCCAGGCAGGTCAGGCGTACTGGCACACCGTGCCAGTAGGTCGGGATCGGATCCGCAGCCCTGCGGTCGGTGACCCACACGTCGATCACCGGCCCGTCTGCTGCGGCACCCGGTGTCACGCCGATGACCCCACGCAACCCGCCGAGCCGCTCGATAGCGGAAGCCAGCACTCCATCAGTCGATCCGCGCGGCATCATCCACTGGGCGAAGGAGCCGGCTCTCATTGGCCACTCGCGGACACGCCGAGGTCCGGTCGCCGGCTGGGCCGACAAACACCACGGCTGGACAGGCCGGTGAGTACGGTGTCCGTCAGCAGACGCCCGAGCGCCGCACCCAGCACCACGAGTGTCACCGTGCCCAGTCCCACCGCCACCGTCAGCAACACTCCTCGGCCAAATGCGCGGTGCCGCACGGGCATGAGCCTGGGCGCCGACGGCATGGCGCCGGCCCGGACCGGTCGCCCGGCATCGGCCGCTTTGATGTCCACGGCGGTCGGGTCCGTCCCGATGTCCGCTCCGGGGGGATGGGCTGGGGCGAGGGTAAGCACCATGTGGAGTCTGGTGGCAACACCCCGGCAGCGGTATGGGGGCACGTCGATCGGGTGGCGATCTCCACCCACCCGAGGAGGCGGAGGGAATTCGGCTGGCCCGCCGGGCCTTGACCGCGAACGCGACGCCTGTAAAAGAACACGCCCACGCGCTGCTGGTACCGGAAACACGAGTCAAACCGGACACAGGACCTGCGGGCGGTCCTGACCATTCAGGAGTGCTTCAGCTGACGATGTCGGTCCGGGTCTCCACCGTGGTGTCGTGCTCGGCGGCGAGATCGACCAGGTCGGCCGGACGAGCAGCATGTAGCTCCGCTTCGTCGGCGCGACCGGCCTGCCCGGTCACCCTGGCTTCGACACGCTGGGGTGATCTTGGGGCCGGTCGTCGTGTCGGCCACCTCTTCGCGGCGCCTGTGTGCGCCACGATCGTCTGCCGTACCCGGACACGATGAGCGACGACGAAGAGGGGCCTACATGGTGACGACGGAAGAGCAGACCCGGTCGAGTATCACGATCGCTGCGGCACCGGCGGTGGTGATGGCCGCGATCGCCGACTTCGAGTCCTACCCACGATGGGCAGCTGAAATCACCCACGCCGAGGTCCTCGAACTCGACACGGACGGCCGGGCACACCGGGTACGGCTGCACCTCGACGCCGCGGCTATCCGAGACGAGCAGATCCTGCGCTACCGGTGGGATGGCGACCGGTCGGTGCGGTGGACGCACGAATCCTCCCGGGTACTGCACAGCCTCGATGGCTCCTACACCCTGACGACCACCGACACCGGGACGTTGGTGACCTACCGGCTGAGCTTGGTACTGAAGGTCAAGGTGCTCGGCGTTCTGCGCCGCCAGGCCGAACGAATCATCATCGAACGCGCCCTTGCAGGGCTTGCCCGTCACGTCATGACCCCGGCCTCCTAGCACTGGCCGGCGCCCCACACCGAGGGACAACGGCTGGAGCCGATCGCGGCCGCGCTATCACGCGCGCCGCGACGCTGGTTCTGCGATCACGGGGTTTCACGCGTTATGAGTGAATTCGGCGAGTTCGCGAGGCGGTATCGGCCGCTGGCCCATCGACCGGAGTAACCGTCCGACACTCTGCGGCGCCAGTCGTTGCCGGCGTTGCACGCCTGCGCGCGATTCCGGCTGTGGTGGTACTGCGCGGAGACTGCCGAGCGGCTGGGTGATCTCGCCGCACACGTTGCCGACGCGAACGAGGAGGTTTACTCACCACCGGCCGCGAGCGGATCAACCCGGGCCCGGAGCGTTCGAGGTGCACCGCAATCGCACCTGAGTACCACTCTCCACGAGAGCTTGAAGCCTCGGCACTCCCGTAAGTTGTTCTGAGCTTGCCACCGGCGGCTCGAATCCGAGTCCTACCACACAGTCAGAACCTCTTCGGCGGGCACCGCTGGTTTCAGGCCGAGGCCGCAGCTTCTTCGGGTACCTTCCCCTGGTTGGAACGGATGAATCTCACCAGCTGTTGGTCGCCTCATCTCACCAAGGAGTTCCGCCGTACCCTCGATATACCGGGCTTCGTATCCGATGAGAACGGTCTGCCAGCTTCACCTGACCCGGTTCGTACGGATCTTGCTGGACCGCAAGGACCGCTTCGATGACTGTTGGGCTCGAAGTGCGGGTACCGTTCTGCGACCACCGAGTACGTCTACAACACACCGTGGTCGCTGAAGACGTTCGACGGCAGGGAAAAGAGCCTGCTGCGGCACGCCACGAAGCATGTCCTGCCGGCGTCGGTGCATGACCGGGTCAAGAGCCCGTATCCGTCCACACAGGACCCCGGCTACGCGGCTGCCCTGCAGCAGCAGGTCAAGGAGGTACTGACAGAACGAAACCATCCAGTCTTCTCTCTGATCGAACACAGTGTGATGCGGCGGCTCTCGGAACTGGCCCCGGCCGAGGTGACCCCGGTCGAGCGCATAGGACTGGACCGGATGCTGGACCTCTACCACTGGTACGAGCCGCACTCGCCCGAGTTACGACTGGCCCGGCTCGCGGTCACCGGCGATGGAAGTACCCCATCGCCGCCACCTGTCCGCTCGAACAGGTTCGCGGGGCCTGCACGCGATTGACCGAACGGCACACTCACGGCAAGATCGTTCTCCGGCTTCGCTGATCCACCCGCCGGGTCGGCCCCTTCGGGTTGCCACGATCCCGGACACCCTGGCCTGAACTGGTGAGATCCCGCCACAGCCGAGCGACTCACGAAACAAGGCACATCTCACAGTATCGATAACGATAGTCGTTTTCGTGTAGGTTCCAGGTGCCTGCCCGCCACAGGGTCCCTGCCGAGCAACCTCGTGTACGCGCGCTCTTCGCGGCCGGCCGTTCTCACCAACCGACCCGCGAGGAGCCGCAGACCGTGACCACGCCCGCAGACGCTTCGACCGACGTCCTGCCCGCCCTGACCCGCATCTGGGCCGACCTTCTCGATCTCGGCGACCGGCCGATCGACCCGGACACGACCTTTTTGCGACTGGGTGGCGATTCGGTGCTCGCGGTGCGCATGGCGGCCCTGCTCCGCAAACACCTCGGCGTAGTGCTCGCGCTGTCGGACATCGGGGTCGAGACGACGCTCAACGAGCTGGCGGAACTGGTGCGCCGGCGGACAGGAGCCGGCGACACGACCCGGGCCCTGCCTGTCGAACTCCGCAAACAGACGGATCCGCACGCCTCGTTTCCCCTGCGCCCGTTGCAACAGGGTTACTTCGTCGGCCAGCAGGACGGCTGGGAGCTGTCATACGAGTCGGCGCATTTCTACGTCGACGTCAGGCTGACCGACATCGACGGTGACGAAGCCGAGGACTCGCTCACCGACGCGCTGCACAGGCTGGCGGCGCACCAGCCGATGTTGCGCGCCCGTGTCACCGCGGAGGGCGAACAGTACGTGCTGCCGCAGGACGCGCCCGGCGCGGTGCCCGTCCCGCGGGTGTACGACCTCCGCGACACGGATCCGGGCACCGTCGAATCCATATTGGACCGAGTGCGGGCGGAGATGCGTTCCACCGGACCGGATCCGGTACGCGGCTCCGGCATCGACGTCCGGCTCAGCCTGCTGCCGGACGGAAACGCGCGGCTGCACACGAGCATGAGCCTGCTGGTGTTCGACGGCTGGTCGTCCACGCTCCTCTTCCGCGAACTGGTCGCGCTGGCGGCGGACTGGAACGCCGTGCTGCCCCCGCTGGGCATGGACTTCGGCGATTACGTAACCTCCGTCGCGAGCCTGCCCGACAGTGACGAGTGGAAAGCCGACCGATCGTGGTGGTGGTCACAGCTCGACACGATGCCCGAGCCACCCGCGCTGCCGCTGATCCGAGACCCCCGCGAAGTACACGCCACCACCATGGAGACCAGGGAAGCCCATCTGCCGGCGAGCCGGTGGGCTGCGTTGCGTGACCGGTGCGCGGCACGGGACGTGACACCGTCCACCGCACTGTCGACGGCGTTCGCGGTGGTACTGGCCCGCTGGGCCGGGCACCGGCGGATGCTGCTGAACTCCTTGCAGCTCAACCGCTTGCCGCTGCATCCCGACGTGCACCGGGTGGTGGGCGCGTTCTCCGCCACCATGCTGCTGCCCACCGAGCTCACCGAAGGCGCGACGTTCGCCGAGCTCGCCTTGGCCGCGCAGAAACGGTTCAGCGAGCATTCGGCGCACAACCTGATCACCGGTGTCGAGGTGTCGCGGGAACTGGGCCGCCGGCGTGGCACCCACCGGCCAGTCGCACCGGTGGTGTTCCAGAGCACCTTGAGCATGGACGCCGCGGTGGGCGTGGCCCATCCCGAGTCCGCCGGACCGCTCGGCGCGCTCGACTTCGGCGACTTCCATCACCAGTTGCGGACACCTCAGGTGGCGCTGGAAGCCCGTGTCTACGAACTCCGCTCGGAACTGGCGATCGTGTTCTCCCTCGTCGAAGAGTTGTTCGAGACCGCGCAGGTGGACGCGGCGTTCACCGAACTGGTCGAGCTGGTCGGAACCTTGGCCGACGGCGACGGGTGGGACCGGGAAATCGACCTGCCTGCCCCGGCGGAAGCCACCGGTTCGGGCCTGCTGCTCGGCCGCTACGACGACACGGATCGCGTGGTGCCCGAAGGGCCGCTCTCCTCGACGTTGGAGGAGGTCGTCGCCGAGTCGTGGGAGGACTTGCTGGGAGTGCCGGTGCTGGACCGTTCGGCCCGGTTCTTCGCGCTGGGCGGGGATTCCCTCTTGGCGGTGCGAGCGCTGGGACGGCTGGCCAAAAGCCTCGGGACCCCCGTGCCGGTACGGGAGTTCCTCGACGACCCGACGGTCGCCGGGCTGGCGGCGGCGCTGGCCGCGCACGGTGCGACAGCGTGAGCGGAGTGATCGGTGTCCTCGGCGGCGCGGGCACAGTGGGCCGGGTGGTCGTGGACCGGCTCTCCGCGGCCGGTCACGCGGTGCGGGTCGGCGGCCGTGTCCTGGACCGGGCGCGGGCCGTCCCGGGCGCGTCCGAGGCACTCGCGGTCGATCTCGGCGAACCGGACGCTCTGCGAGCCTTCAGCTCCGGGTGTTCGGTCGTCGTCAACTGCGCGGGTCCCTCGTATCGGGTGCTCGACGTCGTGGCGCGGTCGGCACTGCGCGCGGGTGCGGGTTACGTGGACGCGGCCGGCGACGCGGTGGCTTTGGACGCGCTGACGACCGGCGCGCCGCCGGAACTTCGGTCGCTGCCCGCGGTCTTCTCGGCCGGTTTGATGCCCGGCCTGTCCGGGCTGCTGCCGAGAGTGCTGGCCGGGACCGGCTCGATCGGGCGGCTGGACGTCTACGTGGGCGGTTCGGTCGAGATCAGCGCGCTGTCGGCGGTGGACACGCTGATGACCCGGGGCCCCCGGTTCGGGCACGCCCTGGCCGGGTGGCGGGACGGCGCCATGGTCGAACACGCGCTGAACCCGCTCCGGTCGGTGTCCCTGCCCGGCTTTCGAGGCCGGGTGCATGCCTGGCCTTTCCTGTCCACCGAGGCGGTTTCGCTGGCGGCCGCGCTGGACGTGGCCGAACTGCGCAACTACACCGTCTACGCGACGCAGAACCTGCCGGAGGCCCTCGCCGAGGCCTGGGCCGCGGGCGGCCCCGTCGAAGACCACGTGGACGCCGTCGTCGAAGCGGCCCGGCGTGACGTGGCCGAATGCGGACGGCACTACGCGGTGCTGGCCCACGCCCGCCCACCGGCGGGCTCCGGCGGCACCAGCAGACGGGTGTTGTTGCGGACGGCCGATTCCTACGAGCTCAGCGGCGTGGTCGCGGCGTCGGCCGCCGTGGACCTGCTCGCGGGGCGGGTACGCCCGGGCGCGCATCACGCCGCCGAAGTGCTCGACCCCCATCGAACGGCGGCCGTACTGGCGGCCGACCCCCTGGTGACGACACTGGAACTTCCCGAGGTGACCCCACGATGAGCCCTGAACCGATCGTCACCGACACCACCGGCGCCGCCGGGTATGCGGTCAACGCCCAGTACTACGACCTGATCTTCCCCACCGCGCACCGCGACGCCCTCCGGTCGGCCTTGACGGCACTGCTCACGGACGTCCGGCGAGTAGTGGAAATCGGCTCCGGGACGGGCCAGTTCACCGAGACCCTCCTGGCGAACCTGCCCGAAGGCGGAGAGGTGTACGCCGTCGAGCCGGCCGCGGTGATGCGCGCGGCCCTGACCACCCGGTTGGCGGCCCTGGACGCTCCACCGGTGACGGTGCTGCCCGAAGACGCGCTGCGAGCGGAGGTTGAGGGGACCCTGGACGCGGTGGTGCTGCTGAACGTTCTGACGCACTTCTCCCCCGCGGATCGCCGGACGCTGTGGGCACACTGGATTCCCAGGCTCTGTCCCGGTGGTCTCGTCGTGGTGGACGTGCCGATGCCGCGTTCCGCGGTGGCCGTACCGGCGAGCACGATCCCGGGCCGTGTACTGGGGCGCCGCCGGTACGACACGGTCGCCGGAGCGACCGTGGACGGCGACGGTCTGTTGTGGACGATGACCTATCGGGTGCACGAGGGTGACCGGCTCGTGTCGGAGGACGCGGTGTCGTTCCCCTCGTTCGTGGTGTCCGAAGAGACGCTGAACACCGAACTCCTCGACGCGGGCTGCGAACCGGTGGACGGTCCGCCCGCTGGAGTTCTGGTCTGGCGAAAGGGAGAGCACTGATGTACGACGTGATCGTGATCGGCGGAGGACCGGCCGGCCTCAGCGCGGCGCTGGTCTTCGGCAGGCAACGGCGCTCGGTCCTGGTGGTGGACGGTGGGAAGCCGCGCAACGAGCGCGCTTCCGAAATGCACATGTACCTCAGCCGTGACGGCTTCGCTCCTCAGGAGCTCCTGGCCTTGGGCCGAGAGGAGCTCGCCGCGTACCCGGGTGTGGAGGTGCGGACCGACCTGGTGGTCGCCGCCCGTGGCACCAAGGGGGACTTCGAGCTGGAGCTGGCCGGGCGCGGAACGGTACGGGCCAGGCGGATCGTCCTGGCCACGGGGCAGGTCGACGAGCCCTTCGACATCCCCGGCCTCGCCGAGCGGTTCGGGCGCAGTGTGTTCCACTGCCCGTTCTGCCACGGCTGGGAAGTACGTGACAAAGCGCTGGCGGTGGTGGCCCACGAACCCGCACAGGCGATGCTCGCGCTCTACCTGGCGGACCGGTTCAGCGAGGACGTGGTGCTGTGCACCGACGGCGCGGCGCCGCTTCCCGAGCGGATCACCGTGACCGCGGCCGAGCGAGGTGTTCCGGTCGTGGACAAGAAGATCGCGGAGATCACCGGGACACCCGGCGACTTGACCATCCGCTTCGCCGACGGCGACGAGGTGCGCCGGGAAGCGATCTTCCATCGCGCGCCCAGCGGACGGCAGTCGGCCTTGGCCGAGCAGCTGGGCTGCGAGATCCTTCCCGACGGCACGGTCAAGGTCGACGAAACCGGGCTGACCACCGTGCCGGGGGTCGCCGCGGCGGGCGACATGGCGAAACTGCCGGGCCTGCCCGACGCCACCACGCTGGTCGCGCTCGGTGCCGCCGACGGGGTCAGGGCCGCGGTCTGGATGGACGGCGATCTGTTCCGGTCCGGACTCGGCCCCGCCTTCGGCTCCTGAGCGCGTCTGATTAGCCGCTGTTTGTCCGAGTTCCCAAGTACATGAAGGCCCCCTTCCTTGCGCCTGGCGCAAGGAAGGGGGCCTTCATGTACTTGGCCGGAGCAGGGCACTCAGTCGTGGCGGTCCGCCCTCAGCGCGCGGGCCGGACCGCCGCGAACACCTGGACCCCGACCGCGTGCAGCGGATGCCCGGGCGCGGGCAGCGAACCCAGCGGTTCGAGCCCGGCGTCCGCCAGCCGAGCGATCCATTCCGCCTCGGTGGGGAAGATCCGATCGGTACCCGCCCGGAAATCCCCCGAACCAGCCCGGTCCCGGCCGGGCCGGGGCGACATCAAGAACTGCATCGAGGCGAGGATGTGCCGGATCTCGCGGCTCGTGTCGACGAAGACCAGCAGCCCGCCGGGGTTCAGCGACTCCCGGAACGAGCGCAGGGTGGCGCCGAGGTCGCGGGCGTTGTGCAGGACGTTCGCGCCGAGCACGACGTCGAGCGTTCCCGGCGCCACTCCCTGGCTCGCGGGGTCGCCGTCGATGTCGAATAGGCCGAACCGCACGCCTTCCGTTCCGGCGAAGCGCTCTTCGGCGTCGGACAGGAAGAACCTGGACAAGTCGGTGAACAGGTAGTCCTTGGGCCTGTCCGCCAAGGCGGCCAGCACGTCGGCGGTCGTTCCCCCGACACCCGCGCCGACCTCCAGCACCCGCACCTGCCGCCCGTCCACCGACTCGGCCTGTGCCCGCAGCAGCTGCGCGACGGCACCGTTGGCGTAGCGATTGACCGGGTTGTCCCGGTAGGCGCCCTCGGCCGTGTCCGTCTCACCGTCGGCGAACAGCAACGACTGCAACGCCACCTCGTCGCGCAGCAACTCGGGCAGATACCGGAAGACGCTCTGGAAGAACCTCGTCATCGCGGGCGGATAGCCCATCCCGTCCCGGACGCGGTCGAGACCACCGATGGCTTCCTCCAGCTCCGCCCGCGACACCGGGACCGGCAGCCGGTAGCCGTGCTCGTGGTGGACAGCCATGCCCTCCTCCGTCAGCGCGGCCAGCCACCGCCGCAGGATCCAGCGGTGCCGGGGAGCCACGTCGAGCGCGTCCGCGAACTCGTCCGCCGTTCCCTCCGCCCGCGCCCTGCCCAGGGTGGCGGCCATGGCCCGCACCGCGATCCGGTCCAGCTCGCCCAGGAAGGCCGGGACCTCCGCGGCGTCCGCGTGGTCGACAGCGGCGTCCGCCGCACGCGCCGCCGCGGCGAGCGGGTCGGGATCGACCGCGACAGCGGGCGCCGGGGACTTCCGCCTGCGTGCGGCGCTTCGCACCACTTCGCCGAGACGACGGGTCAGGAATCCGGCGAAGGGTTCGTGTGCGATCGCGCTCCCGGCGAGGTCTTCCACCCCGACAGGGGCGACGGAAGCCGGCGCGACGACCTCCAGCAGCGCCGGGTTCCGCGGGTCGAACAGCACCACGGCGTCCCGGTTCGCGAGCACGTCGGCCAGCTCGCGGGCGGTGACGCCGCCGGCGTCACCGGACAGCAGCCGATTGGGGATGCCAGGCACGTGGACCGCGCGACCCGAATCGACCGCGGTCAGAAGAGCGGCGACGCCCTCCCAAGGAACGGATCCGGGACGGGCGGCGGGTGCGGTGTCCACCGAAAGGACCGCGTCGAAGCGATACCGCACCAGCTCGGTGTCCTCGGTCAGCTGTTTGGGGTGGACGGTGACGCGCACCGGGCGTCCCGCCTTCGCCGCGGCCTCGGCGAGGGTGGCCGGATCGAAGTTGAGCTCGTCGTCCCGGCGCGCACGGGCGGTGGCGCGCACCGCCAGGGTGGCGGGGTCCGGATTGGACAAGGCCTCGATCCGCTCGTAATGTGCCCGCAGCAGCCGGGCGTCCCGGACATCGCCCACCACGAGGATCCCGCCGGGCGACAGCAGTCTCAAGGCGTCCACCACCACCGCGGTCAGGTAGTCGACGTTGGGGAAATGCTGGGTCACCGAGTTGAGCAGCACGCAATCCGGGCCCGTGGCGGGGAAACCGGCGCGGGCCATCGCCGCGCGCACGGCCGGCGCGGCGACCTCGTGAGCCGCCGCCCGGACTTGGGCGTGCCCCGGCGCCGCCTCCGCCGCCAACCTGTCGACGGCGGCCTGGGCGACGTCGGTGCCGACGTAGCCTTCGATGTGCGGCCTCAGCTTCCGGGCCAGCAACCCCGTTCCACAGCCCAGTTCCAGCACGAACCGGGGGCTGTGCGCGAGCACCAGGTCCACGGTCCGGTCCACCCAGTCGGTCATGTGCTCGGCGGAGAACGGTTCACCGGTTTCCGAGGACTTCCACCCGGCGAAGTCCGGCTCGTCGCTTCGCGCTCCCGAACCCGCCGAATAGGTGAAGTCGTAGACCTCCCCCCACTGTTCCAGGTACTCCGCGATCAGCGGTCCCGGTTCGGGACGGACCGCCGTGGCGGCCCGGGCGGGCCGCAGCCGGACGAGGTCTCCGTCGGCCCGGGCGGCGTCGATCCAAGGGTGTTCGGCCAGCGAGGCGATCAGCTCGGCGGACACGGTGGCTCCGTTCTCGATGTCGGTCACAGGAAGGGTTTGACGGCTTCGTCGAGCAGACGCGCGACGACGTCCGCGCCCTGGCCCCGCATGAGCGAGTAGTGGTCGTCGTCGATCCCCGTCACCTCCGCGGGTACCGCCAGATGCGCCGACCAGCCAAGGTCACTCAGACCGGATGGGGTGTCGTCGACCCCCATGCCTATCCCGCTGTTGCGCGTCGACCGCCGATCGGCGCGCACCAGGACGGTGCGGGTCGCGGGGTCGGTGAGCGGGCGCGGCCGGTGGGCGGCCAGCCCCGCCAGATGCCGCTCGAAGACCGCCACCCGGTCACCCAGTGCCTCACGGGCGCCGAGGATCCGGCGTGCCCGCAACCATTCGGTGGCTTCCCGCAGCCGGCTTTCCCGGTCGAGGGCGAGGAACGCGTCCCGCCGTCCGGGGTCGCCGAGACCGAGGTCGATGTCCAGGAACGCTTCCAGCGCGCCGAGATGCCGAACCAGTACCTCGCCTTCGACATCGCCGGTGACCGGGGTGATGTAGGCCGGGTCGTTGGAGTCGAACATCACCAGCAGTTCGATCCGGGCGCCCTGCTCGTGCAGGACGCGAGCCACTTCGTGGCCGAGACTGCCGCCCATGGACCAGCCGCCGAGCAGATACGGCCCGGTGGGCTGCACCCGGCGCAGCACCTCGGCGTAGCGGCGCGCCAGGACGGTGAGATCGGTGGGGGCGGCGTGTCCCATCAGCCCCGGGTCCATGATCCCCACGACCGTCAGCCGCTCGTCCAGCGCGCGGGACAACCCGCCGTAACACAGCACGTCACCGCCGGAAGGGTGGAGCAGGAACAGGGTCCGGTCGCCCGTTCCCTCCCGGAGGGTGATGGCCACGTCTTCCGTCGGCCAACCGTTCCAGGCCGCCGCGTCGGTCAACTCACGCAGGCGCGCGGCGTAGGCGGTGAACACGCGGTCGACCTCACCGGGTGGGAGCACCGGCTCCAACGCGTCCCATTGGACGAGCAGTTCGCCCCGCTGTTCGAGGACCTGATGGTCCAGCCACGTCTGCGGCGTCTGGCTCAGCGCGCCGACCTGCTCCCCCGCCCATTGCAGGTCACGATCGCCGACGACGTCGGCCAGGCCGACCGCGCTGGTGAACACGACCGGCACCGACGCGACCGCCCCGTTCCGGGCGGCCCGTTCGGACAGGACCTCCAGCGCGGAGAACTCACGATGATCCAGATCCGCGAACAGCGTGTCCTGCGTGCGGCGGACGTGGGCGGCGAAATCGGCACCGGTGCGATCGGTTTCGTGCAGCAGCAAGGAAGTGAAGTCCCCGACAACGGAATCGACGGCCGGGTGGACGGCGGGCCGGTCGAACAGCGTGAGGGTCACCGCGAACCGGTCCTCCTCCGCCCAGTCACCGAGGGCCTCGGTGTAGGCGGCGAGCAACGCCGCGGTAGGAGTGACGCCGTGCCGGGCCGCGGCGGCCTTGAACGCGGCCCACTCCTCACGGTCGAGGCGGGCCGACCGGCGGACGAACCGCGCCTGTCCGGAGACGGTGATGTCCACCGGCAGGGCGGGCGCTTCCGGAAGGGTGTCCAGCCGCTCCCGCCAGTAGCGTGCCGCGCGCTTCCACTCCTCGGTGTCCCGGCGAGCTTCGAGCGCGGACACGCACTCGGCGAAGGTGATACCCACTTCGGGGAGTTCCGCGCCGGGGTTTTCGTAGAAGTGCTGGAGTTCCCGGTCGATGATCCAGTAGCTGCCGGCGTCGCAGATCAGGACGTCGAAGCCGAGGAACAGCCTGGTCCGGCCGCCAGGCAGCCGGGCGGCGCGGATCTGGACCAGAGGCCAGCGGTCGGACGGGCCCGGCTGCCGGAACACCTGCTCGCGCAACCGGGACAGGCGCTGCTCGCGTTTGCCCGGATCAGCGGCGGTGAGATCCAGGGACCGGACGCGGTAGCGCGGCACGTGATCGAGCACGCGCATCCGGCCTTGGCGCGTGGTGATCGCCCGCAGCAGCGGATGCCGGTCGATGACCCGGTTCCACGCCGTCTCGTAGCGGTCCAGGTCGAGATCCGGGCAGTCGTACTCCAAGGCGAAGTGACAGGCCGTCCCGCCCAGGGAATAGCCGCCTTCGCGCCCGACCCAGTACGCGTGCTGCACTCGCGTCATCCCGAAAGTGCCGTCGGCGTCGAGGGCGTCGTTGGCGTTCCCCGCCACGGTCGCGGACGGACTCGGCGTCGTTCCAGCGTACGCGGCGATTCGAGCGGCCAGGCCCTTCACGGTCGGTTCCGCCAGCAGGTCGCGCAGACCGAGCCGGAGTCCGTAGCGCTCACCGAGCGCGGCCAGCATGCGGGTCGCCACCAGCGAATGCCCGCCCAAGGCGAAGAAGTCCGCGTCCCCGGCTTCGACGGGCACGCCGAACAGCTCCGACCACATCCGCGCGACGACGGTTTCGATCAGGTCCAGCTCACCGCTCTGCGTCTTGACGTGGCGCGCGGCGGAGACTGCCGCGCGGCGCGTCCGGGCGCGGAGATCGGTGGTGGACACCGCGACCACCGGCGGCGCGTGGCCGGCGCGGGCGGCGGTGAGGACACCGTCGAGAGCGGCCATGCCCGTAGCGGCGTCGAGGGCGAAGTCGAGGTTGACCTCGCGGTCCGTCCCCAGTGGACCGACCTTCCACGCGTCCCAGACCACGCTGACCCAGCGAGGGTCCCTGTCCGGACGGGTTTCGGCGACGGCGTCGAGGAAGCCGTTGCTCGCCGCGTACGGGCCGGTGCCGATCCCGCCGACGAGCGTCCCGGCCGACGACATCAACAGGACCGTGCGCGGCCTCGCTTCCGCCGGGAGCGCGTCGATCGCGGCGCTCAGGGCGAGCACCCCGGCCGCTTTCGCATGCAGGTGCCCGTCCACGTGTTCCGGGCCGATCGCGCGCAACGGGCGGAGGTCGGCCGAGGCGACGACACCGGCCGCGAACACCACCAGCCCGGGGCGGACCTCGGCCAGCACCGCCCCGGTCGCCCGTGCGTCGGCCGCGTCGGCCACCCGGACGGAGACGTCGTGGCCGTCGGCGACCAGGCTCCGCACTGGGGCGAGGCGGTCCGGATCGTCGCCGGACCGCGAAGTGAGCACGACACGGGACCCGTGCCGGGCGAAGTGCCGCGCGATCGTGGTTCCCACGTCCCCGAGACCGCCGACGACGAGGACGGTTTCGACCGACGGCGCTTCGGGAACCACCGGGAACGGCGCGAAAGTACGCAGGAAGCGCCTGCCGTCCCGCAAGGCGACCTCCGCCCCGGGCCGCGCGTCCGGGGCGAGCAGGCCGGCCAGCTCCGCGACCACCGCCGACGCCTCGGCGGTGGTGTCGGTGACGTCCACGGTGCACCAGCGCAGACCGGGTGTTTCCTGGGCGATCACCCTCGGCAGGCTCCGGGCGGCGGCCCCCGCGGGAGCGGGCCGGTCCGCCGCGTCGACCCGGCAGGCGCCGATGGTGACCTGCAGCAAGACCTCGGGACGCGGGTGCAGCGCGGCGACCGCGGCGTGGGCGAAGACGGCCGTGCGGACGTCTTCGGGTTCGTGACTCGCCGGGACCAGGACGACCACTCCCCTCACGGGTTCGCCGCCGGCCTCGGTCACCACGCGCGCACCGGCGTGCGTGAGTGCTTCGGTGACGGGCTCGTGGCCTTCGCCGATGACCAGCCAGGTGCCGTCCACCCGGCCGGCCGCGAGCGGCGCTTGCTGATGCCACACGGGTACCTGGAGAAGCTCCCCGGCGGACTCGTCGATATCCGGCTCGGCGGGCTCGATCCAGTGCCCGCGCCGCTGGAAGGGATAGCCGGGTGCGACGACCCGGCGGCGTCCAGGCCGGTGCGTGGCCGCGAAGTCCACGTCCGCTCCGTGAGCCCACAACTCGCCCAGCGCCGCTCGGCTCGCGGCGAGGTCCGCACCGCCGTTCTCGGTGTCGAACGTGGTCAACGTGGCGGCCAGGTGCGCGAGACCCCGCCCGCGGGCCAACGCGGCGAGGGTCGCGCCGGGGCCGACCTGGACAAGGACCGTGCGGCTGGGAACGGCCAGGACGGTGCCGAGGGCGGCGGAAAACCGCACCGGCTCGCGCAGCTGCCGCACCCAGTGCTCCGGATCGGCGAACTCGCCGCCGACGGGGGCCGCCGTGAGCGAACTGACCGCCGTCAGCCGCGGGACGCCCGCGGTCAAGCCACGCACCGCGGTTCGCATGGCGCCGAGCGCGGGGTCGATGAGCCGGGAATGGGCCGCGGAATCCAGCCGGAGCCGCGTCGGCCTGATCCCTTGGCCGGACAACGAAGCGGCCAGCGCGTCGACGGCGGCGGCCGGTCCGGAGACCACACACGCCTCGGGTGCGTTGACGACGGCGAGATCGACTTCGGGATGTCGCGCGAGAAGGCCGGTGAGCCGGTCTTCTCCCAGCGGTACGGCCAGCATCGCGCCGCCGCCGGCCGCCTGGGCCATGGCGGTGGAGCGCGCCGCGACCAGCCGGGCCGCCTCGGGCAGGGGCAGCGCACCGGACACGACGGCCGCCGCGTACTCGCCGAGGCTGTGCCCGAGCACCGCGTCGGGCCGGACCCCCCAGGATTCGAGCAGGCGCGCGGTCGCCACGGAGACGGTGAACAGGGCGGGCAACCCGGTCGCGGCGGCCTCCGCGGCCGCCTGATCCCCACCCAGCACCACGGACCGGATGTCGGTGCCCAGGTGACCGGAGAAAAGACCGGCGCACTCGTCCACGCAGCGAGCGAAGACGGGCTCCGCGGCGTAGAGGTCCGCGCCCATTCCCGCCCGCTGGCTACCGCCTCCCGGGAAGGCGAACACCACCCGTGGCGGCCCGTCGGCGACGACGGGGGCACCGAACCGGACGGCGCCGTCGCCGAGCGCCACAGCGGCCACCCGGTGCTTCAGCCGGGGCCTGCCCGATTGGAGCGTGTGCGCCACGTCCGCCCACTGTTCTCCGGTATCCGCACTGGTGGGAAGCGCGGCTTTCTCGTGTGCGGAGAACACCAGCACCTGTGGGCGCGGATCCGGTTCGGGAGCGGGACGGTCCGGCGCGGGACCGAGCAGGACGTGGGCGTTGGTGCCGCCGACGCCGAACGAGCTGACCCCCGCGTACGGCGGGGTGTCCCACGGCCGGGTCTCGGTGACGACGTCGAACGGCGATCCGGCCAGTTCCAGCCGGTCGTTGAACGGCCGCGAGTGCAGCGTGGCGGGCAAGGTGCGCTCCTGGAGAGCGAGCACGGTCTTGATGAAGGACGCGATCCCGGCGGCGGAGTTCGCGTGACCGATATTGCTCTTCACCGAGCCGAGACCGCACCAGGCGGGCCCCTGGGAGCCGAAAGCCTTGCGCAGCGCGGTGACCTCGACCGGGTCACCGATCCGGGTGGCGGTGCCGTGTGCCTCGACGTACCCGACCTCGTGCGGGTCGATGCCCGAAACCGCGAGCGCCTCGGCGATCACCCTCGCCTGACCGCGTACGGAAGGTGCGGCGAACCCTGCCTTGCCCGCGCCGTCGTTGTTGACCGCGCTGCCGTGCAGCACCGCCGCGATCGGGTCGCCATCGGCGAGGGCGTCGTCCAGCCTGCGCAGCACCACTGCCCCGACACCCTGGGAATATACGATCCCGGTGCCTTCCGCGGAGAAGGACCGCACACGCCCGTCGGCGGAGAAGATCCCTTCCGGCACGTACCGATAGCCGTGCCCCTGAGGCACGATCAGGGACACACCGCCCGCCACCGCCATGTCGCACTCCCCCGACTGGAGTGCCTGCGCGGCCAGGTGCACGGCGACCAAGGACGTCGAACAGGTGGTGTTGACACTGATCGCGGGCCCGGTGAGGTCGAGCCGATAGGCCGTCTGCAACGGCAGGTAGTCCGGCTGGGTGGCCATCGCGGTCTGGAAGCTGCCGAGGGGATCGGCCCCGCCGCCCGTGGGATCCCAGCGTCCGGCGAGGTTTCCGGCCAGATACGCGCTCTGCGCCGCTCCGGCGAAGACGCCGACCGAACCCACGCCCGTCCCACCGCCGTGGCCGGAGCGTTCCAGCGCCTGCCAGGCGCATTCCAGGAACAGCCGCTGCTGCGGGTCCATCAAGGCCGCTTCGGCGTCGGTGAGACCGAAGGGCAGCGGGTCGAACAGTTCCTGCCCGTCGATGATCCCGCCGACGGGGACGTAGTCGGGATGACGCCGCAGTGCGGCCGGAACGCCTCGGGCGTCCAGTTCGTCTTCGGTGAACCGGCGAAGTCCCTCTCGGGCGTCACGCAGCAACTCCCAGAATCGGTCGGCGTCGGACGCGCCGGGGAAGCGGCACGCGACGGCGGTGACCGCGATGGGGCTCATCGGGCCACCTCGGCGGCCAGCGCCCGCGCGGCCCGGCGGCGAGCCGCGACGTCGTCCTCCTTGCCCGCGCCCGGCACAGGAGGCCCGGCCTCCTGCCGGCGTCGGCTGATGAAGAGGGCGAGATCGCGCACGGTCGAATGGGTGAAGAGATCGACCACCGTCAGGCCCGGCGCCAGCTCCGCGGCGATGCGGCGGTGCGCCAGCACCAGGGTGAGCGAGGTCGCCCCGAGTTCGAGGAAGGGCTTACGGCTGTCCACAGTGGTCTTGAGAAGGTCTTCGAGCACCTCGGTCACCGCGCGCTCCACGACGGGATCCGGCAAGTCCACAAGGGACTCCACGACAACCGTGCCAGGGGGCGGGGCGATCCAGGACCGGCCGAGATCGATCGCCAGTACACCGGATTCCGGCAGCCGCTCGACCAGATCGAAACCCCTCGCGGAGGCCCGTTCGCGCGCCTCCGAAGCCCAGTCCGCGGCGGCCGCGAGGGCCTCCACCGGGCCGAGCCTGCCGGCGTCGACCGTGATCGTCACGCCGAGGCCGCGCGCGCCCGCCGATTCCACCAGCACACCGAGATCGTCGACCGTTTCCTTGGCTCGCGAGGGCGTCGGCTCCGTCACCCGGTCGGCGACAGGCACCGGAACGGCCGCACGACGGTACGGATTGTCCAGTGCGGCGTAATCCACCTTCCCGTTGCCGGTGACCGGGAATTCGGCGAGATGGACGAAGCGGCTGGGCACCATGAACTCCGGCACCGAGGCGCGCAGCAACCCGACCAGGTCCTCGTCGGACGGCGGGGCCGCCGGGTCTGCGGGAGCGACGAAGGCGACCAGACGTGGACGGCCGTCCGGTCCGGGCACGGCCTTCGCGACCGACTTGCGCACGCTGGGAGCGCGGTCGAGGACGGATTCGACCTCGCCGAGTTCGATCCGGTGCCCGCGGATCTTGACCTGCCGGTCGACCCTGCCCAGGAATTCGATCGTGCCGTCGGGGCGCCACCGGCCGAGGTCGCCGGTGCGGTAAAGCCGCCGCCCGAGGATGTCGTGCCGCACGAAACGTTGCGAGGTCTGCACCGGATCACCGACGTACTCCCGGGCCAGCCCGTCACCACCGATGTTCAGTTCACCCGCGGTCCCGACGGGACACGGCGAGCCTTCCGAGTCGAGGATGTGGAAGGACTGACCGCTCAGGGCCCGTCCGTAGGGAATGCTCGGCCAGAGCGGATCGACGGCCTCGATCGGGTAGCAGACCGACCAGATGGAGCCCTCGGTCGCTCCGCCGAGAGAGACGACCCGCGCTTCGGGCGCCAGGGCACGCAACCGGTCCGGCAGCGTGACGGGGATCCAGTCGCCGGACAGGAACACCAGGCGGAGGCTCTCGACCGCGGACCTGGCCGACTCGGGATCGATCTCGGCGTACTCGACGAGCATCTCCAGCAGTGCGGGCGCGGTGTTCCACACCGTCACACGGTGTTCGGCCATGAGTTCAAGCCAGTGACCCGGGTCGCGCCGGCGTCCAAGGTCGGGCAGGACCACCGCGCCACCGGCGCCCAGGACCGAGAAGACGTCGTAAACGGAGAGATCGAAGCTGAAGGCGGACAATCCGAGCACTCGGTCGCCGGAGCGCAGCGGGAACCGCTCGGCGAGATCGTCGAGGGTGGTGCGCACGGCACGGTGCTCGATCGCGACGCCCTTGGGAGTCCCGGTCGATCCCGAGGTGAAGATGGCGTAGGCGAGATCGGAAGGTTCGGCGATCCGCGGCTCACCGGCGGCGCCGGGCAGGACACCCTCCGGCGTGAGCCGGTGCACGATCGTCCCTTCAGGCCACCGGGTGCCGGTTCCCGGCGCGACCACGGCGTGTTTGATCGACGCCCGCTCGCAGACCGCGGCGACCCGGGCGTCCGGCCAGCCGGGTTCGACAGGGACGTAACCGGCACCGCTGCGGTTGACCCCGAGCATCGCCGCGATCTGGTCGGCGCCCTTGTCCGCCACGACGGCGACGAGATCACCGGGGCCCAGCCCGGCTCCGGCCAGCGAAGCCCCGATCCGCCCGGCACGGACGGCGAGTTCGTGGTGGGTCAGTGTCCGGCCGGGAGCGAGGATCGCGGGCTCGACGGCGTGACGTGATGCGGCCTCGCGAACTGGGCCGTCCAGCAGGGGGCCCGCGCCGGGATACGGGGCCGCGGTGAGCGGCGGCGAAGGCAGGAACGCCGGGTCCCAGCCCAGGGCCCGGTCGGTCCACGCGTCGTCGTCGACGGCGAGCAGGCGCAGCAGCCGCACGTGGGCGTCGCGCATCCCGTCCGCGACGTCCGGAGCGAGGGCGCCGTCCACGCTGTCCCAGGCGATCTTCAGCCGCCCCGCCTCGTCGTAGACGATGTGGTCCACCAGGATCTGCGGCGTTTGCGACACTCCGAACACCTCGCGCCCCAGCCAGTCGGCGTGTGCCGGTCCCTCGCCCGCCAGCCCGACACCGCTGGTGAAGACCACGGGGTGCGAGGGCGCGGCGGTCAGCTCGTCCGGCCGCTCCGCGACCTCCACGGCGGACACCGATCGATGCTCCAGATCGGCCCAGAACCGCCGGTTGACCGCGGCCGCATAGCCGGCGAATCCCTGCCACGAAGCCAGATCCGGGACCACCGTCTCGACGAGGACGGTGGTGGTGAAGTCGCCGATGACGTCTTCCGATCCGGGAGCGCGATCGGCCGCGGGCGAATCGAAGAGCGTGGTGTTGAGACTGAACGGCTCGGTGGCCCCCCAACGGTCAAGGACCAGCGCGAAGGCCGCCAGTAGCACACCTGTCGGGCTCAAGCCGTGCGCGGCGGCGCGGGTGCGCAACGACGTCCATTCAGCCTGCTCCAGCCACCCTTGCCTGCGTGTGAACCGCGGGACACCGAGTTCGGCCGCCGAAGCCTGCCACGGCAGGGCCGGGCCGGGCGGCAGGGCCCTTTCCGTCCAATAGCGGCGGTCGGCTTCGGTTCGCTCGCGCTCGGCGGGATCTTCCGCGCGGCCGCGCAACATTTCGGCGAACGTGGTCGTCTGCCCGGGAAGCACCGCGTCCGGGTCTTCGACGTAGACACCCCATTCGCGCATGAGCCGGAACCAGCCCCCCAGATCCGAGGCGAGGACGTCGACGCCGACATGGATCCGGGTGCGGCCGCCGGGCAGCAGGGTCGCGCGGATGTCGAACAGCGGCCACCGGTCCGCCGGGCGGACCTGATGCGAGTGTTCGGCGCGCAGAGCGGTCAGCGCGGCTTCCGGATCCGCCGTGGTGCGCAGGTCGGCTCGTTCGATGCGGTACTCGGGCACTTCCGGCAGCACCCGTTGCCGCCCGTCGGGCGTGACGACCATGCGCAGCATGGGATGCCGGGCCACCACCCGGTTCCACGCCGCCTCCAACGCGGCGAGGTCGGCCTCCGGATCTTCGGCCGTCCGGTCGTACTCGTGGTAGAAGAACGTCGCCACCCCGCCGAGCGGGAACAACGGTTCACGCCCCACCAGATAGGCGGACTGGATCGGCGTGAGCGGGAAGGGCTCGTCCACGGCCGAGCCCGGATCGCGTTCACCCCGCGCCACGGTGCGCACGGTCGCCCCGCCGAGGAACGCGGTCAGCGGAAGGTCCAGCCCCAGTTCCGTGAGAAGCCTCCGGCGCAAACGCACCGCGGTGAACGACTCCAGCCCGAGCTCGCTGAGCAACGCGTCGGCGTCGACTTCGCCGTCGGGCAGGCCGAGCACTTCCGCCGCGTGCTCGGCGACGGCGGCGAGGTTCTCGGACACGGGCGTGGAACTCATACGTTTTTTTCCTCCGTGGCGGGGACTTTCAGACGGTGCCCCTGTTCTAACAGAGAACGATAATCATTTCCAGTTCTTGTGAAGGTTGCTACTTTCCCTTCACGTGGCCCTGACAGCCCGTGTCTGCCGTTCCGGTGGGCCTTCAACCACTCGGCGACGTCCTTCAGCACGTGGCGTCAGGTTCGCCGCAGCCCCCGCTTCACGGATTTGGTCAGATGACCAAGGACGTAGTGGTCCGCCCTGTACATGACGGCACGCTGTCGACGGGTCACCAGGCCCATGCAGCCGGTCCAGCTCTTGATGACGACTCTGTCTTCTGTCGCGTGGCGGTTGGGTTCGTAGGTGTTGGGGTCGAGGTAGCCGAGACTGGAGTGCAGTCGGCGGGTGTTGTACCAGCCTTCGATGTATTCGAAGATCGCCTTGCGCGCGGTGGTGCGGGAGGGCCAGCCGCGACGGTCGAGCAGTTCCGCTTTGATGGTGGCGAAAAACAATTCAGCGACGGCGTTGTCCCGGCACTGTCTGGGCGGAGGTGTACTGCGATCCGTTAGGCCGACCGTCTTACCGACGCGGGAATCGCGCGTTCTGTCGGCCGGAAAGGCGACTCCTACGATAACGCGTTGGTGGAGTCCGTCAACGCGCTTTACAAGAAAGAGGTGATTGGTCAGGAAGATTCATGGAACGATGTCGCGGAGGTCATGACGACTATCGCGGAATTGATTTACTGGTACAATAACGAGAGGCTGCATTCGTGGTGCGGGCATCGCCCGCCACTGGAGTTCGAACAGGACTACTGGCACGACACACCCGAGCAGCCCCCGGCTGCGGCATGAGACGAAGAACCATGTCTCCACGAAAGCCGGGGCTGTCCAACGTTTACCGCGCGCCGCACGCCGGAGCCAGCGGGTTCCTGTCGAAGAGCCTGCCGCCGGAGGAGCTGCTGACCGCGATCCGGGTGGCCGCGCGCGGGGACGCCCTGATCGATCCGTCGGTGACGAACCGGCTGATCAGCCGGTTCGCCGGCAGCCTGGCACCACCCTCGGCGCCGCCGTTGCCGGAGACGCTGACCGCGCGGGAGCGGGAGGTGCTGCTGCTGGTGGCGAACGCGCACAGCAACGCGGAGATCGCGGCCCAGCTGCATGTTGGCGATGAGACCGTGAAAACGCACGTGTCCCGGATCCTGGCCAAACTCGGGCTGCGGGACCGGGTGCACGCGGTGGTGTACGCGCATCTGAACGGACTGGTCTGAGTTCGGCGGCTGGCCGAAAGTGTATCGCGGCCGCCGGATCAGGTAGCCAAAAGTATCGTTATCCAGAGAACGGTGAAAACACTGCTCAAAATCGTTCTTCCTGAGGCTGGTTCCGAGTTAGTGTGACGTTCACGTGGTCTACCAACGGGAATGTTACCTTCACTCACTCGGAACGGAACGGGGCATGTCGATTCCTCGCGGGATAACAGCAGCGCCCATCCACACACCCGAATGGCTTGTGCGCCAAGCCGTCGCGCTCCGGCCGGTTCTCCTCGCCAACCAGGCCGAGACGGAGCGACGTACCTACTACTCCGAGAGGCTACACCGGGCGTTCCTGGCCGCGGGTTTCTACCGGACGCTGGTACCGCACCGTTACGGCGGCCTCGAGTTCGACGTGCCCACCTTCCTCCGCCTGCTCATCGAGCTGGCCCGGGGCTGTGCCTCCACCGCCTGGTGCCTGGGCCTGGCCGCCGGGCACTCGCTCCAGGTCGGCTCGTACTTCGAGGAGCGGGCACAGGAGGAGCTGTTCGGTGACGGGGACTTCCGGGCCGCCGCGGTGACCGCGCCCACCGTGACGGCCAGCGAGAACAACGGCGGGTGGTCCCTGTCCGGCAAGGTCGGCTACTGCTCCGGCATTCCCTACTCCACCCATTTCCTCGGCCAGGCGGTGCCGGCCCACGGCACGGCGGAGTCACCGCTGTTGTACGTGGCGCCGCGCAGCGAGTGGACGATGCTGGACGACTGGGGCGACTCGCTTGGCCTGCGCGGCAGTGGTTCGCACAGCATCCAGTTCCGCGACAGCGCCTGGATCCCCCAGCACTGGGCGATACCGGACCTCAACGTCGGCGAGGCCGAGGTCAGCGACGGCACGCCCGGACTCCGCCTGCACGGAAACCCTTTGTACGCGGGCAGATCGCGCAGTGTGTTCACGATGACGATCGCCGCGCTGGCGGTGGGCACGGGCTACCAGGCACTCGACGCCTATGAGGAACAGCTGCGCACCCGTCGGACCTGCTTCCCGCCGGTCGGCCCGCGCCTGGCCGACCCGGACTACCAGCGGTGGTACGGGGCCGCGTTCGCCCGGCTGGCCACCGCCCGCGCCGCCCTGCTGCACTGCGCCGACGAGCACATGGCGCTGTGCGCGCGGGGAGCGCACGGCGGCGAGCCCTACGGCGCGTTGGACGAGCAGCGGCTGGCCGCGATCGCGCGCGAGGTGACGGTGCAGGTGTGGGACATCGTGGCGCAGGAGCTGCTGCGCACGGTGGGCGCCACGGTGCTCGCCGCGGGCACGTGGTTCGAGCGGGTGCACCGGGACCTGTCGACGATCATCAGCCACCGCAACGTCAGCTTCCGGGACCCGCTGCATCGCGGTCTGGCCCAGCTGCACCTGGGCATCGCACCGATCGTCACCGACACCCCAGGAGACCGTCATGCCCGTTGACTTCCTCGACAACACAACCGGAGAACCGGTGCGCCAGGTGACGCTGCCCAGCGGCCGGCGGGCCTGGCTGGTGCACAGCTACGAACTCGCCCGGCAGGTCCTCAACGACGCCGGCCTGTCCAACGACAAGTCCAGTCTTGGCAAGCGGTCCCCGCTGGCCGCGCTGCCCCCGAGGGAACGCGCGATCTTCGAGAACGACCTGCTCAACACCGACCCACCGCACCACACACGCATGCGGAAACTGGTCTCGCGCGCGTTCACCGCACGGGCCTCCGCCGCGTTCCGGCCCGCCGCCGAACGCATCGCGGAGGAGCTGGTGGACTCCTTCGCGCACGAGCCGGAGGCTGATCTGTTCACGCGGTACACCAAGCCGTTGACCACGCTGGCGCTGGCCGACCTGCTGGGCATTCCGCGGGCGGACTGCGCGCGGGTGCGGGCCTGGTGTGACGTCTTCGCCGCCGACGTCCTGCGGATCCAGGACCGTACCCTGGTGGCCGCCGCGGAGATGCTGGAGTACGTGCGGGACCTGGGCCAGCGCAAACGTCTGGCCCCGGGCGAGGACCTTATCTCCCAGCTGAGCACGGCCGGGGTCAGTGCGGACGACCAGTGTTCGCTGGTCATGCTCGTGCTGATCGCGGGCCAGACCGCCACCACACAGATGATCACCCGGGGCCTGTGCCTGCTGTTGACTCACCCCGAGCAGCTGGCCTCGGTCCGCGCCGACCCGGCGCTGCTGCCGGGGGCGGTCGAGGAGATCCTGCGCCACGCGACCCCGCTGCGGATCACCAGTTTCCGGGTGTCCTTCAGCAAGCCGCTGCGCGTTGGCGCGGTGGAGATCCCCGCCGGGGAGATCGTGGGGTGTGCGCTGCCGGACGCCAACCGGGACCCAGCACGCTTCCCCGATCCGGACACCTTCGACGTGCACCGCACCGACAACCCACACCTGGCCTTCGGTTTGGGCCCGCACTGGTGTGTGGGCGCGAGCCTGGCCAGGCTGGAGGCGAAGGTGGCGATCACGGTCCTGCTGCGGCGGTTCCGGCACGTTGAGCTCGCGGTGCCCGAGGAGGAGCTGCCCCGGCTGTACACGCCGCTGATGACGCAGCTGGTTGGCCTGCCAGTACGGCTGGAACCGACATGCTGACGCTGCCCGAGGCCTTCCAAGCGGCCGTCGCCGACAGCGGGGACGGGATCGCGTTCCACGGCGCGGAGGGTGCTCGCACGTGGCGTGAGTGGGAGCGGCAAGCCAACGCGGTCGCGCGGGGGTTGCAAGAACTGGGGGTGCGGCCCGGGGACGTGGTCGCGGTGCGGCTGCCCAACTCCGAGGAGTTCCTGGTCCTGCACGTCGCCGTGGCCATGATCGGCGCGGTACTGCTGCCGGTGCCGCTGGACTGCGGCCAGGCGGAGCTCCAGCTCCTGCTCGACCGCACCGGGCCGTCGATGCTGGTTCTGCCCGAGCGGTGGCGGGACCAACCAGGCACCGAGACGTGGCAGTCCCTCGGCGCTGGGCGGCCAGAACACCTGCTGCTCGCGGACTGTCCGGCCACGGTGCCGGGATCGCTGCGCCGTCTGGCCGAGGACTGGGCGGACGCCGCGCCCGTGCTCGTCGAGGTGCGCCCGGAGAGCCCGCTGGTGCTGGTGGCCTCGTCCGGGACCAGCTCGGCGCGGCCGAAGATCTGCGTGCACTCCCACGCCGGGCTGCTGGCCAACGCCGCGACGGTGCTGGCCGACGGTGGCGCGCCCCGGGCCGGTGAGGTCCTGGTCAGTGCCAGCCCGTTCAGCTTCCTGTTCGGCCTACTGTCCGTGCACGTCTGCGTGCTGGCCCGGGCCACGCAGGCGCTGCTGCCCACCTGGCGGACCGAGGCGTTCCAGGACCTGGCGCGTGCGACCGGACCGGCGGTGCTGTTCGCCGTACCCACCCAGCTGCGGGACATCCTCCAGGGAGACGCACCAGGCAGGCTGCGCCAGGTGCGGACCGGTGGCGCACAGGTACCGGAAGACCTGGTGCGCGAGGTGCGTCAGCTGCTGGCCGACGAGGTGGTCATCCAGTGGGGCATGACGGAACTGGGCGCGGGCACCTACACGCGGCCGGGCGATCCCCTGAACACGGTCGGCCGCCCGGTGACCGGGGCACAGGCCCGCGTGGTGGGCGCGGCCGGGGAGCTGGAGTTCCACAGCCCCACCATGTTCCTCGGCTACCACGGCGAACCGGAGCTGACCGCCCAGGCGTTCACCCCCGACGGCTGGTTCCGCACCGGTGACCTGGCCAGCATTGACGACGCCGGGTTCGTGACGCTGCGGGGCCGGACAACGGACCTTGTCAACGTAGGCGGCCGCAAGGTCAACGCGGCTGAGCTGGAACGCGCCATCACCGCACTCGCGCCGGTCCGGGAGGCCGTGGTGGTCGCCTGTCCCGATCACCGGCTCGGCGAAGTGCCCGCACTGATCTGCACTGTCCACAATGGACACAGCCTCACGCTGGCGGAGGTGACCGAGCATCTGCTCGCCCAGGGCCAGGCCCGGCACGCGCTGCCGGTCGTGATGCTTGTGGTGGCTGACCTGCCGCGCACCCCGAACGGCAAGATCGCGCGGCACCAGGTCCGGGACCTCGCCATCGCCCGGCTCGGCGAACCACAGGACACCCTCACGCTGGTCCGGGAGCTCGCCTCGGACATCATCGGCGCACCCGTCACCCCGGACGAGCCCTTCCACCGGCAGGGTTTCGACTCACTGTCCGGGGTACGGCTGGCCACCGCGCTGGCGGCGGCGACCGGGATCGCCGTGTCCAGGAGCCTGATCTTCGACTGCCCCACCCCGAGGGCGGTGGCGCAGCTCCTCGCCGGGGGCCGGCGCGCGGTTCCGTCCCCGGTGCGGGGTGACACCGGGGAACCCCTGGCGATCATCGGGCTGGGCTGCCGGTTGCCCGGCGGCATCGACTCCCCGGAGGCGTTCTGGGCCCTGCTCGCCGAGGGCGGACAGGTGCGCACAGAGCTGCCCCGGGACCGGGACTGGCCGCTCGACGAGCTGTACTCCGCCGTCCCGGCGGCGGGCCGGACCTCGGTACGGCACGGCGCGTTCCTCGCCGCCGCCGGGGACTTCGACGCGGAGTTCTTCGGTCTCACCGAACGCGAGGCCCGGACGCTGGACCCGCAGCAGCGCGTGCTCCTGGAAACCGCCTGGCAGGCCCTGGAACGAGCCGGGCTCACCCAGCGGGAACTGCGCGGCTCGGACACGGGTGTCTTCGTCGGCATGATGGCCTCGGACTACGCGCCAAGCTGGTTCGCGGCGCCGGAACACTACGACGGCGCCCTGGGCCTGGGCACCGCCGCGAGCACCGCGTCCGGGCGGCTGGCCTACCTGCTGGACACACACGGCCCGGCGCTCACCGTAGACACGGCGTGCTCGTCCTCGCTGGTCGCCCTGCATCTGGCGGGCCAGGCACTGCGGCGGCACGAGGCCGGCCTGGCCGTGGTCGCGGGGGTCACGGTGATGTCCTCGCCCGCGAATCTGGTCGAGTTCGACCGGCAGGGCCTGCTCGCCCCGGACGGACAGTGCAAGCCGTTCGACGCCAGCGCGGACGGCGTCGGGCTCGCCGAGGGCGCGGGCGTGCTGGTGCTCCAGCGGCTGTCCGACGCACGCGAGCAGGGCCGCACGGTACTGGCCGTGCTCCGGGGCAGCGCGGTGGTGCAGGACGGGGCAAGCAACGGCCTGACCGCGCCGAACGGCCACGCCCAGGAAGCGGTGCTCGCCCAGGCGCTGCGGGCGTCCGGGCTCACCACGGCCGAGATCGACGCGGTCGAGGCGCACGGCACTGGCACGGTTCTGGGGGACGCGGTCGAGGCACGGGCCCTGGCGGCGGTGTACGACACGCCGCTGTGGCTGGGGTCGGTCAAGGCGAACGTCGGGCACACCCAGGCCGCCGCAGGCCTCGTGTCGGTGCTCAAGATGGTGCTCGCGCTACGGCACGCCACCCTGCCCCGGACCCCGCTCGCGGACCAGCCGAGCCCCGAGATCGGCTCTGCGGCCCTGCGCCTGCTCACCGAGCCGGTGCCGTGGCCACGGTCCACCCGGCCGAGGCGGGCCGGGGTGTCGGCCTTCGGCCTCAGCGGCACCAACGCGCACGTGGTGCTGGAGGAAGCCCCGGACGAGCCGGTGCCGCCCCGGTCCGGCCCGGCGGTCCCGTGGCTGTTCTCCGCGCCGAACCCCGCCGTGCTGCCCGTACTGGCGGCCCGGCTGCGCGCGGCCCGGCCCGGCACGGACTTCGGACACGCCCTGGCCACCGGCCGGAACCTGTTCCCCCACCGGGCGGCGGTCCTGCCGGACGCCGACGGCAGCCATCTCGCGGGCCTGGCCGCGCTGGCGGACGGGACCAACTCGCCGCACGTGCTGACAGGTACGGCGTCACCCGACTCTTCGACGGTATTTGTGTTCCCAGACAACGGAATCCCGTCGCCGGTCCTGGCGACCCGGCTGCTGGCCGAGTTCCCGGCCTTCGCCGCCACGATCGAGAACTGCGCGGCAGCGCTGGCCGAACACGTGCCGTGGTCCCTGCTCGCGGTGCTGCGTGGCGATTCCAGCCCCGGCCCGGTGGCCGACCGGTGTGTGGCCTTCGCGGTCCAGCTCGGCCTGGCCGCGCTCTGGCGGGCTCACGGCGTGTGCCCGGACGCGGTGTCCGGCCCTGGCCAGATCGCCGCGGCCTGTGTCGCGGGCGAACTGTCACTGCCGGACGCGGTGCGGCTGCTCATCACCGGGACGCCCGGGCCCGCACTCCAGCCGGTCCCGACGGGCGATCACGTGGTCATCGAGATCAGCACCCCGCACGACGACGCGCCGCACTGGTTCCTCCGGTCGCTGGCCGAGGCCCACGTGCGCGGCGCCCCGGTGGACTGGCGCACCGTGTTCGGTACCCGGGCCGCCGACGCGAACCCGCTGCCCACCTACCCGTTCCAGAGGCGGCCACACTGGCTGGTACCGCCCGACGAGCCCCCGGCGCGGCCGGAGAACCGGGAACAGCTGCTCGCGCTTGTGCTCGACTCCGTGCGAACCCTGTTGGAGACGGACGATCCGGCACTGCCGTCGTCCACAATGGACTTCGAGCGGCAGGGCCTGACCTCCCTGGACGCCATCGAGCTGGGCAACCGCCTGGCCTCGACCCTCGCGCTCGACCTGCCCGCGACGGTCGTCTTCGAGGCACGGACGCCGGACCGGCTGGCTGAGCAGCTGATGGCCGAGCTGACCGCCAGCCCCGCCGAAGCCACGCCGGACCGCCCGGCCGAGGACACGCGGCTGCCCGGCGACTTCGAGACGCTGTACCGCCTGCTGTGTGCCGGCGGCCACGCCGAGAACGCCTGGGAGATGGTGGGCGCGGTCGCCCGGCTCCGCTCGTTCTTCACCGCCGCCGACGCCCCGGAACACCTGGGTACCGGCGGGTTCCG
This sequence comes from Amycolatopsis speibonae, assembly GCF_042647925.1. Classification (NCBI taxonomy): domain Bacteria; kingdom Bacillati; phylum Actinomycetota; class Actinomycetes; order Pseudonocardiales; family Pseudonocardiaceae; genus Amycolatopsis; species Amycolatopsis speibonae. Next base: position 53,037 of record NZ_JBHRWK010000160.1, read on the forward strand.
GCACGTGACCGGGCGGCACCAGCCCACCCTGGTGTGCCTGCCCGCCATCGTGTCCCTGGCGGGCCGAGCCGAGTACCGCAACCTCGCCGCCCCCTTCGCCGGGATCCGGGACGTGGTGCAGCTCGACGAGGTGGGCTGCCGGGACGGCGAGGCCCTGCCCGCCGATCTCGACGCACTGGTCGCGAACGTACTGCAGCGAGTACCGGACGGGCCGGTTGTGCTCTGCGGACGGTCCTTCGGCGGCTGGCTCGCCCACGCGGTGGCCACCCGCCTGGCCGAGGCGGGCCGCCCGCCGGACGGGGTGATCCTGCTCGACACCTTCTGGCCCGGCGAGGAGTTCGTCCGCACCTTCACGCCCCGCGCGCTGCGCCGGCTCGCCGACCGGCAGCACGAGCTGGGCACCACACTCGGGCTGGCCCGGCTCACCGCGATCGGCTGGCAGCTGCGGCTGCTCGCGGACTGGCGGCCGGAGCCCAGCGGGGTACCGACCCTGTCCGTGCTGCCCGAGGAGCAGACCCCGGTCGAGCAGCGGCTGCACGGTGCTGGCTGGCGCCTGCCGCACACCGAGGTCCAGGTGCCCGCTGACCATTTCAGCATCCTGGACGGGGACGCGGGCGCGACGGCCGAAGCGGTCGAGACGTGGCTGGCCCCCCTGGGCGCGGCCCGGACGGGTGCCCCGTGACCACCCCGGTCCGGCTGGTCACCCGCGAGTTCATGCGCGACCCCTATCCCTCGCTCCGGGCGATCCGGGAACAGCGCGCGGCCACGCCCATCGACGCCGCCGGGCTGCGGGCCTGGGTGGTCACCCGGTACGACGACGCCCGGACGCTGCTCGCCCACCCGGACGTCGGCAAGGACCTGGTCGCCAACCAGGAGGCGATCCTGCGGGCCTCGGTGCTCCGCCCCGAGAAGCTGCGCGGCATCCCGCTCGCGCTGCGGCGGCACATGCTCGACCGGGACGAGCCGGACCACACCCGGCTGCGCGGCCTGGTCAGCGACTTCTTCAGCGGCCCGGCCATCACCGCGTGGCGGCCCAGGATCGAGCAGGTCACCGCGCACCTGTTGGCCGGGCTGCCGTTTGGCGAGGAGATCGACCTCATCGAGCACTTCACCCGGCCGCTGGCCCGGACGGTCACCGCCGAACTGCTGGGTGTCCCGGCCGGAGACGAAGCGCCGTTCCCAGCCTGGGTCAACGCCCTGCTCACCTCCTTCCAGCGCGAGGACCTGCGGCGTTCCGCGGACCACCTGGTCGCCTTCATCCGGACGCTGCTGCGACACCGCGCGGCCGACCCCGGCGACGACGTGGCCTCCCGGCTGGCCGCCCGCGCGGCCGCCGGGGAGCTGACCGAGAACGAGGCGATCGCCTCGGTACACGTGCTGATGACCGGCGGCCTGGAGCCGCTGAACGGGATCGCGAACGCCGTGCACGCCCTGCTGCACCACCCGGACCAGCTCGCCGCGCTGCGCGCCGACCCCGGTCTCCTCTCCGGCTGTGTGGAGGAGACGCTGCGGTACGAGAGCCCCTTCCGCATGCTCACCCCACGGTTCGCCCGCGCCCCGGTACCGCTGACGGACCTGACTATCCCGGCGAACGAGATGATCCTGGTGTGCCCGGCGGCGGCGGGCCGGGACCCGAGCCGTTTTGTGGACCCGGATCGCTTCGACATCACGCGGAACGCCAAGGCGCATCTGGGTTTCGGCCGGGGCAGCCATCGGTGTTTGGGCGCGCAACTAGGCCGGATCGAGATGACGGTGGCGCTGTCCGCGCTGCTGGCCACGGCACCGGGCATCCGCCTGGCCCGCGAACCGCTCTGGCAGCCGGGACTGTTCATGCGGCGGCTGCACACACTACCCGTTGTACTGCCCCGAAGGAGTTAGGTCATGACACTCCTCAGGAGAACGAGACGCAACCCAGCCACAAGCACGAGCGAAACCGCACAACACCAACCCAACGCAACCACAGAAGAAAAAACCCGGGGAGGCGGAACCGTGACTGGGCCGTGGTGGACCCTGGCCGGGGTCAGCACCGCCAGCTTCCTCGCCTGCATCGACCTGACCATCGTGAACACGGCCGCTCCCGGTATCGCCCGCGAGCTGGACGCGACCGTGCCGCAGACCCAGCTGATCGTCAACATCTTCGTGGTGGCGCTGGCGGTCTCCGTGCTGCCCGCGGGACGGCTGTGCGACTACTTCGGGCAGCGGCGGGCCCTGAACTTCGGCATCGTGCTGGCCGGGCTGTCCGCACTGGGCGCCGGGTGCGCGCCCGGGGTGGAGTTCTTGGTGGTCTGCCGGTTCGTCCTGGGCGTGGCCTGCGCGATCCTGTGCATCACCGCCAGCGCGATCGTCAACGCCACCTTCCCCGAACACCAGCGGGGCCGCGCGATGGGCGTGCTGTTCGGCGTCAACAGCGCCAGCCAGGCACTGGGGCCGATCCTGGGCGGATTCCTGGTCGGCACGGCGGGCTGGCGCTGGGTTTTCCTGGCCACCGTGCCCCTGGCCGCCGTCGCGCTGGCGATCTGCGCGGTCAGTGTGGGCCGGGAGCACGACGCGCGCCAGCACGACCGCCTGGACTGGACCGGCATCGGGCTGTTTGTGCTGGGCCTGTCCGGGATCGTGCTCGGCGTCAGTGTGGGCGGCACCCTGGACTGGAGCCGGTGGTGGGTGCTCGGGCTGGTCACGCTGGGTGTGCTGGCCCTGGCTGCCTTCCTGTTCGCCGACCGGAGATCACGCTCCCCGCTGGTCCCGGTGCGGCTGTTCGCCAACCACGATTTCCGCCGCGCCATCACCGTCGAGTTCGCCTCCGGGATGTTCATCATGACGGCGCTGTTCCTGCTGCCTCTCTACCTGAGCGTGGTGCTCGGTCTGGACGACTTCGCCCTGGGGCTGCTGGTGCTGCCGATCAGTGTGACCGTGGCGGCACTGTCGCCGGTGGTCGGCAGGCTGACCGACCGCTTCAGCCCACGCCCCCTGCTGCGGGCCGGGCTCGTGCTCCTCGCCGCGTCGGCGCTGGCCCAGTACGGCTTCGGCACGGACGCCAGCCTCGGGCTGGTTGTGGTCGCGACCGTGCTGATGGGCCTGGGCTGGGCCTGCACCCTCAGCCCGGCCGCGATCACCGCGGTGTCGGCGGTACCGCCCCACCAGTCCGGCACGGCGGTCGGCTCCACGTGGACCTTCCACACCGCGGGCGGCACCCTGGGCCTTGCGGCGAGCATGCTGCTGTTCCGGGGATTCGCCGAAACGCACCTGGATGAGGCTCTGCGGGCGCGCGGGGTGGTCCCGGGGCCGTGGGCCGAGCAGGTCGTCTCGACCCCGAGGACCGGCGCGGACACCCTCCAGCGTTTCTCCGGGCTCAGTCCGGCCGAGGCCACCGAGCTGATGCACGCCACCTTCGCGGCCGGGCACGGCGCCGCCCTGCTGGCCCTGGCGGGCGTGTCACTGGCCGTGCTGCTCGGCGTCACGGTGCGCACCCGGTGACCGAACGGCGCTTTGTGCTCGGCGACATCCCGGGTGTGCTGTGGCTGCCCGAGGACCCGGGTGGCCAGGTGCCGCTGGTGCTGCTCGCCCACGGCGGCGGTCAGCACACGCGGTCCCCGGGCCTGCTGGCCCAGGCCCGCCACCTCGCCGGGGACCACGGGTTCGCCGTCGCGGCCATCGACGCGCCCGGACACGGTGACCGGCGGCGGCCCGGTCTCATCGATGCGCTGGCCGCGGTCCTCCGGGAGAGCGCGGTGACCGGGGAGCCGCCCGGCCCGGGAATCGCCCAGGTCAACGCCGGTCTCGCCGCGCAGGCGGTACACGACTGGCGGGCGACACTGGACGCCCTGCCCTCGCTCGGCTGGGCGGGCGGACCGGTCGGGTTCTGGGGACTGTCGCTGGGCAGCTCGATCGGCGTGCCTCTGACGGCGGCCGAACCGAGGATCACCGCGGCCGTCCTCGGTCTCGCCGGACGGGAGGCCCTCGCCGAGGCCGCGCGCCGGGTGACCGTGCCGGTGCGGTTCCTGGTGCAGTGGCACGACCGGCTGCTGCCCCGGGAGTCGGCCCTCGCGCTCTTCGACGCCTTCGCCTCTCTGGAGAAGTCCCTGCACGCCAACCCCGGCGACCACCACGAGGTGCCAGAGTCCGAAGTGGACAGTGCGGCCCGGTTCCTCGCCCGCCACCTGCGCCGGAGCGCCTAGCGGCCGACCCATTCCAGGCATACCCCGACCGCGTCGTCGTCCAGGTCCTGGTCCTGGGCCTGGGCCTGGTAGAACGTGCGCAGGTCGTGCGGCAGCGCCCGGATCGCCTCGCCCGGCGGAAGGTCCGCCGTACTGCGCAACTGGCGCTCCAACAGGTCGACGTAGCGGCGGTCTTCGTGCACCTCCTCGTAGATCCCGTCACTCAGTATGAACAGGCGGTCGCCCTGGTATACGGGGAACTCCTGTTCGACGTAGACCGTGCTGTCGAACATGCCCAGAGGAAGCTGCGGTTCCAGCAGGACCGGTTCCACCTTGCCGTCCCGGACCCGCCAGATCCGCGGCGAGCCCGCGTCGATCGCGGTGACCAGGTTCTTGGCGATGTCCAGGTACAGCAACAGGGTGGAGAACGTGCTGGCGGCCGCCGTACTGGGACCAGATCGCCTGGTCGGCCAGGGCCGCCTGGTCCGGCAGGCTCACCCCGGCCCGGCGCGCGTTGCGGAGGGCGTGGATGGCCAGGCCGGAGAGCAGGGCCGCGTCCACGCTCTCGCCCATGCCGTTGGTGACCGCGATGGTCAGGGAGTCGGCGTCGGCGGTCCAGTCGAAGTTGTCACCCCGGACCGCGTAGGCCGGGTTCCAGCTGGCCCGCCAGGCTGAACTCGGCCTCTCGAACCGGCTCACTCGTCACCTCGACCGGAAGATCCATCTGGTCGTGGACGGGCACCCTTCACACCGGGCGAAGCTGCTCAAAGCCTGGCTGGCCGAGCGCGCGGAACGGATCGAGATGCATTTCCTGCCCCCGTACAGCCCCGAGCTCAACCCCGTCGAACTCCTCAACGGCGACCTCAAACAACACGTCACCGCAACACAAAGCCCCCCCCCGCGATCAGCAGGAACCAGCGGCAGGCGCACGCACCCACTTACGCCACCGCCAGAACCAGCCAGACCGCGTCAAAGCCTTCTTCGGCAAGGAAGAAGTCCGCTACGCAGCCGAATAACCTGACACATTTGCCCTACGGCTCAATAACCGTCATTGCCACTCACGAGGCTTGAGGCGCTAGCGAACGCAGCGGGCACCGCGAATGCCCTTGCTCTCGCTTTCGTACGAGCGCACGCTTTCGGCCGCCTGGACGACGAAGCAGTACCGCCGACCGGGCTCGACATCGACCCGGTAGGCCGTGCCGCTCTCGACATAGTGCGTCTTCCTCGGCAGGTCCACTCCCGCGACGATGACGGCGTAGTGCAGCGTGGATTCGTTGCTGCTCCAGGAGAGTCGGACGTACGTGCCGTGGTCGACAGGCTCGGCGAGTTCGAGCCGCACGGGTTTGACGGTTGTGGTGGGCGCGCTCAGCTCGCTCGGCCGGTTCCGCAGCACGAAAACTCCTGCCGCGGCGGGGACCACGGCCGCGACCCCTAGGATCAGCCGGGTTTCCCTTTACTGTGGCATCGTCAGGGTGCTCGAACTCGCCCACCAGGCCCATCGGATGCTCACGGACGAGGCTGTGGATCTCGTACCGAGCATGTCGGACGCGGGTCAGCAGATTCGCCACGACCAGCGTATCCAGCTCGGCTTCGCACCCGGATCGAGCAACGCGCGTGCTGCGTCAGCGCAGAACCGATCGCCCGGATGCAAACTCAGCAGTCGGTAGACGCGCTGGGATTTCGCGGGAAGGTCCTGATGGGAGACCTCGAACACGGCCTCCACGACCGGGCCATCCTCGGTCAGCTTCTTCAAGACCGAAGGTGCCGCCTTGAGCCGGCTGACGTACTCCCCGAGCCGCCCGGCGTGCGACTGAATGTTCCCGCCGTTCCCGTGGTCAGCTGTGAAGTACGCGTGCCCCCTTCAGGTCCTTGATCCACGTCGACACCGTTGCGGCGGTGTCGGCAGCGTGCGTGGTCATCATCGTGAAGTGGTCACCTGCGACCTCGACGTTCTCGTGCGGCAACGGCCAGTTCGCCCGCCAGCCGGACGAACGGTGCGCTTCCCGCAGCGGGTCGCTCGGCCGGATGAACAACGTCGGTGCGCTCAGCGCGTTCGGCGTCCAGTCCGCGAACAGGCGGAAGTACCAGCCCATCGCCGTGAGCCGGTCCTGGCCGACGGCGGCGGCGCTGTCCGGGCCTTCTAGCATGTCGTGCAGGAGCTCGGGCAGGATGGCGTTGATCTCGTCCGATCCCGGCAGGTAGGTGTCGAGCAGGACGACACCCGCCGCCGGTGAGCCCTCGCGTTCCAGATGCTCGGCGACCAGGTGCGTCAGCCAGCCTCCCGACGAGTGTCCGATCAGGACGGAGCCACCGGCTTTCCCGCGCACAGCGGCGGCGGTGCCCGCCACGAGCGCTTCGAGGGAGTCGGGAAGTTCTTCTCCCTGCTGAAAACCCGGAAGTGCGAGGGCCGACACGGACACGGCCGGACCGAGGGCGTCGGCGAGGCGGTAGTAGTCCTGCACTCCTGACCTGGCCCCGAGAGGCGGCAGGCAAACGACCTGTGGCGCTCCGCCGGACTTCACCAGCTCCGTCGGCTCCACCGGAGGCCGGTCCGCGCCGAACATCGAGCGCACGCTCCCCGCGGTCCCGATCAGCTGCAGCGCCTCGGCCGCCCTGCCCGCGCGGACGACCTGCCCGACGAGCGCCGCAAGAGTCGTGTCGTGAGCCCCCGCGTTCCCTCCGATCTTGCTCATCAGGTGGCTTGCCAGCGCCTCGACGTTCGGGTGGTCGAAGGCCACCGTCGCCGGGAACCGGAAGCCGGTCGCGCGGTTCAGCCGGTTGCGCAGGTCCACCGACACCATCGAGTCGAAACCCAGCTCCCGGAACGAGACCGTGCCGGTGATCTCGCTCGCGTCGGCGTGCCCGAGCACCGAGGCGGCGAGGCCGCGCACGAGGTCGGTGACGGCGACCCTCCGCTGCTCACCGGACAGGGCAGTGAGCCGGCGGAGTTCGTCGGACCCCTCGGGCTCGGCCGTCACCACCGAGGGTCGCGGCCGGGCACTGGTGAGGGCTCTGAACAGCGGAACGTCGGCGGGCAAGGCGGTCACGTCCAGGGACACCGGGGCGAGCACGGCACCGCCGTCCGCGATGGCGGCGTCCAGGAGGTCCATGCCCTCGTCGTTGCCGAGCGGGCAGATTCCGGCGCGGGCGAGTCGTGTCCGGTCGGTCCCGGCGAGCTTGGTGGTCATCTCGCTCTGCTCCGCCCACAGGCCCCAGGCCAAGGACTGGGCGGGGAGGCCCAGGCTTTGGCGGTGGGTCGCCAGTGCGTTCAGGAACGCGTTGGCCGCCGCGTAGTTGCCCTGCCCTGGCGCGCCGACCAGAGCCGAGACCGAGGAGAACATCACGAACGCCGACAGGTCGTGGGCCTTCGTGATGTCGTGGAGGTTCCGCGCTCCATCTACTTTGGACTTGAGAACCCGCCGCACGTGGTCTTCGCTCATCGCGTCGATCGTGCTGTCCGCTGTCACACCCGCGAGGTGGAACACACCGCGCAACGGCTGGTCCGACGGCAGTGCTTCGATTAGGCCGGCCAGGGCGACGGCGTCCGACACGTCACACCTCACGAACGTTACCTTGGCTCCCAGCGCCTCGAGTTCCTCTCGCAGTCCCGCGGCGCCGGTGCCGCGGCGACTCGCCAGCACCAGAGAACGGACTCCGTGCGTCGCGACCAGGTGCCTGGCGAGCACGCCGCCGAGGGCACCGGTGCCGCCGGTGATGAGGAAGGTACCGCTCGGATCGACCTCGTTCGGCGGCGCCGGGGGTGTCGTCGCCAGCCTGGGCACCAGCAGCCGGCCGGCGCGCAGGGTCACCTCGGGCTCGGCGGTCGTGGCGGCGAACCGCAGCGCCCGGACGACTCCAGTGCCGTCGTCGAGGTCGAGAAGCGTGATGCGGCCGGGGTTCTCGGTCTGCGCACTGCGCAGCAGACCGCGCGCCGCCGCCGCTGCCAGGTCGCGCGCCGGCCCGTCCGCCGCGACGGCGCCCTTTGTCACGACCAGCAGGCGCGCGCTCGGGTCCTCGGTGGTGTTCAGCCATTGCCGGACCGCGTGCAACGTGTCCACCGTGCAGGCACCGGGATCGGCACCGCCCTCGACGCACAGCAGGTGAACCGCCGGTCCCCTGCCGGCCGATCCGGCCTCCGCCAGGTGCGGCGCCAGGCCGAAAGGATCGGCAGCAGGCGGGTACCAGGTGCAAGAGGTCATCGGCAGTTCGTCTTGAACGCCCATCCACCGGAGGCGGTACAGCGATGTGGCGGCACGCGATGCGGTACGGGTGAGGTCGTGCGGTCGCGGCACCAGCGAGCCGACACCGAGCACGGGATCGCCTTCGTCGTCGGCCACGGTGATCGAAAGCCGGTCGTCGTGCCACGCGACGTGCACGCGCAGGCTGGTCGCGCCCGACTGGTGCAACCGCACGTCGGACCAGGCGAACGGCAGGAGCGGCTCGCTGACGGCGATCGGGCCCCTCGCCAGGAGTCCGGGGTGGAACACGGCATCGAGCAACGCGGGATGAAGGCCGTAGCCCGAGGTGACGAGGCGTTCGGGCGGGGTGATCTCGAGGTAGAGGTCCCGGCCCCGGAACCAGGCGGCGGTGACACCTCGGAACGTCGGTCCGTAGTCGAAGCCCACCGCCCGTGCGTCCTCGGTGTAGAGGCCGGCCAGGTCGAGCTCCTGGGTATCCGGCGGTGGCCATTGCGCTGCGGCGAACGCGAACCGGTCCGACGCGGGACCTTCGGGAAGCCGGGACATCGTGCCGGTGGTGTGGCACACCCAGGGTTCGTGGTCGGTGAACCTCGCGAGCACGGACAGGCCTCTCCGGCCGTCCGCGCTCGCGGGTTCGAGCCGCAGCCGCATGGCGGCAGGACGGTCCAGCGCCAGGGGAACGTGGTGGACCAGCTCCTGCACGAACGGGAAGCCGGTCACCCGGCCCACGTGCAGCGCCAGCTCGACGAAGGTCGTGCCGGGGACGACGGTGCGGTTCGCGACGCGGTGATCGTCGATCCAGGACTGGTCGTCCGGCGACCAGCGCCCCGCGAACACCGTGACGCCTTCTTCACCGGTCTCCAGCCGCGCGAACAGGAGCGGGTGGTCGCCGGGCTCCAGCCCTACCGCCGACGACGAGCTCGCTGCCTTCGGGGCGTCGAGCCAGTACCGACGCCGCTGGAAGGCGTAGGTCGGGAGGTCCACGGTCCGCGCCGGGTCACCGGAGAACCAGGAGCGCCAGTCGACAGGGGTGCCGTGCGCGAACAGCCGCGCCACCGCGGAGAGCAGTTCCTCCGGCTCCGGGCGGCGGGCACGCATCGCCGCCACCGCCTGTTGTCCGTCCTCCACCGCGGCAGCGACGAGTGAGGTGAGCGTTCCGTCCGGGCCGATCTCCAGGACCTGCCCGGCCCCCGTGCCCAGCATCTCCTCGACGCACCGTCCGAACTGGACAGTGGCACGGATGTGCCCGGCCCAGTAGGACGGCTCGGTGAGTCGTCCGGCGTCCCCGCCTGTGATCACCGGGATCTGAGGCGAGTGGAAGACCACCTCGCGGATATCGTCCTGGAAGCCGGCCAGCACCGAGTCCATCGACGGCGAGTGGAAGGCGTGGCTCACGCGCAGTCGCCGGACCCGCGCCCCCGACTCCACCAGCGCTCCCACCTCGCCGACTGGTCCCGACACGACCACGGACGAAGGTCCGTTGACCGCCGCGATGGTCAGCGACGTGCCGGTCAGCAGTTCTTCCACCTCTGCGACGGAAGCCTTGATCGACGCCATGGCGCCACCGGGCGCGCGGTTCATCCACCAGCCCCTCGCACCCACCACCCGGCACGCGTCGGGCAGCGACCACACGCCTGCCACGTAGGCCGCCGTCACCTCGCCCAGCGAGTGGCCCATCACGTGGTCGGGCCTGATGCCCCAGGAGTCGAGCAGGCGTACCAGCGCCACCTGGAACGCGAACAACCCGGCCTGAGCGTGCGGCGTGCGGTCCAAAGTGGATGCGTCATCACCCCAGACCACGTCCCTCAGTCCCGGTGTCCCGCCCAACTCGGCCATCAGGGCGCACACCTCGCCGAACGCCTCGGCGAACACCGGGAACGCCTCGGCCAGTTCGCGGCCCATGCTCAGCCGTTGCGATCCCTGGCCGCTGAAGACGAACCCGAGACCGGGCTTGGTCGTTCCGGCCGGGACCACGTCGACGGAGCCCGCCACCAGCGCTTCCAGCCCGCGCAACGCTTCGTCGGCCTCCGCTGCCGGCACCACCGAACGGCAGCCGAGCGTAGCCCGCGTGTCGAGCAACGACCGGCCCACCTCCGCGACCGACCAGTCGCGCTGGAGGGCGAGCGCGCCCAGGAGCCGACCAGCCTGAGCGCGAACGGCCTGCGGTGAAGTTCCCGAGATGATCCACGGGACGAGCGCGGTGCCGGGGACCTGGGACGCTGTCGTGGTGTCGGCTTCAGGAGCCTGCTCGACGATGACGTGCGCGTTGGTTCCACCGACGCCGAACGAGGAGACCCCGGCCCGGCGCGGGTGCCCGGTGTGCGGCCACGGTACGGTCCGATCCGCGACCCGCACGGCCCCGGCCTCCCAGTCCACCTCGGGCGTCGGTTCGTCCACGTGCAGCGACGCGGGTACGACACCGTGCCGGATGGCCATGACCATCTTGATCACGCCCGCCACGCCGGCCGCCGCCTGGGTGTGCCCGATGTTGGACTTCACCGACCCGAGCAGCACCGGCTCGTCACGGCCCTGCCCGTAGGTGGCCAGCAGTGCCTGGGCCTCGATGGGATCTCCCAAGCGCGTACCGGTGCCGTGCGCCTCGACCACGTCGACCGTGTCGCCGGGCACGGTGGCGTCCGCCCACGCCGACCGGATCACCCGCTCCTGCGCGGGTCCGCTCGGAGCGGTGAGCCCGTTGGACGCCCCGTCCTGGTTGACGGCGCTGCCTCGCAGCACTCCCCAGATGTGGCGCCCCTGCTCCTGGGCCTGCGAAAGGCGTTGCAGCACCAGTAACGCGGCGCCTTCCGACCAGCCCGTGCCGTCCGCAGCCTTCGCGAACGACTTGCACCGGCCGTCCGCGGACAGCGCTCCCTGCCGGGAGAACTCGACGAAGATCGCGGGCGTCGACATCACGGTCACCCCGCCCGCCAGTGCGAGATCGCATTCCCCCGACCGCAGTGATCGCATGGCCCAGTGCATCGCCACCAACGAGGAGGAACAAGCTGTGTCGACGGTCACCGACGGGCCGTGCAGACCGAACGTGTAGGAGATCCGTCCGCACACGACACTGTGCGCGCTGCCGCTGCCGAGATAGCCCTCCAGCTCTCCGCCGTCGGCTCCGCTCGCGAGGTACCGCGCGCCGTAGTCGCTGTGCCCGACGCCCGTGAAGACGCCGGTGTTCGACCCCCGCAACGAGTGCGGATCGATGCCCGTCCGTTCCAGGGCCTCCCACGCCACCTCCAGCATCAACCGCTGCTGCGGGTCGGTCGCCAGCGCTTCCCTCGGCGAGATCCCGAACAACTCCGGGTCGAACGACGCCGAGTCGTGGAGGAAGCCACCTCCTCTGGAGGAGGTGCGGGACGTGTCCCAGCCGCGGTCGTCCGGGAAGTCCGAGATCGCGTCACGGCCAGCGGAGACCAGTTCCCACAGGTCCTCCGGTGAGGTCACTCCCCCGGGATACCGGCAGCCGACGCCCACGATCGCGATGGGCTCGTGCTGCCGGCCCTCGGCTTCCCGCAACCGGGCGCGGGTCTCGAACAGTTCGGCGGTCACGCGGCGCAGGTACGCGCCGAGCTTCTGGTCCTCGGGCATCAGAGTTCCTCGTCGATCAGCTGGAACAGCTCCTCGTCGCTCACCGCGGTGATGCGGTCCTCGACGGTCGCGGGGTGAGGTGCGCTCAGGGCGGTCGCGGTGTCGTCCTCCGCGGCCAGCTTCGTGCGCAGGTGGGTGGCCAGGGCCAGTGGTGTCGGATGGTCGTAGACCAGCGTCGCGGGCAGCCGGAGACCGGTGGCGGCGGCGATCCTGTTCCGCACCTCCACCGCGGCGAGCGAGTCGCAGCCCAGCGCCCGGAACGACGAGTTCTGGTCGATGGCGCCGGAGCTCGTGTGGCCGAGCACGAACGCGACGTGTGTGCGGACCAGTTGCACCAGTTCGTTCTGCTGGCGCGCCTTGGTCATCGACGCCAGCCTCCGCACGACGGGCCCGGCAGCCGGAGGTTCCGGCGGGCGTGGTGCGCTCGCCGGTCGGCTGAAGCGTGCGGCCACCAGTGCCGGGACGGGGTGCAGCAGCGCGTCATCCAGAACGGCCAGGGCGTCCGCGGTGCTCAGCGGGAGCAGGCTGGTGTCGCGGTTCAGGCGGGCGAGGTCGGTGGCGGTCAGGTGACCGGTCATCCCGCTCTCCTCGGCCCAGTAGCCCCAGGCCAGGGAGGTCGCCGGGAGGCCCTCGGCACGGCGGCGCAGTGCGAGCGCGTCCAGCACCGAGTTCGCCGCGGCGTAGCCCGCCTGCCCGGCCGTGCCGAGCACACCGGCGACCGAGGAGTAGAGCACGAAGGCGGACAGGCCGAGGTACCGGGTGAGGACGTGGAGGTTCCACGCGGCTTCGGCTTTGGGCCGCATGACCGCGGCGACCTGCTCGCGGGTGAGGTTGCCGATCGACGCGTCGTCGAGGACTCCGGCCGTGTGGAGCACGGCCTTCAGCGGGCGGTCGGCGGGGATGGCGTCGAGCACGGCCGCCAAGGCGTCGGCGTCCGCGGCGTCGCAGGCGACGGTCGACGTGGTGCAGCCGAGCTCCGCGAGTTCCGCCTCGAACTCGTGCGCGCCCAGCGCGGTGGGTCCGCTGCGGCTGAGGAGGACCAGGTGCCGAACTCCGTGCCTGGTGGCCAGGTGACGCGCGGCGATCCTGCCCAGGGTGCCGGTACCGCCGGTGATCAGCACCGCACCGTCCAGGTCCACTGTGGACTCGGCGGTGTGGAGCGGCACGGGGACCAGTCGCGGCACGAACACGGTTCCGCCGCGCACCGCGAACCTCTCCTCGCCGGAGTCGATCGCACGGGGGAGGACGGAGGACGGCCGCTCGTCGAGGTCGACCAGCACGAGGCGGCCGGGGTGCTCCGCCTGGGCCGACTTCACCAGGCCCCACACAGCCGCGGCGTCGAGGTCCGGGGCGGCGTCGGCGGGTCCGGTCATGACGGCCGACCTGGTGGTCAGCACGAGCCTCGTCGCCGCGAGGTGGTCGTCGGCGAGGAAATCCTGCACCAGGACCAGCACGTCGTGGACGTCACCGTCCATGGCGACCACCTTCGTCAGGTGCCCTGCGGCGACGAGACCCGGGTCCTCGGCCGGGATCCACCGGAGCTCGTGTCGGCAGTCGTCGGCAGCGGCCAGCCGGGCGAGCGCGGCGCGCCCGATCGGGCGGAAGGAGATCGAGCCGGCGGTCAGGACCAACTCGCCGTTCGCACCGAGCACGGTGACGCGGGCGCGGTCGTCTCCGAGGAGCGCGAGGTCGGCCCGGACGACGCGATGTCCGGTGGAGTGCAACGAGACCTGCTCCCACGAGTGCGGCAGGTTCAGCTCGCCGCCGCGGGTGAGCAGCCCGTCCGGGACCAGTCCTGACGCGTGGAGGACGGCATCCAGCAGTGCCGGGTGGATGCCGAACGCGCCGGCGTCCCCCGGTAGTGCGACCTCGGCGTGCAGGTCGTCGCCCTCCCGCCACAACGCCTGGACTCCCCGGAACGCGGGGCCGTAGGCGAACCCGGCGGCGGCCAGGCGTTCGTAGGCGTGATCGAGCGGAACCGCCGCGCCGGGTGGGGGTGGTGTGCCGACCGGTGTGGCCGGGCCCGCGCTCAGGACCCCCGAGGCGTGCAGTGTCCACGCCCGCCCGGACCGGGTGTGGACGGTCAGCTCGCGGCGGCCGTCGTCACCGGGCTTCGCGACGAGGACCCTGAGTTCGTGAACGTCGCTCTCTCGCAGCACGAGTGGCGCGAGCACGACCAGTTCGTCCACTTGGGACGCGCCCGCGCGGCGTCCGGCGTGCAGGGCGAGGTCAAGGTACGCGGTTCCCGGCAGCACCGGGACGCCTGCGACGGCGTGGTCGGCCAGCCAGGGGAAGTCCTCCAGACCGATGCGGCCGGTGAAGCACACACCACCGTCCGGCAGTTCCACGACGGCACCGAGCATCGGATGCGTGGCCGGTTCCTGTCCCAGTCTCCCGTGGTCGGCGTTCGCCGAGCCCGGACGCTTCCAGTACCTCCGCCGGTCGAAGGCGTAGGTGGGCAGCGGGACGAAACGCCCCGCCGGCCCGACCGTGTGCCAGTCGGGCGTTTTGCCGCTGACGTGCAGTGCGGCGAGATTCCTCGCCAGCTCGACCTCGTCGTCGGAGTTCCTGCGCAGGGTCCCGACGATCCGGGCGTCTCCCGTCTCCTCGACGGACTCGGTGAGCGCGGCTGCCAGCACGGGGTGCGGGCTGCACTCCAGGAAGAGTCCGAAGCCGTTGTCGGCCAGGGCACGTGTCGCCTGGAGGAAGTTCACCGGCTGGCGCAGGCTCTGGTACCAGTACTCCCCGTCGAGCTGTCCCGTGTCGATCGCGGCGCCCTTCATCGCCGAGTAGAACTCGATGCCGCTGTCCTGCGGCTCGACGTCCGCGAGCAGCGACCGGATCTCGTCCTCCAGCGCGTCCACGTGAGCTGAGTGGGAGGCGTAGTCGACGGGGATCCGGCGTGCGTGGACGCCGCGGTGGTCACAGTCGGCCATGAGCCGGTCGATCTCGCCGATGTTCCCCGAGACGACGACCGCGGAGGGTCCGTTGACCGCCGCGATGCTGAGCGACGTCCGCGCCAGCAGCGTCTCGACGACTTCGATCGGCGCAGTGATCTGCGCCATCGTCCCGGTACCGGCGAGGGAGGCCAGAGCGCGGGCACGCAGCGCCACGACCTTGACGGCGTCGCGCAGGCTCAGCGCTCCTGAGACGTACGCCGCCGCGATCTCGCCCTGGGAGTGGCCGACCACGGCGTCCGGCTGGATGCCGTGGTGACGCCACACCGCCGCGAGGCCGGTCATCACCGCGAACAGCGCCGGTTGGACGACGTCGGCGCGCTCGAACTCGGCGGGTGGCTGCTCGAGGACCTCCACCAGCGACCAGTCCACGAACGACGCGAGCTCGGCGGAGCACGCGTGGACGTGCCGACGGAACACGTGCGAGGCGCTTCCCGTGCCGTTCAGCAGCCCGCGGGCCATGCCCCGGTACTGCGACCCCTGTCCGGGGAAGACGAACGCCGTCTTGGGCTCGCTACCGGTGACCACACCCCGGACCAGTCCCGGGTGCTCGTGACCGCCGGTCAACGCGGCGAGTGCCTCGGTGATCTGGCCGAGGTCCTGTCCCACGACGACAGCGCGGTGCTCGTGATGCGCACGCCCTAGCGCCAACGTGTGCGCGATGTCCGCCGGGTCATGGTTCACCCGATCCAGCAACCGGGAAGCCTGTGCCCGCAAAGCTTCCTGGCTTCGGGCGGACAGGGGCCACGCCAGTACGTGGTCAGGTGCGGGCTGGTGGTCGTCCGGTGGAGGTGGTGCCGCTTCCAGGATCACGTGCGCGTTCGTGCCGGAGATCCCGAACCCGGACACTGCGGCACGCCGCGCCCGGCCCACCACCGGCCACGGCCTCGCCTCGGTGAGCAGCGACACCGTTCCGGAAGACCAGTCCACGTGCGGTGTGGGGTCGTCGATGTGCAGGCTGGCGGGGAGAACACCCTTGCTCATCGCGAGGACCATCTTGATCACACCGGCGACCCCGGCCGCGGCCTGGGTGTGACCGATGACGGACTTGAGCGAGCCCAGGTGCAGCGGCTGGCCGGGAAGCCTCGCGCTGCCGTAGGTGGCGAGCAGTGCTCGCGCCTCGACGGGATCGCCGATCTTCGTTCCGGTGCCGTGCGCTTCCACGGCGTCGACGTCCGCCGCGGTGAGACGTGCGTCGGCCAGCGCCCTGGTGACGACACGTTCCTGGGCCGGGCCACTCGGTGCGGTCAGCCCGTTGCTGGCCCCGTCGGAGTTGACGGCCGAGCCGCGCACCAGGGCGAGCACCGGATGTCCGTGGCGGCGTGCGTCCGACAGACGTTCCAGCACCAGCATCCCGGCGCCCTCGGCGAACGCGGTGCCGTCGGCGGAGGCGGAGAACGGCTTGCAGCGGCCGTCCGGGGCGAGCCCGCGCTGATGGGAGAAGTCGATGAAGATCTTCGGAGCGGACATGATCGTCGCTCCCCCGGCCAGCGCGAGGTCGGACTCGCCACTGCGCAGCGCCCTGCATGCCTGGTGCAGTGCGACCAGGGACGAGGAACACGCGGTGTCGATGGTCAGCGCCGGACCTTCGAGTCCGAGGATGTGGGCGATGCGGCCGGAGGCGACGCTCAGGTAGTTGCCGGTGCCGACGTAGCCGCCGAGTTCGTCGTTGTCCGCCCACGCGTTCGAGGCGTAGTCGCCCTCCATCATGCCCACGTAGACGCCGGTGGTGCTGCCGCGCAGGCTCGTCGGGTCGATGCTCGCCCGTTCCAGCGCCTCCCAGCTCAGTTCGAGCAGGATCCGCTGCTGGGGATCCATGGCGAGCGCCTCCTTCGGCGAAATCCCGAAGAAGGACGCGTCGAACGAACCGATGTCGCCGAGGAAACCGCCGGTCCGCACGTAGGACTTCAGCGTGTGGAGGTTCCAGCCCCGGTCACGAGGGAAGTCCGACATGACGTCCCGTCCGGCGGCCATGAGGTCCCACAACGCTTCGGGCGTGTCGACGCCGCCCGGCAGGCGCAGGGACATCGCCACGACCGCGACCGGGTCGTCCGACGTCTTCGGCAGCCAGAGGTGCTCGCGTTCGAACGGGTACGTCGGGAGGTCACCGAGCCGTGGGAGAACGGGCTCCAGCTCCTCCGTGCCCGGCACGCCCTGGACAACGTTGTCCGCGCGCCTGTTGTGCGCCAACGCCTCCAGGCCCGCGCGGAAGCCCGCCAGGTCGTCGGCCAGCACGACCGCCTGATGTGGCAGCGCCGCTCGGCCCGTGGCAAGCGTCCACGCCACGGCGCGGACGTCGAGATCCGGCCGTTCGTCCACATAGGTCACGAGTTGCGCGGCTCTGGCGCGCAGGGCCGCCGCCGTCCTCGCGGACACGGTCCATGGCACCCGCCCGGCCGGCCTGGTCCCGGACGGCGGTGAGGGCGAGGCCTGCTCGACGATCAGGTGCGCGTTGGTGCCGCTGATGCCGAACGAGGACACCCCCGCACGCCGGGGGCGGCCGAGTTCCGGCCAGGCGATCTGCTCCGCCAGCACCGACACGATGGACCCGTCGACCTCCGAACAGGGCGCCTCGACGTGCAGCGTCTTCGGCATGATCCCAGCACGCAACGCCATGACGGCCTTGATCACGCCACCCACTCCGGCCGCGGCC
Organism: Amycolatopsis speibonae; assembly: GCF_042647925.1. Lineage (NCBI taxonomy): Bacteria > Bacillati > Actinomycetota > Actinomycetes > Pseudonocardiales > Pseudonocardiaceae > Amycolatopsis > Amycolatopsis speibonae. The sequence continues at coordinate 70,591 of NZ_JBHRWK010000160.1, forward strand.
TGCGCGTGCCCGACGTTGGACTTCAGCGACCCGATCCGCAGCGGCTGCGCGCGGTCGTGGCCGTACACGGCCTTCAGCGCCTGTGCCTCGGTGAGGTCCCCGATCGCGGTGCCCGTGCCGTGCGCCTCGACCATGTCCACATCGGACGGAACGAGGCCGGCCAGCTGGAGCGCCCGGCGCACCACCTGCTCTTGTGCGGCACCGTTGGGAACGGTCAGGCGTTCGCTCGCGCCGTCGTGCGACAACGCCGACGAGCGGATCACTGCCAGCACGGGGTCGCCGTCGCGCTGGGCGTCCACGAGCCGCCGCAGCACGAGGACTCCGACGCCCTCCGCCCACACCGTGCCGTCGGCGTGGGCCGAGAACGGCTTGCAGCGACCGTCCAGGGCCAGCGCACCGAGCTTGCCGAACTCGGCGAACACACCGGGGTCGCCGATCACGGCGGCTCCGGCCGCCAGAGCGGTCGAGCACTCTCCTGCGCGCAGTGCCTGACAGGCCAGGTGAAGTGCCACCAGCGACGACGACTGCGCGGTGTCGACCGTAAGCGCGGGACCTCGCAGTCCGTAGAAGAAGGACAGCCGACCGGACGCGACGGCCGGGGAGGTACCCGTCCACCGGTGCCCGCTCCCCCGCTCCGCCGGGTCGTCCAGCGCGGGTCCGTAGTCCTGTGCGGCGGCGCCCACGAACACTCCGCAGTCGGAACCGCGCAGTGCCGACGCGTCGATCCCGGCCCTTTCCCAGGCCTCCCAGCTGGTTTCGAGCAGCAACCGCTGCTGCGGGTCCATCGCCAGCGCCTCGCGAGGGCTGATCGAGAAGAAGTCCGCGTCGAAGTCACCGGCGCCGCGGAGGAACCCGCCCACGCCCGGAGCGCGGCTCCAGCCGCGGTCCGCGGGAGGCTCGCCGATCGCGTCCACCCCGGTGGAGACCAGGTCCCACAGGTCCTCGGGGGACGCGACGCCGCCGGGGTAGCGGCAGGCCATGCCCAGGATCGCGATCGGCTCGGCGGTCATGGCAGGTCCGTGCCGTTCAACCGGGCGGTGACGAGGTCCGCCAGCTCGTCGATCGTGCGGTAGTCCCAGAGGGTTTCCGGATCGAGGACGATCTCGTACCGCTCCTCGATGTCGACCACGATCGTCACCGCCGCCACGGAGTCGAGACCGTAGGAGGTGAGGGGGACGTCGTCGTGGATTCGCGAGAGGTCAGCTCCCGTGCGGTGGGAGACGCGTTCGGCCAGCCACAACCGCATGGTCCGCGAGTCGTCGTTCACGGCTTCCATCCGTAGATCGGGTCCAGGGCCCCAGCCAGGTGCAGGGCGCGGGCCTCCGGACGGTTGACCTTGTTGCTGCTGGTGCGGGGAATCGAGCCGGGACGCACGAACACGACGGAGTCGACGGCCACGCTGAACTCCTTGGCGGCGGTGTGCAGGACGTCCTGCGCGAGCGCGGGAAGTCCACCGGCGTCCTCCAGGACTTCGTGGACGATGACCACCGGGAGCTGCTTGCGCCCCCCGGCCGCGGGAACGGTGAAGACCGCGCCGACACCGGTCAGTTCCGGGTGCTGCGCCCGGAGTTCGTGCTCGACGTCCGGCGGGAAGATCTTCTGGCCGTTGACGACGATCACGTCCTTGATTCGTCCGTTGACGTGGACCTCGCCCTCGATCAGCACGCCGAGGTCGCCCGTGCGCAGGAATGGGCCATCGCCGTCCGCGGTGAAGTTGCCGAACGTAGTGCGGGTGTCGTCCTCCCGTTGCCAGTAACCGGAGGACACGCTCGGACCGCTCAGCCAGATCTCGCCCTCGCGGTCGCTGCCCAGGACCTCGTGGGTCACCGGGTCGACGACGCGCAGGTCGAAGAACGGCGCGGCACCGCAGCTGACCGAGGAGTGCTCGACGTCGGGGTCGTGGCCGGCCTTTACCGCGACGGCGAGCGTCGCCTCCGCCAGACCGTACGAGGGCCCGAAGACGGTGCGCCGCAACCCTGTCGGCGCGAACCGGTCCAGGAAGTCCTTCATGACCGCCGGGTCGATCTTCTCTGCGCCGTTGCCGAGGCGCTCGACGTGGCTGAGGTCGAGCGCCGCCAGCTGGGCGTCGGTGACCCTCTCCGTGCACTGCGCGTAGGCGAAGCTCGGCGCGGCGGTCACGTTCGCCCGGAAGCGGTCCATCGTGCTCAGCCACAGGAAGGGCTTGCGCAGGAACGCCGAGGGGTCGAGCAGGACGGCGGTGCCACCGTGCGCCAACGGGTAAAGCACCGTTCCGATTAGTCCCATGTCGTGGTGCAGCGGAAGCCAGCTGCACACCCTCAGGCGCGAGGTCGGCACGTCGAGCATCTGCGCCATGCCGGCGATGTTGCTGGTCAGGTTGCCGTGGGTGAGCACGACTCCCTTCGGTTCGCCGGTGGAGCCCGACGTGTACTGCAGGAAAGCGATCGTGTCGTCCTGCGCGCCGAACACCTGGTGCACGGCGGGGCCACCGGGGTCGTCACTAGCCTCGCAACGCAGTCCGTCCAGGCCCTCCTCGGTCAGCCACTCCGCCACCGTGCCCACTTCCCGTCGGCTGCTGAGCACGAGCGACACGCCAGCGTTGGCGACCATCCCGGTGAGACGTCGTCGTTCCTGCCGGTTCTCCCGCCTGCCGGGGAAAGGCGCGGGTACGGCGATCACGCCCGCGTAGAGGCAGCCGAGGTAGGCGGCGACGAACTCCGGACCGGACGGGTGGAGCAGTAGCACGCGGTCACCGGGGAGACACGTGCGCAGCAACTGGCCCGCGACCGCGGCGGCCCGGGCGTCGAGCTCGCCGTAGGTCAGAGAACTGGAACCGGTGTCCGACACCATCACGAGCGCTTCCGCGCCGGGATGGGCGGTGACATGGGATCTGAAGAGTTCGGTGAGACTCACCGCTGTGTCCTTCCACGCAGGGCTCGCACGCGAATCGGGAGACTTTCCGGTCCGCGCAGGCTGAAGGTCGTTCGACGGAGCGGTCCGCGCGGGTGCGGGCTCGGACCCACCAGTCGCCGGGCGATCGTCCGCAGCGCGATCGCGGCTTCCAGCCGAGCCAGGCCCGCACCGAGGCAGAAGTGGAGGCCCGCCGCGAAACCGAGGTGTGACGACGTGCGGTCGCGGTCCGGATCGAACGCGTCCGGTGATGGGAAGACCTCCGGATCGCGGTTGGCCGCGCCGATCAGCATCAGGACCAGGTCGCCCTTGGCGACGGTGAACCCGTCGAGGTCGATCTCCGCGGTGGCGACCCTGGTGACGAGCTGGACGGGTGGGTCGTAGCGGAGCACTTCCTCCACGAACTTCGGCGCGTGGTCCTCCTCGTTCGCCAGAAGCTCCTGCTGACCCGCGTTGGTCATCATGGCCAGCACGCCGTTGCCGATGAGACCCGCCGACGTGTCGTGACCCGCGCTGAGCAACAGGATGCACGTGGAGATCAGTTCGCTCGGTGTGAGCTGGTCTCCGTCGGCCTGGACCGCGATGAGGTGGCTGATCAGGTCGTCGGCCGGGGTGGTGCGGCGACGTTCGACAAGCCCGGCGAAGTAGCGGATGACGCCCGCGCGCACCGTCCCGACCTCCGCCGGGGAGTCGTTGTGCCGCAAGGGGAGCGGGTCGAGCTGCTGGGCGAGCGGTGCGGCCTGCTCCCGCAGCCACGGCTGGTCCGCCTCCGGCACGCCCAGCAGACCGCACACGATCGACATGGACAGTGGCGAGGCCAGGTCGGCGACCACGTCGACCTGGCCGCCGCCCGGGATCTCGTCCAGCAGGTGGTCGGTTTCCTCCTGGATCACCGGCTCGAGTCGGCTCACCACCCGTGGTGTGAACGCCTTCGTCACGAGCCGGCGGAGCCGGGTGTGGTCGGGAGGATCGAGCATCAGGAAGTTCCGGCTGGCCGGTCGCGTGCCCTGGCTGATCCGGGCTCGGTCCCATCCGCTGCTGGCCCGGGGATGCCGCAGGAGGCGGGAGCAGTGGGCGTACCGGCCCGTCACCACCAGGCCGTCCGACAGCGCGAGCGGTGACCGTTCGCGGACGTCGGCGAGCACGGCGTACGGGTCCGGACCGCGCATCGCCTGGGAGAGCCGGACGAGCTCGTCCTGCTGGCCGGTCACCTCACTCCCCCGTTCGTCGTCGCGGTGTGGAGGACGCCGTCGGACCAGACGAAGCGCGTGCGTCCCCACCGCAGGGCGGACTCGACGTCCGGGAAGAAACCGGATCCCTCGAAGTTGGCGCTGGTGTTGCACAGAACCGGAACGCCGGTGAGGGCCTCGTAGGCGGTCAGCAGCGCGAAGATCACGTGATCGCCCGGGCCGACGGTCTGCAGCCGCGCGCTGCCGTCGACGTGCATCACGGCGGGCACCCTGCCGCGCCACGCCGGGCGCACCTGGTGGTCGAACAGCATGTACGGGTCGGGGGTGCCCGGCGCGAAGACCTTCGGCGCCTGGCTCTCCAGGCAGATGGGCGCGACGGGGCGGTAGGGCTCCCGTTTCTTGATGTCGTTGAGCCGGTCCCGCATCGCCTCAGTCGTGGCCGGCGCGATGATGCTGCGGTGGCCGAGTGCTCGCGGACCGATCTCGGCGCGACCGGTCAGCACCACGACCGGTTCTCCCTCTGCGACGAGCAGTGCCGCGAGTTCGGTGACGGAACAGGGAGTGGCGCTCCAGCCGGGCGGGATCTCTGCCATCGGTGCGAGTTCGGGGCCGGCGAAGGCGGACCACCGCAGGGCGGAGCGACCGGTGTGGCGGATCATCTCGCCGCACGCGGCACCGATGGCCGAGCCGGAATCGTTCGGGAACGGCGGCACCCACACGTCCGCGAAGAGTCCGCTCGCGCGCAGGCGAGCGTTCCACTTGATGTTGAGCGCGCTGCCTCCCGAACAGCACAGCGGCAGTCCGCGGTACTCGGGCTGCTCCCTCAGGAAGGTCTCCAGCGCTGTGACGAGCGTCCGTCCGAGGTACTCCTCCAGGGATGCCATCCGCGACGCGTCTGAGAGGCCCTCTGCCTCGGGACTGGTCAGCACCTTCCTGGTCCACCGCTCCAGACCGACTACATCGGACGGAGGAACCAGCCGGGTGGTCCGTTCCATCACGGAGACCAGCTCCGGTGACGGCTTTCCCAGTGCCGCGTAGGCCATGGCCTTGCCGGAGACCGACAGCAGCAGGCTCTCCCGATCCTGCTTCGACCCGCTGAAGGGCGCGAGGTTTGACGCGAAGACCGGGTACAGCAGTCCGAGCACGGGCGTCAGGTACCGGAGGGGGCGGAGCGCGGGTCCATCGAGCGTGAAGTGGTACAGGCACGGCGCTGTGCCGCCGTCCCAGATGACGACGAGGCTCGGCTCACCGGCAGCGGCGTACGGGCTGGAGCAGTAGCCGGCCAGCGCGTGGTCCGTAGTGTGCGTGCAGCTGCGAAACTCGCGTGCTCCGTCACCGAAGATGTCCGCCTTGCCCAGGACCCCGATCAACGTGTCGAGGTCCGTGCCGGGGTGGTCATGGTAGTCGGCGACGTCGAGGGCATGGGTGTCACCGTGCGCGTCGGTCAGTGTGACCTGGCTCTCCCCGTTCTTGCGGAACCAGCCATCGACCGCGACGGCGGCGAGGTCTTTCGGGCCGATACCATTGGCGTGCAACAACTCCCGAAGGTCCGACACGGAGTTCAACCGGGAGTAGCGAGGGCGGTTGGCGATCTTCTCGGCTTCGACGGAGAAGAGCAGCTCATTCTCCGCGATGACCGCGATGCAACCGTCATGGGTGAGTTTGAGGCCGCACCTGAGCGTTCCCACGGAGTACCGCCTCTGCAATCAGATTACCACAAGGATTTGGCGCGATCGGCTCGATTTCGGACTCTACAATGGACCTTCGCAGTTCTCGTCGCACACACCATCGAAAGTGCCTCTTCAGGCAAAATCGAACTATGATCGGCCATTCGACACCGGCCCGTTGAGACGCGAAGGCGGGACACGGCTTACGATCTGTCCCGCGCTCCTGTTCGTTTGCGCAGATCAGCGGCGCGTCAGCCCGCGAGTAATATAATCACCGAGGGTCTATCCAGTCCAAAGTGGATTGTCTGGTCCGTGGCCGGCAAGGTCGTCACGGTGGCGTGGGACTCCTGGGCTTGCGCTCTCCCGCTTGGACTCGAAGCCAGAACCCTCCGGCCCCGCACCGGCCGACGGCGCACTGGTCGATGCGGACGGTCGCGGACCGGGTACTGCCTGGGACTGATCTATAGCGTCTGTCACCCCTGAATGATCGCGTTCGCGACGGCTCGACGACAGAGATCCACTGGGCGGCCGCCCGGTAGCGGGCGAAGGTCGGCACGCCGAGCTCGTCGAGCAACGCGGCCTGGTCGGGGCGCCCCGCTACCCGCTCATCTCGAAGTCCGCTTCGTCACCCTGACGGTGCCGCTCGGTCAGCACCGCCTGCCGCCCCGGGAGAAGGTCAATGCCTACGGCGAGGGCCGACGGGTTCTGTTCACGATTCGCGGTATGCGGCCAAGCGGAGATGAACCCGATCCGTGTTTTCCCAATTCAAGAAACCGCCGTTCGTCGTAACATCTGCCGCCGGAACGCGACTTGTTCCATATGGTTGCCTCGCGGGCGAACGACGCCGATATCCGGTTCCTGCGCGTGCTCGCGATCGGCGACGACGAGCTGTTTCGAGCGGCCGCGGAGCGGGCGGCCGAAACCCTCGAACGGGTTCCTCCGCAGGTCCAGGCGGATCAGTCTGCCGCTTCACCCGAGCCGCTTCCTTTCGTTGTCGAGATCATCGCGACCTTTCTCCAACCCGCTGGATTTCCCGCCGACCTCTCGCCATTGCGAGAGCTTTCGGTGGCCGACGGCGAAGATCTGCTGACCACGCTCCTCGAAATCCTGGCGCGGCAACCGCACACGGCGGCGACCTTCCGCAGCCGCCGTACCGGAACCGACCGTCTGCGCCGAGTCGTCGCGGCCTTGACCCACGACGGTGCGAGAGCAGTGACGGCGCGGCTGACGAGTCCTGCCACGATCGTGACGAGCACCGACCAGGTATGGGCCGGCGGGCTCTTGTCCCTGGTCCGGCCACGAGACGTGCTCGTCGCCGTACGACGTGCCACCGAACACCCTGCGCACCGGGTAAATGTCCTTCGCTGGCTTTCCACGGTGGGCGAAACCTTGGGCGACGCTCACCTCGTTCCACCCGGAACTCCCGGTGCCGAGCCACCGCTGGTGAAAATCTTCAAGAATGCGTATCCCGCTGACCTCCCGAAACGCGGCGAACGACCGCGGACCGGCTCTGGTCGCGCAGATCCTGCCGGCGACACGGTACGCATCGTGCACCCGCTCTTGGAATGCCCGGAAAGTGTCGATCCCGGCGGCGTCTTCGATCTCCGGATCGGCCTTTCCCCGGAAATCGACCGGACGCTCGCCACCTCTGGCCCCTTCCGGGTCGCGTCCGACGCGTTCACGTTGACCATCACCCTTTTCCACGACGGATTCACCCTGATCGGTGGCTCGTCGACCGTGACAATCGAAGTGGCCCCGGAACGTCCGCATCCGGTCATCACGATGCAGGTGGAGGCAAATGACGATCCGGCATTCCGGCGGCTCCGCACGATCACGGCCGTTTTCGCCGCCGACGGGGTCCCGATCGGCACCGCGTCCCGGCAGATCCGCATTGCAGGCCGCGACGGGAAGGACCAAGACGACAACTCTGCAGGCAGTACCCGGCCGGGCGGCTGGTCTTTCGACCCCGCCGGATCTCGTGCCGATGTCGAGCTCTATCTCATACGTGGCGGTGACCAGGCGGCACGTCGCTGGCTGTGGCACGTCCGCTCACCACACGCCCGGATCCCTGACACGGAGGACGCCCTTCTGGTCGACCTCGACGAAATGACCGCGGAAGCGATGCAGCGATTCATCAGGGGGATCGAACGGCGCGAGGGGCGCTCTCATCTCGAGCACTATTTGAATGGTGTGGCAGGCCACATCGGCGAACTCGTGCACGACCAGGTCTGGGACGCGCTCCACATGGCGGCACAAGCGGCAGGCGGCCCGCCAACCGTCCTGCTTGTCACCGAAGACGCCTACATCCCGTGGGAATTGGCGCGGGTCCCGACACCTTGGACGCCCGACAGGCCTTGGCTTGGCGCGCAGGCCACCCTCGGTCGTTGGCCTTATCTCGGAAATCGCAGTGCGCCCACACCGCCGTCCGCGTTCGACGCCGCCAAGATGGCGATCGTCTTCGGCACCTACCCGGACGGCATCGCGCTACCCGCGGCGGAGGCCGAAGGCAAGTCATTGAAGGCGAAGTACGGCGCGGTGGAAGTGGTGCCCACCATCGAGAAAATCCTCGCCGCGCTGGGCGGCGAGGTCACGGCAGACGTGCTTCACGTCGCGCTGCACGGCAACTTCGACGCCGCCGGCGACGAAGACGGCCTCATGATGATCGACGGAGAAGAATACCTCTCCCCGGAGGACGTCGGTGGAGTGGAAACGAGTCCCGTGCGGCTTGTGTTCCTCAACGCCTGCCAGGTGGCGCAGGGACGCCAGGTCTTCGGCACTTATGCCGGCATGGCGGCGGCGCTGATCAAGATCGGGATCGGCGGGCTCGTCGCTCCGCTGTGGAAGATCGACGACACCGTGGCCGCCCGGATCGCCGACGACTTCTACTCCGACGTCTTCGCGGACAACGAGACCCCCGCGTCGTTCCTCCGTCGCCGACGCTGCGGCGGCGTCGACGGCGCGAGCACCCAGTTCGCGTACGTGTTCTTCGGGCACCCGCGACTGGCCATCACTTGGAAGGGAGAGGGCAGCCATGGTGAGGTTTTCCCCCGGTAACGCCGTGGATCTCGGCAACGGTGTCCGGATGCGCGCGGTGAACGTCAGCGGTGAGGTCCGGCGAGCTGAACGGGCGCCGGACGCAGCGGTGCGCGCCGCGGCCGGCGGCACTCCGCAGACGTACCTGCGCCGGTCCGGTGCCTCGGACGGAGCCGCCGATCGCCTCGGTAGCGCGCTCGACGATTCCGGAATGCGGCTGCACACCACGATCGATCTCCCTCGCCTGAGCGCGGGCCGAAGCGGCCCGGCTCCGCGGACCCGTGGCCCGGTGACGGCTCCGCATCTTCGGCTCGAGGTCAGTGCGCCCGTCCGTGCCGACGAAGGTCAGGTGATCCTGGAAGTCGATGGCGAGACCGGGCACCTCCGTTGGCACCTCCCCCGTGCCGAAGCCGCCGGGGGCCGCCGGGCCGCCGTCAAGCAGCGGTTCGACATCCCGTGCGACCGCTTCGAGATCGGCGGAGCCGGCTCCGCGAGCCGCGGCATCGTCGGATTCGGTCTCAGCAAGGTGCTGCACGTGATCCGGTTCCCTGTCGAGTACGTGGCGGGGCGGGTGGCCGAGTGGGGTGTGCGCTGGTGGGAGGACCGCCATCGACCGCATGCGCTGCGCCTGGCCAATCCCGACGGAACCGCGGGAGCCACCGTGGACGCCGACCTGCTGGCGCGGCTGGGCACCGGACCGTACCTGGTCTTCGTCCACGGCACGTTCAGCACGTCCGAAGCGTTCGCCGGGCTGCGTCCGGACTTCGCGCGGTGGCATGCGGACTACGGCACACGGCTCCTGCTGTTCGATCACCCGACCGTCACGACCACCCCCGAGGAGAACGCCGGCCGCCTCCTCGATTTACTGCCGGACGACCGGACGCTGACCCTCGACGTCGTGACCCATTCGCGAGGCGGGCTGGTCGCGCGGCAGCTGGTCCGCCGCCCCGCGGCCGCCAGAGTGAGCGTCCGCAGGCTCGTCCAGGTCGCCTCACCGAACGCGGGAACGAAACTCGCGAGTCCCGACAACCTCGGCTCCCTCGTCGACACGTTCACCAATCTGTTCTCGCTGCTCCCCGACGCCGCCGGCGGTGCCGCCTTGCCGGGCGTGCTCGAAGTGGTGAAACAAGTCGCGGTCGGGATCATGTCCGGTTTGGACGGTCTGGCGGCCATGGACCCCGCCAACGAGGAGTTGCTGGCTCTCAACGACACCGAAGTCCGGATGGACGCGGTGCACGCGATCACGTCGGACTACCGGCCCTCAGCCGGAGCCTCCCTGACCCAGCGCGCGCTGGACACGATCGTCGACGCGCTCTTCGCCGACGGGAACGACCTCGTCGTGCCCTTCACCGGCATGTCGAACGCGGGCAAGTTCGTCGTCCCCGCCCCGTTCGCGCTCGACGCTCCCTCGGTCTCGCACTGTGCGTATTTCGGCGACGAACGCGTCCGCGACGAGATCAGGCACTACCTGACGCTACCGGCGGTTCTCCCGTTCGGGTGAGATCCGCGGCATCAGGTCGGGGCGCAGGGCGGTGAACAGCGCCGTCCTGCGCAGGTGATCGCTCGACGCCCCGTGCAGCTCCTCGACGACGTCGGCGGGAGTCTTACCCGGATTGCTCAACGCGGTCACCAGCTCGGTCTGAGCCTCGGCGGCGCGGGAACCGGTCGCCAGTCCCGTCGCCAGCACCGAATGCGCCCTCCCCAAGGTGATGAGGTGGTGCGCGAAATCGTTGCGCAGCAACAGCTGTCGGACGGTCTCGCTGGTGAACCGAGGCGCTGCAGCGATGTCCAGCACCACCAAAGGTGTGTGACCGCGCAAAGACAGCTGGTAGAGCGCGTGGTCCAGGACGCTCACGGCCACGTCCTCCGGACGTTCCTGCGACCAGGCGAGCCTGGTGGCGCCGAAGTCCAGGAAGGGCACGGAGCCGCTGACGTCCATCGAGGCGTTGACGTGCAGAACGTCGACGGGCCCCGGGGGCACGGTGGCGTCCAGCAGCCGGAGGTCGCCGCCGCGCAGCGTCTCCACGTCCCAGCCCGCTCGACCGTACACCGTCGCCAGGTCGTCGGCGCCGACCGTGGAGTACCCACGAACGGAGGAGAGCTCGGTCTCCGGCTCGCGTTCGAGGATCACCACGTGGGGCGCCCGGCGGGCGACTGACCGCTCCCGCAGGGACCGCCAGGTCGCCGGACCGGCGACGCCGTCCACGGTGAGCCCGCTCCGGTACTGCAGATACGTCACCGCGTGCTGCGTCTCGGGTCCGAGGTAGCCGTCCAGCGGCCCCGGGTCGAAGTCACCACCTGCCTCGCGCAACGCTTCCTGCAGGACCCGGACCCGGATCTGGTCACCGCGCAACGCGGCTTGACCGCGATACATCACCCGCAGTCCGGGAAGTTCGTGCAAGGGACTTCCCTCGACGGTCAACAGTTCCCACGGCAGCTGGGCGAGCGGCGGGTCGGCGCAGATCCGCAGATCGAAACGGCCTGTGCCCGCGCCGGCGCGGCGCAGCGGCCGCCGGAGATCCAGCACCGACGACCGGCGGATGGCTTCGCGGATCCACTTGACCAGATGTGACTTCGCCCGCCGGTCGGCGTCCTGCCGCACGGCGGCGGCAAGCTCGTGCTGAGCCGACACCCGCAGCAGCTCACGGCCGTCGGCGAAGATCACCAGTGCGCCGGACGGCTCGAGCACGACGTTCAAGCGCACTTCCGGGCGGACCCGATGCCTGTCCGGTGTGAGATCGCCGCTGCGATGCTGCTCGCGCTCGCCAATGTCGACCAGCACCGCTTCGGCGCGCCGCTGATAGTGCTCCACCAGTCTCGCGTCGCCCTCCCGCAAAGCGAGCCTGCGCCGCAGGTCCAGGAGGCGCCACCGCCATCGGGTCGGTCGCTGGGTGCCCTCGTCGAGCGCGCGGCTCGCCTGGTCCAGGATCAGCCGCAGCCCCTCGGCCGAGGTCGCGTCGAACACGAGGTCGGCCTGTTCCAGTTTCGTCACCGCACTCAGCAGCGGGAAGTCGGTTTCCCACAACGGTTTGAGGGCGACCACCGCCTCCGGCCTGCCGCTCTGTGCCACCAGTTCGAGCAGCCTCACCTGCGCGAGAAAGGTGCTCCGGCCCAGCACGCTCGTCGCCAGGGAAGCGACTTCGACGGCGAGGTCGTCTTCCCCCGCGAAGCGCAGGAGGTGCGCGTGGCGCAACTGGAGCCATGCCCTGTCCGCCGGCTCGTCGGACCGCGCTTCCTTGTCGTCGGCCGGCTCGTGGAGCACCAGACCGGCCAGCTGGGCTCCCCACGGTGTTCGTGGCGCGCGATCGAGCTCGTCCAAAGCGGCGAGCCGGGCGGCCACGGGCGTGATCGCGGTTAGCCGCTCGGCCAGTGACGGCAGCCACGACTCCGTCAACGCGGGGGCGGAAAGCAGCGCGGCGAAGACGACGTCCGCGAACTGGGTCGGTGGTACTCGCGCGTCAAGTCGGCCGAGGACCTCCTCCATCCATGCGGTCGCGGCGTTCTGGAGTCCCCTCCGTTCGTCGAGCTCCGCCCGCAGCAGCATCATGGCGCGCCATGCAGCGCCCCCCTGCTGCAGCGGCATCCCCTTGGCCTCGCTGAGCAGGTGCCCGGCTTCCCGGACATTGCCGACCTTGCGCAGCATCAGCTCGGCGGCCCGGACACAGGCCATGGCCGCCCGCTCGTTGTCCGCCGACTGGGTGTATTCCGACCTCGCCCGCAGGAAGTCGTCCTGTGCCCGGTCCACGTCGAACAGTTCGGCCAGGGCGAGTCCGCGGAGCACCAGGAGATCGGCGTGCCGTCGCCGGCTGACGATGTCGGCCATGGCGTCCGTGCACAGTGACACCGCTTCGGGCGCGCGATCCAGCGCGAGGAGCGCCGTGACGCGTTCCCGTTCGAACCCCTCGCCCCCGGCGAGGTGCAGAGCGGTCGCGGGCCTGCCCGACGCCAGCGCGACCCGGATCCGCAGGCGCTGCAAGCCTGCCGGTACCGGCGCCACGCTCACCGTGGTTGCCCGCTCGAGCCATGCCTCGGCACGACCGATGTGACCGACGGTGAGCTCGTATTCCGCGAGCTGTTCGAGGACTTCGACCGTCGTTTCCGGCGACCGCGAATGGTCCAGCGCGGCGAGGAGACTCACCCGGCGGCCCTCGAAATCCCCCAGTGCGCCCCTCGCGTCCGCGAGCAGGCGGTCGAGCAAGGACTGACCCGCGGCGTCGACCCCTCGCAGATCCGATTCTTCCAGCAGCCGGACAGCCTCCTCCGACCGGTTCCTGGCGATCGACAAGGCCGCCTCGGCCCCGATGAGCCGGTGCCGGGAACCAGGACCGATCGGCAGGTTCGCGACCGCGGCGATGCTGCGCTCGACCCGGCTCCACAAGGTGTGGTCGCCGGAGGCGTCACGGCTTCGCGCGATGGTCGCGAGGGCCCAGGCCCGCTCGGCGTGCGCGACGGCCACCACGTCCTCCTCCACGACCGGCAGGCCGGGAGTCAGCTCGACCGGTTCGCGATCGTCGAGGTAGTCGCGGCCGAGCAGTTCCTCGCTCAGCCGAATCACCCAGTCCGGCCGGTTGGCTGCCCAGGCCCTGGCCACGGCACGGTGCCAGTGCTCGGCAGCCGGAATACCGTCGAGCCGGAACCGGTGGTAGATCGCCTCGATGGTCGGAGACAGCCAGTCGGAACTCCGCTCTGCGACGGACTCGTAGTACCGGACGGCCTCGCGATGAAGCACGTTGTGGATCGGCTGCGCCACGACCAGCGCGCGCATCGCTTCCTGCACCGACACTTCGAATCGGACGGCGTCGGCTTCGCCCGGCGCCGTCCAGACCCACGAAGAATCGGCCGCGTACCCGGCTAGCCGATCCCAGAGACCGTCGAAGTCCACGTCGGACAGCCCCGACGGGAACACCGCGGCCGCACCGGGCGGTATCGGGTCCCGTTCGGGGCGATCCAGGTCGGAACCGGCCATGGATTCGGCGATTCGCGGCAGGAGCACCTCCTCGGTGAACTCCCGGCTCAGCACCCGCGGGATCGCGCCGTAGCGGATCAGCCACTGGACCGTACCGTCGCCGACCCGGGCGACCACCCGGTCGACCGCCCACGCCACTCGAGGATCCAGCCGGTTCAGGTCTTCCACCGAGATCGCGGGATATCGGTTGACGACATCGGCGTAAAGGGCCAACTGCCAGGGAACCCCGTGAACCCGAAGAATGATGGCCGAGACCAGATCGTCGCGGCCGATCCCGCGCGTCGAGACCAGATACCTCCGGCTCTCACCGCTCGTGAACGCGTCGACCTTGCAGGTCGCGGTCGACCGGGCCAGCCGCCGGAACCCGGGGATCCCGTCCTCGGTCCGTGTCCGCCGCCCCGAGAGGAGGAGCCGCACCACCTCCATACGCCGCAGCCCTATGAGCAGGTCCGCCAGCTCGTCGACGTCACCCTCCTGCTGGAGCGCGGCTTCCTCAAGCGTGTCCACGACGATCACCACCGGCTCGTCCGGTGGGAGATCGGCGAACACGGCGAGGAACCGTTCCCGTACCTCCTCGGCACTGACCTGCGACGTCTCGGTCCCCAGCACCGGGCGGCCCACCGGCTCAAGGCCGCCGGCCTGCCTCGTCAGCAATCTCCGGTACGACCCGTGCTCGCGCAGCAGTTCCTCGAACGGCGCGCCGGTCAACTGGCCGTTGAGCTGGTGGGCGATCTCCAAAGCGATCAGGAACGGATACCTGACCGCGTTCACGGAATCGAGCGCGTCGAGATCCACCAGCGCGCAGGGAACGCCGGCTTCCACACACCTGCGCGAGATGAACCACCGCAGCAACGTCGTCTTGCCATAGCCGCCGGACCCGATCAGCCGCAACGCGTACGGGCCGGGGTCGAGTAGCCGGGCGAGTTCGGCCTCGAGCGCTGGGCGGGGCAGGTAGCGGGCCGTGCCGAGGAACGTACCTCGGTGCAACTCTCGGGCGACCAAGGTACGGCCGAGTTCGTTGCGTCTTCCCGACAGCTTCATCCCCACGAACGGCAGCAAAAGCGGATCGGTCAGGATATCGAGCAGATTGTGGCAGCCGGCGAGGTCCATCCGCCGCACGCACGCTTCGAAGTCGGCGGTGAGCGCCTCCATCGTGCGGTCCTCGTCGACCAGCAGCAGCGCGCGCAGCCGGTCGATCGACTGGTCGTTCGGGTCGCAGTGCGCGGCGAGCCGCGTCGCGAACGCCCGTAGCTCGGCCGGTACCTGTCGAGCGGACACCCCGGTGAACCACGATTCCCAGGCCACGTCACGCAGTCCGCCGTGGATGTGGTACTTGCCGTCACCCCCGGGCAAGACTTCGACGCCACCAAGCTTGTACAGCCGGTCGAGATCGGCCGCACCATCGGCCCGCAATACGGCTTCGTAGGTCTTCTCGTCGAACATCCGCGGCAGCGCGGCTCGGGCGAGAGTGACACGGTTCGCCTCATTGAACGTTCCGAACAACTGCAGCGCGAGCTCGTGGTCACGCCCTACCGTGTGAGATGGGTTCACTTCAACCCCGCATCCTGGAGCAGCGAGTCCCGGCGCTGCTGCAGCTCCAGCGGGAGGAACTCACCGTCCTGGGTCGCCATGTGCTCCGCCCAGGCGAGCATCTCACTACGGACCTGTTGCCATCGGGCCTGGACGTCGTCGTCGCCCGGGTCCAAAGGGAACCTGGCCACCAGCTCCCTGGCCAGCATCTCGGCGTCTTTCCTCCGGAACGGCTGGACCCGGATCGCTCGCGGGCGCAACGCGTCTTCGGAAACGAGGTCACTCAGATCGCTTGGGTCCATCGCCGCCACGACCCGGACCGCGCCGAGCTCCCGCACGGCGGCCGGCTTCAACAGGCCGTGGAACAACGGCTCGCGCTCCAGAACCCGTCTGAGGTTGTCGAGGACGAGCACGAGCGGCGCGTGGAGGGCGAGCCTTCTCAAGAAGTCCTGCAAGATCTTGTAGTTCGGGTCGATGTCCTGGAAAGCGTCTTCGGGCCGGAAGGCCAGCATGACCGGCCCCGATGGCGGCCCGGACAACACCGACAGCGCGTCGTCGCAGATCTCTCCCGCCCACGGATCGAGCCAGCGCTTCGCCTGCAGGATGACCTCGCGGACGAAATCACCGGTGCTGGTGCTCGCCCGGAGGCTCAGATAGACCGCCGGCGCCCCACCGACCAGTTTGGTCAGCAGATAGGAACGCAGTACCAGGCTCTTGCCCACCTTGTTGTTGCCGGTGATCAGCAATAGCCCGCTGTCGCGCCGGTGCACGGCGCGGCGGATCGCTGTGCGATCGACCAGGCTCACGACCTCGGCCAGCTCGCCGAATTTGACGATCACGTCGTCGAGCTGCCATTTCTTGCGGTGGCGGAGAATCGTTTCCGGGGCGTCGGCCACATGCAGGACGGGGAGCCCCCACGCCGAATCCGGCAGCTCCGGGGTGAATTGAACATCGTCACGGGCAGCCGCGACGGCGGAGTCGATCGCCTTCCCGTGCGCCAGCTCGTGGTACATCCGTTCGGTGAACACGATCGCCGCCCGGGACGTCACATCGCCCTGGGTGGAAACGACGGCCGAGGCCTCCTCGAGGAATCTGTCCGCCAGCCCGCGCATCGCCGGCGTGACGGTCGCGGTGCGGCAAGCGTTGAGGACCACCAGCCGCAGGTCGGTATTGCCTTCCAGCGCCCGGGCCACGAACCGGTTGTTCAGGTCCCATTCGCCGCTGTCCGCCATGACCCGCAGCGCCGCGCCGCCCTCCGTCGTGTGTCCGTGCCCGATGAAGTGGAGGACCTGTGGTCGGACATCGTCGAACCTGTCCCGTAGCTGCTGCTCGCTCGGTTTGACGACTGCTTCCACGTGCCAGCAGCACGGCGCACCGCGCAGGCCCCGGTAGATCGCTTCGATCTCACCTTGGTAGTCGATCTCCGTTGCCTCGTCGTCACCGACGACGACCAGCACGTTGATCGGCACGTCCACGTCGTCGAGCATCCGCCGGTACGGCACCCGTGCCCGCAGCGCGGGCTGTTCTTTCCTGGTGAAGAGAGATTTGTCCCGTGGATTGGTGAGGAACTCCCAGGGAAGCTCGGCGAGGTCGCCGGCCCTGATGTCGAAAATGAGCCGTTCCGCCCCTTGCTCCCAGGCAACCGTCAATCCGCCACCGGTCAACAGAGCTCCCAGTTCGGCGCCGACCTGCGTGATCACGGCTTCACCGGCGTCACCGAGTTCGGGGATTACGGGCAGATCTTTCCGGCTCAGCGATCTTTCCCACCGCTGTTGTCCGACGATCTCGCCGCGTTCATCGATAAGCGCGGCGGCGATCAAGAAACCGTCGTCACCGGCCTCAGTCATCCGGAAAAGCAGGCGATTCACGTCAGGCATCGGGCACCCTCCCGGCGATAAGGTCGCCCGTCTCGGCCCACTGTTACCGAAAGTCACGAAAACTCGACAAGGTCGTTACACTCACGACAACTTTCCCATCGAGCACGATGCCCGCGTGGCAGGCAGGACGGGGCAGCGCTCGAGGATCCGCGTGAGTTTCGCTTGTTCCTCGTCGGTGCGGCGGTCTGGCGCTGCTGCGCCGGACCTGGAGCAGCCGGCGCACTGTCCGTTCGCAGCCGTGGTCCCGCAGTCCTTGGACGAGGCGGGCGGCGTTGCCTTCTTGCCAGCGCTGTCAGTCAACGTTACTGGCATCGTCGCCTCAACCGAGTGAGTACTGGCTGAAACTACCCGCCTTCGCGATCCGCGACTATCTCAAGGCGATCCGAATCCTTCACCAGCGGCGTGGATGTTCGGCTGAACCAAGGCGCGGCGCTACGCGCGCTCGAACACTCCGCCACCCAGTGACAACCTCACCACCACAACCACCACAGAAGCCACAGGAACGAGACAACAAACGACCACCTCGACGCAGAGCGCAAGATCCATGTTCCAAGTGGGCAGTCGCCCGATTCGGCGACAGTGCGCCCACGGTTCGAGGCAAAACCTATACCTGGCTTGACATCTCGACGTTCATGGAGCGTCCCTGGACATTTCATAGCGCAGATCGTGCGCCGCATCGTCGAAGGGATGTGTCTCTTATGGACGGAACATGCGCTGTCGTTCCGGCCGCGCCGCGGTTCTTCCGGTTTTACCGGAGGGCGAGGTGTGGGTGGCGATGCCGTACAAATCGGCATTCCCCGCCATCATCCCCGCCGACGAGATACCATCGGGTTTCATCGAGGACCAGACCCGGTTCCCCTTCCTGTACAACCAGGGCAACGACGTCGAGGTCGGGTTGCGGTGCCGCCCCGCTGTCGCGCGCTGGATCGGGATCCATCTGGAAGCGTTCTACGGCACCGCCGAGCACCGCTCCGCCTGACACGGAGACACGCTGGAAATTTACGACGCCCCCTGGGGCGATGCGGAACCCAGCCGCGCGTGATTCGGCCCGGGAACGACGGCCGTTACGAGATCCGCGACTTGTGGTATCCCGTCGCTCCGTCAGCGGTCGGCGAGAGAAGTAGTCCGGGTCCGACCGGAGTTCGAGAAGGCCCTCGCGACGTTGGGCCTTTCTTTAACACCGGAATCGGCCAAAGGCAACCGAACGGGGGAATTTCCGTATTTCTTCTCAATACCGCGTTTCCGTCTACACGGGTGGCCGGGACGACGCCGGCACGGACGCGAATGTATCTATCACCATCCATGGCAGCAGCGGCAGCGTCGGCCCGACCGATCTCGACAACTCGGAGAATAACTTCGAGCGAGGGAAGGTCGACCACTTCACTCTCGACCTCATCGACGTCGGACGCATGCAGTCGATCAACATCAAGCATGACAACTCCGGCCACAAGCCAGGCTGTTTCTTGGACAGGGTCGTGATCACGAAAAACGGGGACACTGCGGAGTTCCCGTGCAGCCAGTGGCTCGCGAACGACGAAGATGGCCACAACACCGAAGTGAACCTTGGTCGGAGGTAAAGGCCTGAGTGAAACCTGCACGGCCGTGCACTCAGCCACGCCGGTGTCGGTGGTCTGGACTAGCGTCAAGGCCGTGCAGTTAAGACGTGAGGCGGTGTGTCAACCCCCTGAGACGGGCAACGGAGTCCTGCTAGAACGTTGTCGACCAAGATCGCCAGATAGCAGAAACTCCGTTGGACACAGTCTGTCATCACCCGCCCCCATCACCCCGGACCAGTGGGCTCAATACTTCCCTGGCACCGTATACACTCCACCCTGCGGTTGAACCGGTCGTGCGCCGCACCTACCCATCGGTTGCAGACGCACCCGGCACCGGGATGCGAAGCCGCTCGGCGCGCTCCGATGTGGCGGACGCGCCGTCCTCGGAGTCGCATCTTGGCGAAGCTTCTGCGCTTTGTCCTCACCTCGCCCTCAAGCAGTTACTGCAAGTGGCACTCCGCAGGTTCCGATATCTAGGGCCTGGTCGGCGCCATCGAGTCCACCGCTGCGGCTGTGGCGGCAGGGCACTGGCTGTACGCCGTCGCCGCCGAAGCCGCCGACATCGAGGTTACCCAGGTCGTCCAGCACGCCGACGCCCTCAAAGCCCTCAACGTCCGCTCGTCCTCACCCACATGCAGACCGGCGCCCCACCGCGGGTGGTGGTCATCAGCATGACGCGCGAGGCCACCCTGGTCGGCGACGGTCGCATTCCCGATGTCGAGGCCCTGGCCGCCCGGGTTACCGCAGCCCGGGAACTCACCGCCCAGCACGAGGCATGTAGCGATACATCAGTGTCCGGCCGAAGCCGACCTCCTCGCGGAAGATCACGTGCTCGCCGCTGGGCAGCTTGGTGGCCGTGATGCCGCTGACCGTCATGTCGACCCAACCCGCAATGTTGGCGACCTCCGGTCCGGCGTCCAGGTAGCCGAGGTGTGCCCCGCCGGTCGTGGAGAACACCCGGACCTTGCCCCACGCGCCGCCGGGCTCCCTGGCGCCGTCGGCGACATACACCCGGTCGCCGGCGAGCGCGATGCTCCACGGCGTGCAGAGGTCGACGCCGTTGCCGGTCGGACAGGGTTTGTAGTTCATGTCCTGCTGCCAGGCGAGCGATTGATTGGCGGTGCCGAACTTGTCGTAGCGGGCCAGGATGTAGCGCGGGTTTGGCCCGGCGCTGCGCGGGCCGTACAGGTACATGGCGCCGGTGGCGTCGTCGTACTGCATGCCCTGGATCGCGGTCACCGGCAAGCCGGGGACGGTGAGGAGGCGGGGCTTGCCGTACAGCGGGTTGCCGTTGTCGTCGAACGACTCGATGTCGAACCTGCTCAGGGCGCCGGCCGCGTAGGTCCACAGCGAGCCCCTGTTGTCGACCGCCTGCACGTAGGACGGCCAGTCATGCTGGTCCGGCGTCGTTTTGCGCTCATCCTGGTCGATCACGCAGTCAGCGTCCGTGTCGACCCACCTCTTGCGGACACCCGGTTGCGCGGGCTCGCCGTCCGGCCACGGGAGCCTGTTCTCCGTGAAGAACGCCGACGGCCGCGAGCCGGAGTCGGTGACCTGGTAGATCCCGAGATCGGACGCCGAACTGCCGTGCGTGTGCACGTACAGGTACTTCCGCTCGACGCCCTTGGCGTCGGTGAGGTTACGCACGGCGAACGCCTCGCTCTGTCCCGGCCGCCCCGGCAACCGGTGGTCGTGCGTACAGGTGGCGCGGTCCACGATCAGCCGAGTGTGGCGCGGACTCCACTCCGTCCCTGGCGTCTTCTCCGAATAGTCCAGGTCGTAACGCCGGTAGGCGGAGTAGACCGTCTCCGGGTCTTCGGGGTCGATCGCAACGTTCTCCTGACGGATGTTGTTGACCAGCGCCGCGTTCAGCGTGTGCTGCGGGGAGAACTGCCGGATGTCGAGGATGCCGTACTCACTTCCGCCGTTGGACGCTACGTACACGGCGCCGTCACGGTCGATGCCGACGCCGACCACGCTGTCGAACCGATTGTCGGCGTAGCGACCCTGCGCGGCCACGATGCCGCCGGCGGCGCCGAGGGTGTAGATGTGCTTGTATCGCAGCGGGCAGGCGGCGCACTCACCGTAGTAGCGCACCTGCTGCGTCGTGATGTCGTTGTCCGCCACCAGAAGCACGTTCCGGTTGACGGCGAGCGCGACCGGCGTCACACCGGTGTCGGTGATCGCCTCGCGGCGCGTCAGGCCACCGGACGCGTCCACCGACCAGGTCTGCACGACACGTTCGCCGGACGGGGCGTCGGTGAGCGCGAACAGGGTATCGGTGTCGTGGCCGAAGGCGATGGCACCGGGGTTGGTCGCCTGGAAGGTGGCGACCTTCGTCATCTTCTCGCGCTCATAGACGTAGATCAGGTTCTCGACGGGCCGGGTGACGTAGACGAACCCGCGCCCGGTGGTCATCCCGCCCGGCTTGCCGGTCAGCGTCCGCCCTGCCTTGTAGTCCGACGCCACCGGCTCGCCGGTCTCGAACGGGGCCATGGCGACGGTCTCGCCGTACCCGTCGCCGCCGCGCTCGAAGCGCACGACCTTCTGCGTGCGCGGGGTGTGGATGGTGTCGAAGAAGTCGGCGTAGAGGTACTTCTCGTCGCCGGTCACGGAGGTTCCGTTACCGCCCTGCGGGTACAGGTACGCCACCGGGCGGGTGCGGCCGTCGGCGAACTGGTACACACCCTGGACCGCGGCGAGCTCGTTATGTGGCGCGTTGGTATAGACCATTCCGTCGGTGGACAGGGGGTCCGCCCACATCGCCGTCACCCGGTCCTGCACCCACCGGTGGTTGTAGGGCGGGTTGAGTGGCTGGGTGGGATCGACGAACGCCGCGTCCTCCGGTGGAATGGTCTCGCCGAGCCAGGAGGTGCTGTGCGGAATGAGCACGTCCTGCTGTGCCTGCGCCGCTGGGCCGGCGACCACGAGCAGCGGTGCGACGAGTAGCACGGACAGCACAATTCTGGATCTCATGATCCCAGTATCGGGGCCGTCGCCACCAGGGGAAAGGCTTTGTTCTGCCGAGCGGACCTGGTGTCGTTCGCCGTGGCAGTCGACCAGAACCACTAAGTTGGTCGGATTCTGCGACCCGGACCAACCACTAGAGCCCTTCGGTGCCCTCGGCCAGGCCGACGCCTTGGCTCGCGAAGTCCTTGACCGGCAAGGACAATCGATCACGACCGACCTCGCGGCAGCCGCCGACTACGTTTGCCGGCTCCTCGGCTGGGCTGCGACATCTCGATGGACCACGAGGACACCGGCAACATCGGCCTATCACGCGGCACCACATCGAATCCTGCTCGAAGGGGCGAACCTAAGTACCGTTTGGACGGTCTGGTTGCGGGCTTCGCCGACCGAGCCCGTTCGTCTTTCCTTGAGTTTGTCATTCCCACATGCCGGTCGGGCTGACCCACCAGGGGTAGGTTGCTCGCCTGGCGGCGGCGACGTGATCCAGTTCGCCGGGGTCCAGCGCGCGGTACAGGCGCCTCCGCGAGCCGGTCGGTCAGTGCCTCGACACCGGCTCAAAGCCCTGGCGGTGAAAGAACTCCCGCGCATGGGAAACCGTTGACAATCCGAAAAGGACAACATACCCGCCTTGGCGGCAGTCGTCAGCTCCACGCCGAAAGCGGATGTTGACGTGGATCCCATCCGCCCGCAGATATCCGAAGTCCACGGTGGACAGGTCGCGCTCGCAGAACGCGCGCTGCTCGACCTTCCACTGCTCGGTCAGCTGTTGCTATTGGGTGGTCGAGCGAGTTCTTCGGGCACAGTGTTTGCCCGTGAGCGCAGCGTTGTGTTGATCTTGTGTCATGTCGGCAGCGTTGATGGCACGATGGCTTGGCCGCGACGTTGACATGGTGGTTTGAGGGGAGGCACCGCTTTGGATGATCTTCATGAGGATGGTGGGGTGTCCGGGCCCACCGCCACTGAAGACGACTCAAGAGTGGCGCGATTATCTGCGAGAATACAGTGAACTGCGCGTGCTGCGCACCGTCTCGAGTTTCGTGGTTTCTTGCTGGCCAACGACGGGTGGTCCGGCTGCAACTGATGTCTTTGCAACACCAGTCTTCTCCACAGGACAGGCACTTCCGTGCTTTTCAGGCCGAGTGTCGCCTCAGCCCCGATGAAGGCCCGAGGTTGGCAGGACCGGTAATCAGCTGAACGACAGGAGAGTAATGCGATGATCTTGGTCACTGGGGGGCTGGGTTTTATCGGCTCTCACACCGTACGGGCGCTGCTCGACCTAGGCGAGGGCTGCGTGCTGGTCCAGCGTCGAACCGCTGAGGTGCCGGCCAGTCTCGCCGGCGCACAGGTG
The DNA here is from genome assembly GCF_042647925.1 of Amycolatopsis speibonae. Lineage (NCBI taxonomy): Bacteria > Bacillati > Actinomycetota > Actinomycetes > Pseudonocardiales > Pseudonocardiaceae > Amycolatopsis > Amycolatopsis speibonae. The sequence goes on from NZ_JBHRWK010000160.1 coordinate 93,617, forward strand.
GTGGTGGAGCAGGCCGACATCGCCGATCTGACGGCGTTGCTCGATGTCGGCGCACGCCACAAGATCACCGGCATCGTGCATCTCGCGGGGTCCATGCCCTGGCCACCCAGTCCCAAGCAGCCCGTTGAGGCCGCGCGGAAGGCTGTCGGTAGTCTGTTCAACATCTTTGAGGCCGCCCGGGCCTGGGGGGTGTCGCGCGTCGGCGTCGCGAGCTCGATCGGGGTCTACGCTGGCCTGACCAGCGAGGGCCCACTGCGTGAAGACATGCCGCTGCCGATGACCTCGTCCCACCCGATCCCGGCGTTCAAGAAGATCGGTGAGCTCCTCAGCGACCACCTGGCCGGCGCCACCGGTATTGATGTCGTCAGCTATCGCATCTCTGGCATCTGGGGACCAGGTGACCCCCATGGCGCGTTGTTGTTCGCCGCCCCCGCACTCGTCCATGCCGCTGTCCGGGGAACTGAGCCGGATCTCTCCCTTCTCCTCGCTCCCGCGTACGCGGAAGACTCGATCGATCTGTGCTACGTGTACGACTGCGGCCGGGCCATCGCACTCCTCCAGCTCGCAGACCAGCTCAACCATCGCACCTATAACGTCGCCTCCGGCCGCGCGACGTCTAACGCCGAGGTAATCGCCGCGATCAAGAAGGTCGTCCCGGACACCCGGATCGTGCTACCCGCCCGTGGGACCGGCCAACAGAGCTACCTCGACATCACCCGCATCCAGCAGGACACTGGCTACCAGCCCGCCTACGACATCGAACGCGCGACCGCCGACTACATCGCCTGGCTGCGCGCGGGCAATGAGCGCTGAGCGCCTCACCGGTAGCCATTCAGCTGGTGTGGACCCTTTGTGGCTGGTGGGGCTTTTGATCGGCATGTCGAGTTGTGGCCGCCCGATGCCGCGGCATGACATCCACCATCAACGGCCGGGTGCCGGTGGCCGGCTGGGCCACAATATGGCGCACCGACGCATCGAAGTCCGCAAACCTGAAGGAGCCCGAGTAGTGCTTCTGCCCATTGCGCCAACGAAAAGTCCGCCAGGGCAATGACTGGAAGGCATGAGGTGCGTGTAAGTCCACAGCGTGAAGCCCGGATCCGAATCCCAAGGTATTCCGCGAGTTCCTTGATCGAGACCGCCCGCGCAAGCAGAGGCGACGCGTAGCAGTGCCGGAGCGCGTGCATCCCGTCCACCCGCTTCCGGTATTCGATCCTGGCTTTCCGGAACGCGCCGCGCCACACGACCTTCGTGAACAAGTCGCCGGTGTACAGTCAGCTGCCCTCTCCTTAACGAGCAATCGCACCGTGCGTGGCTTGCCGTCAGCCACCCGCCACGGAAGAGTGACTATGGCAGGCGGGAACTGGGCCAAGTGATCGTCGATTTCCGCCAACATCCCGACCGAGAGCGGAATGGTCCGTTCCTTGCCTCGTTTGGGCGGCGCGAACATCACCATCGTCGCGACCGTGCTCACCGTTTGGTCAGGCTCGCGACGGAGACCTGCCCCTTGTCCAGGCTGTCGACGGCCATTCCGGAATACATGGAGTACGGGTCGAACGCGTCACCATGCCACGCGGCATTGAGCGACAGCTTGGCGTCATTGACTTTCTCGGCCTCGACCTTCAACTTACGCTGCTTGGCAAACGCGTCCGCGACCTCAAGCGTTTCTGCAGGTCGCCGGTAACGAACACGCGGAACTTATCGAGCAGTCCAATGCTCCCATACGCGCCGATCAGGTCCGCGTACTCCCGGATCTTTTGGTCCGCAGCCTCCGGGTGGCTCAGAGTGGTGAGATCCGCGGCAGCCTGGCCCGGGTCGGGGGTGATCACTTGATCTCACCCTCCAGCTTCTTCATCCGCTCATGCGCTTCCTGATCCAGCTGCTCGTAATGGTTCGTGGCTTTGCCCCTCGTCGTTCTGCCCGTCGAGAGTGCGGAGGCGGCTTCCCTCGCCGCGTACGTTGAGGTGCAACGGATTCTGGGGCACGACGTCGGCCAGGACGGTCCGCGGTGCTTCGGACAGGTCGACATTCATGCAGTCTTCGCCGAGACCGCCGAAAAGGCTTCCGCGCGCAGCGTGCATTCGGTTCGCCATCGATCCGCGGCCCCAGATCGGGACCGGTTCGCTGATCTCGGACTGAGTACCGAGATGCTCGTTGAGCGCGAGCGCCATCCATGCCAACGATGCGAGCTCCGGCTCGGCGTCCTCGTCGGCGTAGCAGTGCCGGAGCGCATACCCGATCAGAGTCAGGATGTTGTGCGCGGTGAGCACAACGCCACCGCGATCGCCGTCTTCTGCAGTCTCGCCTACGCGGGGTTCGCCTTCCCCGTGCTCGTCGCGGATCCGTACTCGCAATGGCCGCCATGGCGACGACTTTCCTCGCCTGGCCCCGAAAAGTCAGCTGGCAGCCCGCACTTCGGACCGACCGCTCACCACGTCGATGACGTCGAAGTAGTCGTTCTCGAAAGTGGCGAGCCCGTCCCAGTACTTCTTGCCGGTCGTGAAGCCGGGCTGGTCGAGCAAAACGTGGAACCGGTCGAAGGTGGACCACGTCCCGAAGTTGATCAGGCGTTGCCCGTCGTGGCTGCGGTGGAAGTTGATGGCACGCAGTCCCGGCGTGACCAACGAGGCCGGCGCGCTGGCCGCGACCCGGTCGAGCAGGACGTCGGCCTGGTCGTCGAGGACGGTGAACAGGCCGAAGTGCACCACCGGCGTGTGCCGCGGGGAGACGACTGTCGGGGTCTCGGTGCCGTCGCGCCAGGCCAGGTCGTAGGTCCGCCAGTCCAGGGTTCGGGCCCGGACTCCGAGAGCGTCGTCGGTGGTCAGCAGCCGCGGTGCGGCGGCGCCGGACTCGTACTGGCTGTAGACGGTGATGCGGTTGTGGTCGCGGCTGGCGAGCACAACCGCACCGCGGAATCCCTCGCGATGACGCCACAGCCGCACCCTTTCGGTGACGACGGGCAGCACCAGGGACTGTTCGTCGGTCCGCCGCGGGATCCGGTTGGGCGGCTGGGCGGCCGCCGAGTCGATCTGCTCCGATTCGCCCAGTTCCAGTCGTTCGACAACGGCGACGACGTTCGAGTCGGTGGTTGTCCGCAAAGTGAGGTTCATCGGTAGTCCTTCGGTCGGCCAGTTACGGTACTGGCGGGTCTCGTAAGCTTTACGGTACTCCTCAGTCCCGTAAGATGTCCAGGGTGACGACTGAAGTTCCTGAGAGCTCCCCAGCGGCGGGGCGGCCACGCGACCCCGTACTCGAGCAGGCGATCCTGGACGCCACGGTCGACGTGGTCGTGGAGAACGGCTTCGCGGCGGCGAAGCTGGACGAGATCGCGAGACGCGCCGGAACCGGCAAGGCCGCGATCTACCGGCGATGGGCCGGCAAAACCGAGCTGGTCATCGCCGCCGCGCAGAACTTGCAGGCCGATGTCGCGGTTCCCGACAAGGGGTCACTGCGCGAAGACCTGCTCGTCTGCGTCCGGCACTACATCTCGCCGAACGCGCGGACCGCGCTGGTGCTGGCGAACGTCCTCGCCGCAATGCCACGGGACAGAGAACTACGCGACGCCGCGGGCGCGTCGATCGGCCGCCCGGCCGCGGATGCGCTGCGTGTGGTCATCGAGCGCTGGGTCGGGCGTGGTGCTGTCGACCCGTCGGTGCCGGTCGATCTCCTAGCCTCACTCGTTCCCGCGGTGGCGTTCCACCGTGTTGCGTTGCGGCACGAGGGACTCGACGAAACCAGCGCCGTCGCGATGGTCGACAACGTGCTTCTGCCGGCCCTGGCAGCGTCACAGCTCGGTACCGCCACCATCCACCACTAGATGATTGATTCCGTGAAGTTGGTGTTAGTGGTCGTAGGCGATGAGTGAGCGTTTGCTGGTCACGCCGGTTTGCCAGTTGTGCCAGATGCCTGCGGAC
>NZ_JBHRWK010000161.1:0-59305 GCF_042647925.1 Amycolatopsis speibonae
CACCGGATGCGACGACCGGTGATCCACCACACCCACCCACCAAACACATGATCAACAAACACCATCAAGACCATCCAACAAACACGCCGGTGGATCCAGGCTCAACGTCTCTATTTCCACACACCCGTCACCCTGAGTGATCTCTCACGCTCTCGCCGGCCACAACGACCCGACACCTTTGCCCGGCCCGTCGATAACCGTCATTAACACTCACGAGGCGTCAGTCGTCGGAAACGTCCCCACCGTTCGCGTCCCCGCCACCGCGGATCATGAACAGCACCGACTCCAGCTCCTCCGGCTTGATCAGCACGTCCCGCGCCTTCGAGCCCTCCGAAGGACCGACGACGCCCCGGCTCTCCAGCAGGTCCATCAGGCGTCCGGCCTTGGCGAAGCCGACCCTCAGCTTCCGCTGCAGCATCGACGTCGAGCCGAACTGCGAGGTGACGATCAGCTCGGCGGCCTGCAGCAGGACGTCGAGGTCGTCGCCGATGTCGGAGTCGATCTCCTTCTTCTCGCCCGCCTTCGCCGCGGTGACGCCGTCCTGGTAGTCCGGCTGCGCCTGCTCCTTCGCGAAGTTCACCACGGCGGCGATCTCTTCGTCGCCGACGAAGGCGCCCTGGATACGGACCGGTTTCCCGGCGCCCATCGGCAGGTACAGGGCGTCACCCATACCGATGAGCTTCTCCGCGCCCGGCTGGTCGAGGATGACCCGCGAGTCGGTGAGCGAGGAGGTCGCGAACGCCAGCCTCGACGGCACGTTGGTCTTGATCAGGCCGGTGACGACGTCGACCGACGGGCGCTGGGTCGCCAGGACCAGGTGGATCCCGGCGGCACGCGCCTTCTGGGTGATCCGGACGATCGCGTCCTCGACGTCACGCGGGGCGGTCATCATCAGGTCGGCGAGCTCGTCGACGATCGCCATGATGTACGGGTACGGCGCGTACACGCGCTCGCTGCCCGGCGGCGCGGTGATCTCGCCCGAGCGCACCTTCTTGTTGTAGTCGTCGATGTGCCGGACCTTGTTGACCTGCATGTCCTGATAGCGCTGCTCCATCTCCTCCACCAGCCAGGCCAGCGCGGCGGCGGCCTTCTTCGGCTGGGTGATGATGGGCGTGATCAGGTGCGGGATGCCCTCGTACGGGGTCAGCTCGACCATCTTCGGGTCGATCAGGATCATCCGGCACTCGTCCGGCGTCGCCCGCGCGAGCAGCGACACCAGCATCGAGTTCACGAAGCTCGACTTACCGGAACCGGTGGACCCCGCCACCAGCAGGTGCGGCATCTTCGTCAGGTTCGCGGTGACGAAATGGCCTTCGATGTCCTTGCCGAGCCCGATGACCATCGGGTGGTTGTCCTTGACCGTGGACGGCGCGCGCAGCACGTCGCCGAGGCGCACCATCTCGCGGTCGGAGTTCGGCACCTCGATGCCGACCGCGGATTTGCCGGGGATCGGCGCCAGCAGCCGGACATTGTCGGTAGCCACCGCGTAGGCGATGTTCTTGGTCAGCGCGGTGATCTTCTCGACCTTCACACCGGGGCCGAGTTCGACCTCGTACCGGGTGACGGTCGGGCCCCGCGTGAAGCCGGTGACCTGCGCGTCGACGTTGAACTGCTCCAGCACGCCGGTGATCGCCTCGATCATGGCGTCGTTGGCCTTGCTGCGGGACTTCGGCGCTTCGCCGAGCTTCAGCAGATCCGGCGGCGGCAGCTTGTAGTCGCCCTCGACGGTCCTGGTGACCGCCAGCGGCGCCTCAGCCTTCTTCGGCTTCTTCTCCTCGACAGCGTTTTTGGATGAACTCTGCGGGGCGGGCTTCGGCGGGCGCAGCGGCGTCGGCACTTCGGCCAAAGCCGCCTCGATGTCGAGCTGCTCGCCCTCTTGGTCACCCGAGGCCTGACGGCGCCGCGACGGCTTCCGCAGGCGCACCGCCTTCGGGTCGGCTTCGGTGACGGCGTCGCGTTCGTCGTGGATGGCCTGGCGCTCGGCCTCGGCCTCTTCGATCTCTTCGGGGTCGAGACCCCAGTTGCGCAGCCGGTGCGGGATCTCGCGGACCGGGGTGCCGGTGAACACGAGCGTGCCGAACAGCAGCGCCAGCACCAGCAGCGGCACGGCGACCCACGTCGTGACGCCCATGGTCAGCAGGCCGCCGGAGAACGCGCCGATCACCCCGCCGGCGTACATCCGGCCGTCGTTGGTCTCGGGCAGCGCGGTGAAGATGTGCAGCATGCCGAGCACGGCCAGGATGACCAGGATGGTGCCGATGACCATCCGCGGCCGGGCCTCCGGCACCGGTTCCGAGCGCATCAGCGCGACGGCGACGACGCTGAGCACCAGCGGCAACGTCACCGCCCCCGCACCCAGCAGCGAGCGGGTGCCGACCTCCACCCAGCCGCCGATCGGGCCCGCGGCCCGCCACCAGACGCCGAACGCGATCACCAGCGCCAGCGCGATCAGGCCGAGCGCGAGACCGTCGCGGCGGTGTTCGGGTTCGAGTTCGCGGCCGCGGCCCACCGTCCGCGCCAGGGTGCCGAGGCCCTTCGCGAGCAGGTTCCAGATGCCGCGCACGCCCTTGGAGAACGTGCCGGACGACTTCTTCCGGGGTGCCGGACGCCGTGGAGCGGGCTTCCTCGCAGCCGTTGACCTGGGCTTCGCCGGGGTACGCGGCTTTCGCGCCGGCCCCTTGCTGCCGCCGCTTCGCGCCGTACTCCGCTTCCTGGTCGTCGACCCGCTAGCCATGTCTCCACGGTAACCGCCTCGACCCTCCAGCCCCGGCTGCCACTCGGAGCACATGCGGAACATTCGTCTCAGGTCACAGCTTGAGCGGCCATCCGGGTGAAAAGCGGTTCATGACATGCTCTGCCCCATGTTCGCGCTGCATCAGGATGAAAATTCGGCTCGCCGCGCCCCAGCGATCTGGCGCACGATGCTGAACATCGACCGGGGGCTGGTCAACTTCGTCGGCAAACTCACCGTGACCGGCGGTGTGCCGGCGGAACTGCGCCGGAAGCCCTTGCTCATGACGGCCAACCACATCGGCGTGTTCGACGCGTTCGTGCTGATGGCGGCCTGTAAACGGATCGGCATCAACCCGCGGTTCATGCTGGCGGGCGGCATCCTCGACGCGCCGGTCATCGGCCCCGCGCTGCGGGTCAGCGGCCACCTTCGGGTCGACCGCAAGGAGTCTTCGACCGCCATCGGCCAGTTCGCCGAAGCCGCCGAGGCGCTGCGGACCACCCATGACCCGCTGATCGTCTATCCCGAGGGCCGGATCAGCCACGATCCCGGACTGTGGCCGGAGCGGGGCAAGACCGGCGCCGCGCGGCTCGCGCTGGCGGCCGGGGTACCGGTGATCCCGATCAGCCAATGGGGCGCGCACGAGGCCGTGTACTGGGGGACGGAGACCGTCAACGGACCCGCCGACCTGCTGCCGCTCGCCAAGTCCGGGCTGAGCGCGCCCATGCGGCGGCCGCGGTTCCAAGTGCACTTCGGCGACCCGGTGGACCTGTCGGAGGTCGAGCCGGAGCGGCCGGGCGCCGGGGTCCGCGCGCACGCCAAGATCATGCAGGCGATCACCGACGGCATGGTCCCGTTGCGCCGCGGCGAGCTGGACAAGCCGCGGTTCCACGACCCGACGCGGCCGACGGACACGGTCAGTCCCTGGAAGAAGTACTGAGTCCCGGATCATGGGACGGGTGTTCACGCTCGCCTAAGGTCGGCGGACGTGAGCACCCGCATCCTCGTCGTCTACTACAGCGCGACAGGCAACACCGCGAAACTGGCGTCGGCGCTGGCCGAAGGCGCGCGTGAGGCCGAAGCCGACGTCCGTGTCCGCACGGTTCCCGAAACCGCGCCGCCCGGCGCGGTGGCGAGCAATCCGCGCTGGCAGGCGTGGGTGGACGCGGGGCCGCACCACGAGACGGCGACGCTCGAAGACCTGGAGTGGGCCGACGGTTTCGCGGCCGGGAGCCCGACCCGCTTCGGTGGCCCCGCCGCCCAGCTGAAGTCCTTTTTGGACAGTACCGGCGGCCTGTGGGCCAAGGGAAAGCTGGCGAACAAGGTCGCGACGTCGTTCACCACCGCGTCCACCGCGCACGGCGGTCTCGAAGCGACGCTGCTGGCGACGAACAACATCTTCTACCACTGGGGCGCCATCGTCCTGCCGCTCGGCTACACCGACCCCCGGTTGCTCGAATCGGGCAATCCGTACGGCGGCTCGTTCGTCTCGCGCAAATCCGCCGAACCCGACGAGCTCGCCCTGGACGCGCTCCGGCTGCAGGGGCGGCGGCTCGCCACCGTGTCGCGCTATATCGCCGACGGCCTTTTCAAGGACGGGTGACGGGAACCGCACGGCCGTCCCCCGCGTCGTAGAGTGGTCACACAGCGTCACTCCACGGGGAGGAAGCGGGATGGCCGGCGGGTACGAGGTGGTCCTGGAAGCGATCGGCTCCGCGTCAAGCGCGGCGAAACGGGCTTCGGACGACGTCGGGCAAGTGGACCTCGCGGTCACGCTCGCCGGCGTCGCGGCTGGTTTGCCGGGTGGCGTGTCCGGCGAAGCGGCCCGGCTGCTCGCGGACGCCTGGGGCCGTGCGGTGCCGGGCTGGGCCGCGAACACCTCGGACTACGCCGAGCGGCTCGGCGAAGCGGCCGTCCGCTACCGCTCGAACGAGCAGGAGGCGTCGAGGGACCTGCGCGCCGCCGGGACGCCGGTCTGATGCTCACCTGGGGTGACGTGCGCCGGTGGGATCCGGCCGCGATCGGCCGGGTCGCCGACGCGCTCAACGACGGCTGCTCCCGGATCATCGCCGCGAACGACGACGTCGAAGCCATGGCCCGTTTCACGGGCTGGGCGGGTGACGCCGCCACCGCCGCCTCGACACGGGGCGAATCGCTGACCTCCACCCTGGAACAGCTCGTCGCCGAGGCGTCCGCTGTCCGGCGGGGCGCGCACGAGGTGCAGATCGCGCTGGACCGGATCGTCGCGTTCGTGCGGGAGACCGACGAGCTCGCTTCGCGGCACGGCCTTCTCATCAGCGCCGGGGGTGATATCCGGCCATCCGGTCCCGTTCTGCCCGACCAGCCGCGTGTGACGGCGGAACTCGCCGACCGGGTCGAACAGATCCTGCGCCGCGCGACCGACGTCGACGCCGATTTCGCCGCCATCATGCGTCGGGCCCTCCGCGGCGAGATCACCGAACAGGGCGGCAGCACGCTCGCCCAGGCGGCGGACGCCGGAGCCGCGCAAAGCGGCCTGTCGATCATCGGCCCGCCGGAGAACGGCTCCCCCGGTGACAACAAGGCCTGGTGGGCCAGCCTGTCGGATACGGCGAAAGTCGCCCTGCTGCAAGGGAATCCGGGTCTCGTCGGCAACCTCGACGGCATCCCGGCGACCGACCGCGACGCCGCCAACCGCGCCGTCCTCGCCCGCGAGATCGCACGGCTGCAGGGTGATCCCAAACTCAAGGGCTTGGAAGCCATCCGTGACCGGCTCGAACGCACGGGACCCCAGGCGTTCCTGCTGGGGCTGGACACCGGCGGCGACGGGAAGGCGATCGTTTCCGCGGGCAATCCCGACACGGCGGCGAACGTCGCGACGTACGTGCCGGGGACCGGTTCGGAACTGTCGAAGATCGGCGGCGATCTCAACCGTTCCGACAAGATGTGGGCCGCGGCGACGACCTCGGGCTCCCCGTCGACCGCCGTCATCACCTGGCTCGGCTACGACGCGCCGAACGAGATCACCGACGCCGCGAAGGACAAGTACGCCGACGGCGGCAAGGCCGCGCTCGCCGGATTCCAAGACGGGCTGCGGGAAACACACCAAGGACCGCCTTCGCACAACACCGTGATGGGCCACAGTTATGGCACCACCGTCGTCGGCCACGCGGCCCGCGACGGCGGCCTCGCCGCGGACGAACTCGTCTTCGTGGCGAGCCCCGGCGTCGGCGCGCACGACGTGAGCCAGTTGCACCTCGATGGAGTGGATCAGGGCGAGACCGGCGAGCATGTGCACTCGACCGTGGCCGAACACGACGTGATCAACCTGGCCAATGTCGAGATCGCCGGGTACGACCCGATCCTCGGCCAGGACCCGACCGACAAGGACTTCGGCGGGCAGGTGTTCACCTCGGCGCCGGGCACGGACGGGTGGGGCGGATACAGCACTGAAGCGCACAGCGAATACTGGGAAGACAACAACCCTTCGCTGAACAATCTCGGCCAGATCATCGCCGGGAAACCGACGACGTGAATCGCCGGGCACTTCCCTCGATCCTCGTCCTGCTGATGCTCTCGGCGGCCTGTTCCTCTGGAGACGACATGAAAGCGACGATCACCGAACAGCAGGCTCGCGACAAGGTCGAGCAGTACATCCAGGGTGCGCTGTCGGCGCTGCCCGCCGCAGCCGAGCTGAAGCCGTTCACCCGCAACCGTTCGGAGTGCACGGACCCGACCGACAAAGGCCCGCAGGGCCGGTTCGAGATCTCCGCGACCTACGAGATCACCGGCTTGGATCCAGCCCACTTCCCCGAGAATTTCACTGCTGTCATCCAATGGTGGGAGTCGCACGCGTTCAAGGTCCTCACCGACTCCCGGCCGACGGATCAGTACGTCTTCGCGCGCAACACCGGCGACGCCTTCGACATGTCGATCAAGGCGAACGATCTCGGCAAGTTCTATGTCGGCGCGACCTCACCCTGCGTCTGGCCGAACGGCACTCCTGAACCCCAAGCTCTCGAAGCCACCGAAGCCGAGCAGCCGGTCGCCGCTCCCCCGGAACCGGCCCCGGCGCCCAAGCCGCGTCGCGCTCCCGTCGACGACGAGGACTTCGCCCAGACCGACTGGACCGACGGCGGCACCTCCTACTGACGCGGGGTTCCGGACCGCGCCCCTCACTTGGGTCGTGAGTGGTAAGTGCCGTTAGAACGGCACTTACCACTCACGACCACCCCGACCCACCACACGTCCCGCGCCCTTATCGCCTGAAGCCCCCTTTACTACCGTCAGGGCGGGGCGGGGAAGGAGGCCCTCACGGACAGGCCGCCTCCAGACCGCGCCCCTCACCGTGGTCGTGAGTGGCAAGTCGCGTTCTAACGACACTTGCCACTCACGACCACCCCGACCCACCCCGACCTGCACCGAGCCCAGCCGCTGGGAAAACGGGTCGCCCCGCCCGCACCCGACCTCTACCCTCCGGCCGTGACCGCCGAACTCGCCGCCGCCCCCACTCCGCACGTCGCGCATCGCGGCCGGGGCATCACGCTCATCCTGCTCGCCGCGCTCTTCTTCGGGACCTCCGGCGTACTGGGCAAACCGGCGATGCAGGCGGGCCTGTCACCCGAGCAGGTCGCGGCGATCCGCATCGGGCTGTCGGCGATCGTGCTGCTCGCGCTGGTCGCGGTCTTCCGCCCGAAACTCCTGAGGGTGACGAAGCGCGAGTGGCCGCTGCTCCTGGCGTACGGCTCGCTCGGCGTGGCCGGCGTCCAGCTCATGTACTTCCTCGCGGCGGGCCGGATCCCGGTCGGGATCGCGATCCTGCTCGAGTTCACCTCGCCGGTGCTGATCGCGCTGTGGGTGCGGTTCGTGCGGCGGGTGCACCTGCCGCGGGCGATGTGGGCGGGGATCGCGCTGGCGATGGCGGGGCTCATGCTGGTCGCGCAGGTCTGGGAGGGCCTCAGCCTGGACGTCGTCGGGTTGCTCGCCGGGCTGGGCGCGGCGGTCTGTTCGGCGGGGTACTTCCTGCTCGGCGAGCGCGGCGTCGCGGACCGGGATCCGCTCGGCATGGTCACCTGGGGGATGACGATCGGCGCGGTCCTGGTCTGCGCGGTCGCCCCGCCGTGGACGATTCCGTGGAGTGTCCTCGGCAAGGCGACGTCGTTCGGGCCGTGGCAGCCGCCGGTGTGGTCGCTGCTGGTCGCGCTGGTGCTGATCGCGACAGTCATCGCGTACGCGACGGGCATGGCGGCGCTGCGTCATCTCCCCGCCTCGGTGGCGAGCGTCGTGGGACTGGTCGAGCCGTTGATCGCGGCGGCCGCGGCCTGGCTGCTGCTGGGTGAGGCGCTCAGCTGGATTCAAGCCGCTGGCGCGGTGGTGCTGCTGACCGGCGCGTACATCGTCCAGTTGACCACGAACGTGGTCCAGACGGACTCAACCGTTCTGGAAGCCCCGTAGGTCGCCGATCTCCTGCTGCTGCGAACGCGACGTCGTCGCGGCGAGATCGCGGGCGTCGGGGTTGCGGCCGTGCTGCGTCTCGGCGTCGGCGATGCGGACTCCCGCCTCGCGCTGGCGAAGCAGCCGTGTGACGAACTGGCGGTCGAAGTCCTTTCCGGACAGTCCCGCCAGTCCCGCCATGTCGTCCGGGCCGATGTACCCGTCGTGCTGGACGTGTTCGATGTTCGGGTCGTCCGGCGCGGGCTGGCCCCACGACTCGATGAGCCCGGAAAGCCGCGCGATCTCCGGCTCGTGCGTGTCGATGATCCGCTTCGCGAGCGCCTTCAGTTGCTCGTTCGCCGCCCGGGTTTCCGCCAGGGAAGCCAGATCCACACCCTGCTGGTGGTGCGCGAGAGCCTGCCGCGCGAACGTGAGATCGGCGTCGTTGAACGGAACGGCCGCCTGCTGCGCCACGGGCGACGACCCGGGAGGCGGCGTCTGCGACCGGGGTGCCGCGTCCGAGCAGCCCGCGAGCACGACGGCGGCCAGGGCGGTGGCCAGGGCGGTGGCCAGGGCGACGGGCAGGGATCGGAGGACGGCGTGCGGCATCGAAGAGCTCCTCGGAACGCGCGGTGGAGGGACCTAGGTTGGCAGAGTCCACTTCGGCCTGTTCACCGGGGGTTGCGCAAACACTTTTCCTCTCGCACTTGCGGTGGGACAATCCCGCGATTCACCGCCACCGGCGACAGGAGGTAACCGCGAATGAGCGCAGAAACCACTCCCGACCGGACCACCGAACGGGCGGGCCTTCGCCCGGACCTGCGACAACGCCACGTCCGGATGATCGCGCTCGGCGGGATCATCGGGGCGAGCCTGTTCATCGGCAGCGGCGCGGTCATCCACACCGTCGGCCCGGCGGCCGTCCTCTCCTACGCCATCGGCGGCCTGATCGTCGTGCTGGTGATGCGGATGCTCGGCGAAATGGCGACGGCCGCGCCGTCACAGGGTTCCTTCATGGAATACGCGCGGACTTCGCTCGGCGGCTGGGCGGGTTTCACCGTCGGCTGGTTGTACTGGTACTTCTGGGTCGGCGTGGTCGCTTTCGAGGCCGTCGCCGGGGCGAAGATCCTCCAGACCTGGATTCCCGTTGTGCCGCAATGGATCTTCTCGCTGATCTTGATGCTGTTGCTGACCGCGACCAACCTCGCCTCGGCCCGTTCGTTCGGAGAGACGGAGTTCTGGCTCGCCTCGGTCAAGATCGCCACGATCGTGGTGTTCCTCGTGGTGGGCGTCCTGTTCGTACTCGGGGCCTGGCCAGGAGGATCGTTCTCGGTCGGCAACATCGCGCAGGACGGCTTCCTGGTCAACGGCCCGTTCTCGGTGGTGCACGGCGTGGTTATCGTGATCTTCTCCTACTTCGGCGCGGAGATCGTCACCATCGCCGCCGCCGAATCACGGGAGCCCGAAACGGCCGTGCGCAAGGCGACCTCGTCGATCGTCTGGCGGGTCATCGTGTTCTACGTCGGATCCGTGACGCTGCTGGTGATGATCACGAGCTGGCGGGACATCCCGACGACGACGAGCCCGTACGCCGCCGCGTTCGGCCGGTTCGGCATCCCCGCCGCCGAGACGATCGTCAGCGCGGTGGTGCTGACGGCCGTGCTTTCGGTGCTGAATTCGGGGCTGTACACCGCTTCCCGCATGCTGTTCGCGTTGCACGGCAACGGCTGGGCACCGAAGTGGATCGCGGACACGAACCGGCGCGGCGTGCCGTGGAAGGCGATCCTGGTGTCCACTTCGGTCGGTTACGTCGCCGTGGTGATGAACTTCGTGTCACCGGACAAGATCTTCTACTTCATCATCAACTCCGCCGGCGCGGTCGCGTTGTTCGTCTACGCGATCATCGCAGGCTCGCAGCTGCGGATGCGGCGCCGCCTGGAGGCAGAGGCACCGGAGCGGCTGAAGCTGCGAATGTGGGGCTACCCCTGGCTGAGCTGGCTCACCCTCGCCGGGACGCTGGCCGTGGTCGCGTCGATGCTGTTCGTGGACGCGGACACGCGGGTCCAGCTGTACCTGAGCCTGATCAGCCTGGCGGTGATCCTCGGCGTCTACTTCATCCAGCGCCGGCGATCCGGCCGAGAGCACCGTAAAACACCTCTCCGATCTTCGCGGGATCGCGGCTGAGGAAGGCCTGGCCGCCGACGGGCGCGACGAGCTGCGCGAGCTCGGTCTCGTCGGCGTCCGGGCCGATCCCGATGGCGATCAACGGCACCGGACGATCCGGGTCACGCAGCTTTCCCAGCTCCGCCATCAGGTTCTCGCGGCTGATGCCGCCGGGGTCGGTGTTGCGGCCGTCGGTCATCACGGTGACCAGGTTCAGTTTCCCCGGCTCCCATTCCTTGCGCGCCAGCCGATAGATGTCGAGGACACTGTCGTAGAGCCCGGTCTGCCCGTCCGGGACGGCCCGCACCGCGCGCAACCGGTCCACCGCGGCCAGCTGCCGCCCGACCGGCGCCATCGGCAGGATCTCCCGGTAGTCGCGCTCACCGTCCATCTTGGTCGCGAAGGCCAGGAAACGGACCTGTGACGTGGATTTGAACAAATGCAGCGCGTTCTCCACCGCTTCCAGCGTGATCCGCAGGCGGGACTTGCCGGTACCCGGGACAGGCGCGCTCATCGAACCGGAAACGTCGATGAGCACCTGGACCCGGGCGCTCACGTTCACCCCGGCCCACTGGCTGAGCACTTTGTCGACTTCGGCGGCGGCCGGGATCTCGGCGCTGCGCTGCCCTTCCGCCGCGACGCGTTGATCGGTTTCGGTCAGGCGCAACGCCTGTCCGCCCGAGGCGCGGAGGCCCGCCTGCGGGCCGGTCGCGGAACCGTAGAGCAGGGCCCGCTTCAGTTCCGCGACGGCTCTGCCCTGCCGCTCGTTCGCGCCCGCGATCTCGACGAACGGGTAGTCGAGCGACAGCGACGCGGGTGAGTACGCGGCCACCAGCGCCGCCTCCCCCTCGGCGAGCGCGGAATTGTGCCGCAGCACGGCGTTCTCCGACGCCGGGAACACCGTCGGCGAACCCGCCGTCGTGTCGGACGTGGTGGTGGA
Organism: Amycolatopsis speibonae; assembly: GCF_042647925.1. Classification (NCBI taxonomy): domain Bacteria; kingdom Bacillati; phylum Actinomycetota; class Actinomycetes; order Pseudonocardiales; family Pseudonocardiaceae; genus Amycolatopsis; species Amycolatopsis speibonae. Next base: position 11,247 of record NZ_JBHRWK010000161.1, read on the forward strand.
GAACTTCCGGAGCAAGGCCATGTACGCGGCGGCGGGATCCGAGGCGTCCTTCGCGACATCGCGGAGCGCCAGCAGCGCGGAAACACCGACGGGGTCGCGCACGGGATCCGGCATTCCGGCGACGATTCCCGGGCTGCCGAGCACTTCCGGCCAGGTCAGCGGCTTGCGGGGCCAGCCGAGCTCTTTCGCGACCGGTTCCGCGACCGCGAGCACCACCGGTGAACTGGCCACCGACGGCCCGGAGGCCGGAACCCCGTCGGCGCGCCGCAGGAACAGCGTCGAGGACGGGATCCAGGCTTGAGGCCGGGGCGCCGTTCCGGACAGCTCTTCCGCCATCTGGAGGGATTCCCTGGGCTGGACGTCGAAAGCGACACAGGCGAGTGCGAGGTCGCGAGCGGTCTGGGTGACGGCGGGGGCGATGTCGGGCGACGCGGCGACGACCACTCGCGCGGGCTCGCATCCGGGGTCGGACCGCGCCAGGGCCACGGCCGCCCAAGTGGCCGCGCCGAGCACGGCCGCCAGCGCGAGCGCCATCAGGGGGAGCAGCATCCGTCTTCGGGTCCGGGCGGTGGTGTGGCGTCCCATCGACTCTCCCGGCCTGGGGTTCGAGGAGCGTCCGAGGGTACGCCGCCCGCACCCCTAGGGGAAGGCTGCGACTTTCGTCGTAGGCGAACCCTACCGAGGCGGGAGGTGCCCGAGAGCGCGTCACGGAACACTTGTCCCGTAAGGAAAACACTCGAAACCGGGGGAATCCGTGATGAACCGGCCCACTCGTGCGGAACAGCGCAAAGCCCGCAACGCCCTCTTCGGTCAGGCGCTCACGATCGCCTTCGCCCTGCTGATAGCGGCCGCCACCCGCTAGTCCTTGCGCGGCACGAGCCGCCCCTGTGCGACCGGCGAAGCCACCCAGACACGCCAGGGATACGGCCACGAGTGCTCCTCGTCCGGCCGGTCCACCCGCGCGTCGGCGAAGTCCACGCGGTCCTCGAACTCGGCCCCGGCGAAGGTGGTCGTCCCGGCGAACATCGCGCCGCGGAAACTGGCGAACCGGGGGAAGACCGCCTCGCGGAAGTCGGTGGCGCCGGTGAAATACGCCCGGTCGAAGTTCGCGAAGCGCGAAAACCGGGCACCCCGGAAGTTCCCGTCGGCGATCACGCCGTCCCGGAAGTCGGCGCCGCTGAGGTCACAGTCCGCGAAATCCGGCTCGACGAGCACCGCGTCTTGAAGGTCGAACTCCTCGGCTTCCCGGATTTCGACGCCGCCGGAGCGCCGGAGATACCGGGTGAGCAGGCCCTGTGCGGCGAGCCTGATCTGGAACTCTTCCTCGTCCTCGACGGGGAAATGAAAGGGCTTGCGCAAGTACGCGCACGCCAGCTCGATGACGTCTTCGCTCGCGTTGGGGTCTTCCCGCCCGTAGCGCTCCAGGTCCGCGAAGCTCGCGAGGCGCTCTGCGGCGTCCTCGCTGTCCATCTTCTCGACGACGCGCTCCCAGCGATCCCGCCGCAGCCCGACGGCGAGTTGCTCGGGCCTCAGCTTCCGGTCGCGGCGAGCACCCTCGATGAACGTCCGCCCCAGGTAGACCGCGCCCACCCCGAGCGCGACACCCGCCAGCGCCGCCAGTACCTGCAACCCCACCATCATGCGGTGATTATCTCTGAAGTACGTGGTGGCCCCCTTCACTGCGCCTAGCGCAGTGAAGGGGGCCACCACGTACTTGGAGAGGTGTGAAGGTCGAGTTCCCTCGGCTGAGCCGAGGGAAGGAGTCCTTCACGCGCAACCGCTGCGACTGCTGGTGCACCTGTGACGATCCGCAAGTCCGTAAAGGCCTAGACGGGGATGACCGTCGGCACGATCATCGGGCGGCGCCGGTAGGTGTCGGCGACCCAGCGGCCGACGACGCGGCGCACGGCCTGGGCGATGCGGTGCGTGTCGGTGATGCCCTCGGCCTCGGTCCTGGCCAGTTCCATCTCCACCATCGGGAGCACGGCGTCGAGCGCCTTCGGGTCGTCGGAGAACCCTCGCCCGGACACGGTCGGGCGCGTCACCGCGCGGCCGGTGCTGGTGTCGACGGCGACCGTGATGGCGATGAACCCGCCCTCGCCGAGCACGAGCCTGTCGGACAGGGTCGACTCGCCGACGTCGCCGACCGAGAGGCCGTCGACGTACACGTGCCCGACCTCGACCCGGCCGGTCCGCGAAGCCTTGCCGTCGACGAGGTCGACCACGACACCGTCTTCGGCGATGACCACGTTCTCCGGCGCGACACCGGTGCGCACGGCCAGTTCACCGTTGGCGCGCAGGTGCTTCCACTCGCCGTGCACCGGCATGACGTTGCTGGGGCGCACCGCGTTGTACAGGTACAGCAGCTCGCCCGCCGACGCGTGCCCGGACACGTGCACCTTGGCGTTGCCCTGGTGCACGACGTTCGCGCCGAGCCGGGTGAGGCCGTTGACGACGCCGAAGACCGCGGTCTCGTTGCCCGGGATCATCGAGCTGGCCAGCACGACGGTGTCGCCCGCGCGGATCGAGATCTGCCGGTGCTCGCCGCGCGCCATCCGCGACAGCGCCGACAGCGGCTCGCCCTGCGAACCGGTCGAGACGAACAGCACCTTGCTCTCGGGCAGGTCGCTGGCCTGGTCGAGGTTGACCAGCAGGCCGTCGGGCACGTTCAGCAGGCCGAGGTCGGCGGCGATGCCCATGTTCCGGACCATCGAGCGGCCGACGAACGCGACCCGGCGCCCGTGCCGCACGGCGGCGTCGAGCACCTGCTGCACGCGGTGCACGTGACTCGCGAAACAGGCCACGATGACCCGCTGGCCGACCTTGCGGACGACGTCGTCGAGCACCGGGCCGATGTCGCGCTCCGGCATGACGAACCCGGGCACCTCGGCGTTGGTCGAGTCGACGCAGAACAGGTCCACGCCCTCGTCGCCGAGCCGGGAGAACCCGGCGAGGTCGGTCAGCCTGCCGTCGAGCGGGAGCTGGTCGAGCTTGATGTCACCGGTGTGCAGCACGACACCCGCGGGCGTGCGGATGGCCACCGCGAGCGCGTCCGGGATCGAGTGGTTGACCGCGAAGAACTCCAGGTCGAACGCACCGACCTTGCGGCGCTCGCCCTCGCGGACCTCGATCAGGTTCGGCCGCTGACGGTGCTCCTTGGCCTTGGCCGCGAGCAGCGCGTTCGTGAACCGGGATCCGTAGATCTTCAGATCGGGGAAGAGCCGCAGCAGGAACGGGACGGCACCGATGTGGTCCTCGTGCCCGTGGGTGAGGACTAGGCCGTCGATGTCTTCGAGGCGGTCTTCGATCGCGCGGAAGTCGGGCAGGATCAGGTCGACGCCGGGCTGGTCGTCTTCGGGGAAGAGGACACCGCAGTCGACGATCAGCAGACGGCCGCCGAATTCGAAGACGGTCATGTTGCGGCCGACTTCGCCGATCCCGCCGAGTGCCACGACGCGCAAGGCGCCTTCGGGCAGCGCCGGCGGCGGGGTGGTCGGTCCGGGTCCGGTTGACAATGAACTCACCGAGGCATGGTCCCTACGCTGGTGTGTGAGGTCGGCGCCGTATAGGCCGCCGCTGAATCTGCTTGTGCCACTCGTGCACCATGCCAGTCACTGGCGGCGCTTTCGCCGAGCGGCACGCCCCCCTGGGCGAGATCGGCGGAAATCGCCTGGAGCTGCTCGTCACTCGCGGCCACGATGGGCAGCCGCGGGTCACCGATGTCGAAGCCGCGCAGCCGCAGGGCCGCCTTCGAGAACGCGACACCGCCGACGCGGGACATCGCCCGCAGGACCGGCAGCATGCCGCGGTGGTTGGTGCGCGCGGTGGAGGTGTCGCCGGACTCGTAGGCGTCCATCATGCCGCGGATCCGGCCGGCCACGACGTGCCCGATCACGCTGACCACGCCCGCGCCGCCGACGGCGACCCACGGCAGGTTGAGACCGTCGTCACCGGAGTAGTAGGCGAGCTGCGAGTTGGCGATGACCTCGGAGCCGGCGATCAGGTCGCCCTTGGCGTCCTTGACCGCGAGGATGCGCGGGTGCTCGGCGAGCCGCAGCAGCGTGTCGACCTCGATGGGCACGATCGAGCGCGGCGGGATGTCGTAGAGCATGACCGGCAGGCCGGTGGCGTCGGCGACGGTGGTGAAGTGCGCGTAGAGCCCGGCCTGGCTGGGCCGCGAGTAGTAGGGCGTGACGACGAGGACACCATGGGCGCCCGCCGCTTCGGCCTGCTTCGCCTGCTCGATGCTGTGCGCGGTGTTGTTCGTGCCCGCCCCGGCGACGATCGTCGCACGATCACCGACGGCTTCGACGACGGCGCGGACCAGCTCGGCCTTCTCGGCGTCGGTCGTGGTGGGGCTCTCCCCGGTCGTGCCGTTCACGACGAGACCGTCGTTGCCCAGTTCCACGAGGTGTTCGGCCAGCTCCTGCGCCCGCTTCAGGTCCAGCGCGCCGTCGGCGTCGAAGGGGGTGGCCATCGCGGTGAGCACGCGCCCGAACGGTCTTCCCGGCGCTGCGGTGGGTGGAGTGGACATGGTGTGAAGGTACCTCCTGCGGCGCCGAACCCCTCGCCGACGTGGTCGTTCCCTACGAATGCGGGAGATTTTCCGCGATCAAGGCGAACTCGGCGCAAACTCTCTGTGAGCTATTTGACCTTCGTGGTGATCTGGGAGGTGAGCTGCCCGCCGTCGGTCTTGGCCAGCAGGCACAGATACTCGCGCGAGTAGTCGTGGTCTTCCTCGCCCAGCGGCCGGTTCCACTCGGCCTCGGTCGGGACGACGGCCCGCCAGTAGAGCCCGCTCCGCTGCTGCGCGGGCACCGCGTCCGAGTTGAAGGTCGCCGAACAGACCGCTTCGGCGATCCGGTTCACGACTTCCGCGCCGGGGTACGCGACGACCGTGGCCTCCTTGTCGCTCGCCGATTCGACGCCGAGCAGTTCACCCTTCGCGTAGACCTCGACCAGGTGGTTCTTGGCGCAGTTGCCGCTGGTCTCGCTGTTCATCGTGGTGTTGTCCGCGAGAGGGACGTTGTAGCAGTCCCCCGACAGGTCGATCTTGAGCTGGCCGTTGATGCCGTAGGTCAGCGTGGGCTGCGCCTGGTTGTTGCCCTCCGGCGCGGCCATCCAGCGGCCCAGGAAGATCCCGCCGACCAGGGCGCCGATCACGGCGACCGCGGCCAGGCTCAGCCACAGTGGACGGAGGTTGCGTTTGGCGGGGGCGGGCGCGAGCCGGGTCATCGGCTGGCCGGGCGGCATCATCGCCGTACCGCCCGAGGGCGGGGTGGGCTGGGCCTGGACGCCTTGTGCCGCCGAGAGCAGGCTGCGCACCTGGTCGTACGACATGCGCGCTTCGGGCTTGGCGACCAGGAGACCGAGGATCGCGGCGGCCAGCGGGCCCTGGATCCGGGTCAGGTACGGCGCCTCGGTCATGATCGCGTGCAGTGTCGCCGCGGTGGTCGAGCGTTCGAACGCGACGATGCCTTCGGCGGCGAAGAACAGCGTCGTGCCCAGCGACCAGAGGTCGGATTCGGGCATCGCGTCGCGGCCTTCGACCCGCTCCGGCGCCATGAACGCGGGCGAGCCGACGATCATGCCGCTGGTGGTGAGGCGCGGGTCGTCGGCGGCGTGCGCGATGCCGAAGTCGGTGAGCTTCACCCGGCCGTCCGGCGCGACCATGATGTTCGCCGGTTTGACGTCGCGGTGGACGATCCCGGCGGCGTGCGCGGCCCGCAGCGCGGACAGCACCCGCTCCCCCACCACCGCGATCTGCTGGGCGGGCAAGGGTCCCCGCTCGCGCACGAGATCAGCCAGCGTCGGCGCCTCGACCAGCTCCATCACGATGTACGTCGCGCCGTTTTCGGTGACGACGTCGTACACGGTGACCACGGCCGGGTCGTTGAGACGCCCGGCGGAGCGGACCTCGCGCAGCATTCGCTCCGAAAGCACCGAGGCGTCCTCGGGAGCGTTCGGGAACTTCAGTTCCTTGATCGCCACCTGACGGCCGATCACCTGGTCCTGCGCGCGCCAGACGATGCCCATCCCGCCGCGGCCGAGCTCGCCCAGCAGGGCGTATCGGCCGGCGACGATCCGCGTGCCGGCGGCCTGATACGTCTGCTGGGGCGGCCCGTACGGACGGGTCTGTTCGTCGGTCAAGGTTCGATGCTCCTTCGGTTCGCACAGGATGCCAACTCGGACCCGTTCGCGCCCCGAAAGGTTCCTTCTCCGAGCTGATGGATCAGACCGTGACCTCGTGCCCGGATTCCCGGAGCGCCTTCACCGCGCGCTCCAGCTCGGAACCCCGGACCAGCACGTGGTCGGTGTCGAAAGTGGACATCGAGAACAGCGCCACCCCGGCGGCGGCCAGCTCGCTCGACAGCGCCGCGATGACGCCGGTCAGCGTGAAGGCCAGCGGCCCGCGGACCGACAGCAGCCGCCAGCCGTCCTCGACCGTGGCCTCGGCAGGGGCGAGGCCCGCCGGGCAGATCACCGACAGCTCCTCGGGCGTCCGCGTGATGGAGATCAGCACGGGCTCGCCGGGGTCGAGCAGGTTCGCCGGAACCGGCGCGTCCGGGGCCAGGCGGGCGACCGCGTACTCGCCTGGCCGGACGTCGATCGCGAGACGCCGCATCAGCCCTCGAGAACCTTCGGGCTGGACGCGACCTCGGTGCCGTCGGGCAGCGCGGAGATGGTGAAGTCCGCGAACACGTTGCCGGAGGCCTTCTGCAGCTCGCGCAGGCAGTCGATGGCCAGGCCGCGGATCTCGACGTCGGCGTGCTCGGTGGCGCGCATCGCGATGAAATGCCGCCAGGCGCGGTAGTTGCCGGTGACCACGATGCGGGTCTCGGTCGCGTTCGGCAGCACGGCGCGGGCGGCCTGGCGGGCCTGCTTGCGGCGCAGGGTCGCGCTCGGCACGTCGGCGAACTTCTCCTCCAGCCCGGCGAGCAGCTCGGTGTAGGCGTCGACGGCGGCCTGGGAGGCGGCGAGGAACTTCGCGTGCAGCTCCGGGTCCTGCGCGATGACGTCGGGCTCGACGAACGCGGCGTCGCGCTCCGGGACGTAGCGCTGCGAGAGCTGCGAGTAGGAGAAGTGACGGTGACGGATCAGCTCGTGCGTCAGCGACCGGGAGATCCCGGTGATGTAGAAGCTGACGGAGCCGTGCTCCAGCACCGACAGGTGGCCGACGTCGATGATGTGCTCGAGGTAGCCGGCGTTGGTGGCCGTCTTCGGGTTCGGCTTCTTCCAGGACTGGTAGCAGGCCCGGCCCGCGAATTCGGCCAGCGCCTCACCACCGTCGGCATCGGTCGACCACGGTACGTCCGACGGCGGGAAGAACTCCGTCTTCGCGATCAGCTGAACCTTGGGTGACACGGTCTCGGCCACGTTCGCACTCCCTTTCGACCCCTGCTCCACGACTCCGGGCAGCGTAACCGCAGCGGTCTCTGACACCCCGCCGACATCACGGTGACGTCATGACCTCCTTGACTGACGTCAGGAATGACGTCATAGTGGTGTCATGGATCTGACGCCGTACATCACAAGCCTTCGCGAGGACCTCGCGAACACGGCTTCGGCCGGCGACGAGCAGACGCGGCGCGCTGCCGCGCTGCTGTCGTCGGCGCTGGAGCCGGCCGCCCGACTGACCATCATGAACGCCCTCGCCGACCTGGCCGCCGAAGTGACTTCGGCGCTGCCCGGACATGTCGTCGACGTCCGTCTCGACGGCCGCGACGTGCGCGTCGTCGTCACCGGCTCCGGCTCCGCGGAGGGCGCCGAGCGGTCCGCACCCCGCCACGAGCCGCCGCGGGAAGCCCCGCGCGCGCCCAAGGTGGACACGGGCGACATCACGCGGATCACGCTGCGCCTGTTCGAGCAGGTCAAGGGCCAGGCCGAGGCCGCGGCCGCCTCTCAGGGCGTCTCGCTGAACACGTTCGTCTCGCAGGCCGTCCAGGGGGCGCTGGGCAAGAGCGGGAGCGAGCACTGGCAGTACAAGCAGAAGCCGGGCGGCGGTGCCGGTTCGCACCTGCACGGCTGGGTCCAGGGCTGAGGGGACGAAGATGACCGAGGAAAGCATTCCCGCCGGTGAAGAGACCGTGCGCGTCGAAGACTTCGAGGCCGAGGGCCCGATCGAGATCGACGTGAGCGTGGCCATCGGCCGGGTGACCATCGAACTGACCGGCGAGAGCGGTGTCCACGCCGAGGTCCGCCGGGACGGCGGCGAGCAGCAGCCGTGGGTCGACGGGATGACGAGCCTGCTGAGCTGGGTCGGGGAACGCTTCGGCGACCAGCTGGGCGGATCGCCGGGGAACCCGGTGAGCGACGCCGTGGCGCAGACGCGGATCGAGAAGGTGGGCAACCGGCTGGTCGTCCAGGCGCCCAAGGCCTGGCAGCTGAAGAACGTCCCGCTCGCCGTGACCGTGCGGGCGCCCGCCGGTTCGCATCTGGAGGTGCGGGCCGGGGCGGCCGACGTCACGGTGAGCGGATCCGCCGGGCGGGCCGACCTCCTCACCGGCTCGGGCAAGATCTGCCTGGAGCGGGCCGACGGTTCGGCGATCGTCCGCACCGGCACCGGCGACATCAAACTCGGGCCGACACTGTCCGGTCTGCAGCTGCGCACCGGCAGCGGCTCCGTCGAAGCGGCTTCGGTGAGCGGTTCGGCCACGGTCGCGACCGGCACGGGTGACGTCTGGCTCGGCGAGATCGCGGGCGAGGTCCTGGCGCGCACCGGCTCGGGCGACCTCTCGGTGGCCGACGCCGCCTCCGGGTCGCTGGAGCTGACCACCGGATCGGGCGAGGTCCGGGTCGGGATCCGCGGCGGGGTTCAGGCGGAGATCGACCTCTCGTCGACGACCGGGGCCGTGTCCAGCGAGCTGGATGTCGTCGAGACCGCTCCTGCCGAAGTCTCGCTGAAGGTGCGGGCGCGTACCGGCACCGGCGACGCGAAGGTGACCAGCGCGGCCCGGTGAGCCGCGGACTGCAGGGGGATCGAGGGACCTTTGCTCTCACTTTTCCACGGGGGTGGGAGCGAAGGTCCCTCGCTTCAGTTCAGGTGCTCGCGGACGGCCGGGTGCCGATGATCCCCGTGTGCGGATCGACCCGCACCAGGCCTGACCTTCCCGGCCCTGCGGGCCAGGAACGCGTCCCGGGCGGCGGGGTACAGGTCGAAGTCGTCGTCGAGGAACAGGACCCGGCCGCATGCGGCCATGATGCCCCAGCGAGCGGCTTGACCTCGTGAGCGGTGAGGGCGGACCGGTATTCGCCTACCGACTGGGATCTGGTCTCGCCTCGATGTCGTCGCCCCAGCACTCTCCTGAATCGCCGTCTTCGCCCAGGTCAGGCGTAGGTAAGCAAGCCCGGTCCGCCCTGATCGTCCTCACCACTCACGGATCGACGGTGGAGAAATCGGGACACTCAACGTCCCGATTCCTCCACCGTGGCGAGGCCATCCACATCGAACGTGTGCGAGCGGCCTGTCGCCACCCCCGAGGGGCCTGTGGTCCCAGCTCAGCTGAGGTCCTCGTGAGTGGCTTCTAAGCCACGAGACGCGAAAGCACGGGAGCGAGATCGCCCCGCGCCCCCACCACGACCCCGTCCAGCCCCTGCCACTCCGCCATCAGCCGCAGCTCGCCCGCGAGCTCACTCGCGACCCGCGCGACGTCCACCCCAGGCTCGGTGAAGGCGCCCTGAACGCGAAGCACGCCGGCGGCACGATCGCATTTGAGGTCGACGCGGCCGACGAGTTCGCCATCGAGAAGGAACGGGAACACGTAGTACCCGTAGATCCGCTTCGGCTCGGGGACGTAGATCTCGATGCGGTAGAAGAAGTCGAAGATGCGCTCGGTGCGGGCGCGTTCCCAGATCAGCGGGTCGAACGGCGACAGCAGCGCCCGGCCGGTGACCGACCTCGGCGCCTTCGCCGCGACATGCCGGTACGCCGGGGCGGGCCAGCCGTCCACGGTCACCGCTTCCAGCACGCCCGCGTCGACCAGTTCGGCCACCGCCCGCTTGCTGACGTCGGGGCCGAGCCGGTAGTAGTCCCGCAGATCCGGTTCGGTACCGATGCCCAGCGCGACGGCCGCGCGGGTGATCAGCTCGCGGGCGCCCTCCTCCGGGCTCACTCGCAGCGACAGGATCTCGGGCGGCACGACGCGTTCGGTCAGGTCGTACAGCCGCTCGAACGACCGGCGGGTGCCGGTGGTCAGCTGGCCCATGCCGAAGAGCCACTCGCAGGCCTTCTTGACCTCCGAGCGCTCCCACCACGAGCCGGGCTTGTAGCCGCCCGAATCGCTCTCCAGCGCGCGCTCGATGCCGCCCGCGCCGATCGGCCCCTGTTCCTTGACCACGGCGAGGATGTCGTCCACCAGCTGGGGCGTCTGCTCCAGCACCCGCGCGTAGTTCGTCCACCAGCCCATGCGCTTCGCCCCGGACCGCAGCAGCGGCCAGTCCGCCACCGGCAGCAGACTCGCCTCGTGTGCCCAGGATTCGACCAGCATCCGGGGCTTGCGCGCGGAATGGGACCAGGCCGCGTCGTCCACCAGCGTGGGCTCGTACGCGCCGAGCCGGGAGAAGATCGGCATGTAGTGCGCGCGGACCGCGACGTTCACCGAATCCAGTTGCAGCAACTGGGTTCGCGACAGTACGCGCTGCAGATGCCGTCTAGTCACCGCCCCGCTCGGACGCGATTCGGCGAATCCCTGCGCGGCCAGGGCGATCCGGCGCGCGACCGGTCCGCTGATGGTCGAAGTGCTCATCATCCGCATGGTGCCATCCACCACCGACAGTTTCTGACGGCAGCAGTAGATTGCCTGCCATGGCCGCCGCCGAAGTCCGCCCAGCAGTCGTGTCCGACGCCCCCGAAATCGCCCGCATCCAGCGCGACACCTGGAAAAGCGCGTACACGGAACTGCTCGGCGAAGCGGCCGTCGCCGAGCTCGACGTCGTGGAGCTCGAAAAGACCTGGGCCGAGACGATCGAGTACCCGGGCACGCGGGTCTTCCTCGCCACCGAAGGCGAGTTCACCGTCGGTTTCTGCGTCGCCGGCCGGGCCCCGGAGAGCGAGGTGGCCACCGCCGACGGATCGCTGCCCGACGACGCTTCGACGACGGCGCTCATCGCCTCACTGCTGGTCGAGCCCCGCTGGGGGCGGCGCGGACACGCGGGACGGCTGCTGGCGAACGCGTCGGCCTGGCTGCGCGAGGACGGCGCCACCCGCGGGATCAGCTGGGTCGCGCAGACCGATCACGCGTCACTGGGGTTCTTCCGCCGCGCGGGCTGGTCCCCCGACGGGACCGTCCGCATCCTCGACACCGGAAGCACGAACGTGCGCGAAGTCCGGCTCACCGGCGGCCTCGACCTCGAGCTCACTCCCTGACTTCGCGAACACGACCCAGCGCATCACCGAGTACATGAAGACGCCTTCGCACGCCCCGGCGATGAGCCGGGAAAGGCGATAGTCGACACCCAGCGCGGCCAGTCCCGCACCGACACCGAGCAGGAACGCCACGTAGTTGACGACGATCGCGACGGCGTACAGCACCGCCTGCCTGCCGACGGGCGCGTGCGAGCGGAAGTTCATGCTGCGGTTCAGCACGAAGCTCAGCCCGAACGCCGTCGCGTACGCGAGCGTGATCGCCAGCCACACCGGCAGGCCGAGCCAGCCGCGAAGCAGCATCAGCAAGATCAGGTCGACCCCGAAGGTGAACCCGTTGATGAGCGCGAAACCGAGGAAACTCGGCGCCACCAGCCGGGAGAGCCCGAAGGGGAGGCGCCGGACCACGGCCGCGCAGAAGTCGGCGAAGCGATCCGCGAAACTCTTGCCGCGAACCGCGTCGTGCACGTCGGCCACCCGTTCAGCATGGCAGCGGCAGGTGGCCGCGAGCCGACGAGCAGGTGATCTTCTGGTGCCCGCCCGAAGCCGGTAACGGGGGCTGGCCCCAGTGCGACCCGCATTTCAGCTGATAACTTGGAGAAGACGAAGATAACGGGGAGGCAACGATGGTGGGCTGGTTGCTCCTGTCGTTCGGCATCGCCTTCGGCTCGGCGATCCTGCCCGTGGTCAGCATCGAAATGTTCCTCATCGGCCTGTGCGCGAGCCAGCCGACTTTGCCGTGGCTGCTGCTCGGCGCCATCGTCGCGGCCGGTCAGGTCGGCGGGAAGACGCTGTACTACCTCGCCGCGAAGGGCACGATCAAGCTGCCGAAACCCCTGCACGACCGACTGCACCGGGTACGGCCGCCCACCCCGCGCCGGGAACGGTGGCGGGCTCGCACCAAGAAGATGCGCGCCCGGCTCGACGCCCTTCGCGAACGCTGCCATCGGCATCCGCACTGGATGGCGGGCACATACGGGGTGAGTTCGATCGTCGGGCTTCCGCCGTACATGGCCACGAGCGTGCTCGCGGGGCTGGTGCGGATGCCGCTGGCGAGTTTCCTGGCCACCGGCTTCCTGGGCCGCTGGCTGCGGTTCAGCCTGCTGGCCGCCTCACCCGCCCTGTTCGCCGGCTGGTTCCACTACTGACCGACCCCGCAATCAGTCACCTACTTGCGGGGTTACCGGACGCAAGTAGGTGACTAATTGCGTGGGGGTCAGCGGGAAGCGGCCTCGAGTTCGACGGCCCGCCGCATCGTGGAGCGGGCCCGCTTCCGGTCCCCCGCGATCTCGTAGGCGTAAGCCAGCCGGTACCAGACGCGCCAGTTCTCCTGATCCGCCTCGACCTCGGCCCGGCGTTCGTCGAACCAGGCGTCCGCGGCGTCGCGATCAACCCGGCCCGAAGGCCGCCGGGGCAGATCGGACACGTCGGGCAGCCCGCCCTCTTCGTCCAGCCGCCGCGAAAGCCGCTGGATCTGGACGCCGGAGCGCCAGGTGGTCACGATGATCCAGATCCCGAGCAGCGGCAGCAGCAGGACACCGACACCGAAGAGCACCGGCACCGTCTCACCGGTGCCCAGCAGCGCGATCCCCCGGCCCGCCAGCAGCACGACGTAGATCGCGAGCGCCGCCGTCATCACCAGTGCGAAATTGCGGGCCCTCACAGGTCGAGGATGTTCTCGAGACCGACCGTCAGACCGGGCCGCGTGAGCACCGAGCGCACGCCGAGCAGCACCCCCGGCATGAACGACGTGCGGTGCAGCGAGTCGTGCCGGATGGTCAGGGTCTCCCCCTCGCCGCCGAACAGGATCTCCTCGTGCGCCACCAGTCCGGGCAGCCGGACCGAATGCACGCGGACGTCGTCGACGAGCGCGCCGCGAGCACCGTCCACTTCGGACGTCGTCGCGTCTTCGCCGGGCGAGAGACCGGCTTCCGCACGGGCTTCGCCGATCAGCCGCGCGGTGTGCGCGGCGGTGCCGGAGGGCGCGTCGGCCTTGCGGTTGTGGTGCAGTTCGATGACCTCGGCCGAGTTGTAGAACCGGGCCGCCTGCTGGGCGAAACGCATCGCCAGCACCGCGCCGAGAGCGAAGTTCGGCGCGATGAGCACACCGAGCGACGGGTCGGCGGCTAGCCACGAACGCAGCTTCTCCAGCCGCTCCCCGCTGAACCCGGTGGTGCCGACGACGGCGTGGATCCCGTTGGCGGTCAGGAACTCCAGGTTGTCCATCACCGCGTCGGGATGGGTGAAGTCGACGACGACCTGCGCCTGCTTGAGTGCCGAGAGGTCGTCCCCGGCGTCGAGCTCGGCGACGAGGTCCATGTCGTCGGCGCCGTTGACGGCGTTGACCACTTCCTGGCCCATCCGGCCGCGTGCGCCCAGCACACCGACGCGAATTCCAGCGGTCATGATGCGATCACCTCGTGCAGATCGTCCGGCAGGTCGTCGGCGTGAGCGTACGGCCCGACGACCGCCGCCGCCGTGACGCCACCAGGGCGGCGCAGCAGAGTGCGAGCGAGCGCACAGACCTCTTCGGTGGTGACTGCGTCGATCCGCGCCACCGTGTCGTCGACGCCGAGATAGCGGCCGTAGTTCAGTTCGTTCTTGCCGATCCGCGACATCCGCGAAGACGTGTCCTCGAGGCCGAGCACGAGCCCGCCCCGCAACTGCCCCTTCGCCCGCATGACCTCGGCTTCGCTCAGCCCGTCCTTACCGACGAGTTCGAGCACCTCGCGGATCACCCCGGCGACCTCGCCGAGCTTCTCCGGCTGGCAACCCGCGTAGACGGCCATGTGCCCGGTGTCGGCGTAGCTCGCGGCGGACGAGTACACCTGGTACGCCAGCCCGCGCTTCTCGCGGACCTCTTGGAACAGGCGTGAGCTCATCCCGCCGCCGAGCGCGGCGTTGAGCACCGACTGCGCGAACCGCCGGTCGTCGTGCCGTGACAGCGAACGCAGGCCGAGCATCACGTGCGCCTGCTCGGTGTCGTCGGTGTGCAGGGCGAGTTTCGGCGCCATCGCGATCCGCGCGCGCCCGCCACGCGGCGGTACCGGCGTCGCCGTCCCGGTCAGCCGGTTCCGCAAAGCCTTGCGCACCAAGCGAAGCACCTGGCCGTGCTCGATGTTCCCGGCGACGGCGAGCACCATCCGCGGCAGCGTGTAGCGGCGCCGGTAGAACCCGCGCAGCGCCGACGCCGACATCTCGATGATGGACTTCTCGCTGCCGAGCACCGGACGGCCCAGCGCGTGATCGCCCAGGATCGCGCCGACGAACGTCTCGTGCAGCAGGTCTTCGGGATCGTCGTCACGCATCGAGATCTCTTCGAGCACGACACTGCGTTCGGTCTCGACGTCCTTGTCCGTGCACAGCGCCTCGAACACGACGTCGGTGACGAGATCCATCGCGAGCGGCAGGTCCTCGTCGAGCACCTGCGCGTAGTAGCAGGTGTGCTCTTTCGCGGTGAACGCGTTGAACTCCCCGCCGACCGCGTCGATCTCCTCGGCGATCTGGGTGGCGTCACGGTTCGTGGTGCCCTTGAACAGCAGATGTTCGAGGTAGTGCGCCGCGCCTTCGACCGCCGACGGTTCGTCCCGCGACCCGACGCCGACCCACAGCCCGACCGTCACCGACCGGGACGCGGGCACGTGCTCGGTGATGACCCGGAGGCCACCGGCGAGGACACTGCGCTTGACCACCGCACCGTCCGAAGTGGACTCCAAAGTGCGGGTGCTGCCGATGGGCTGTTCGTGCCCGGAGATCTGACGAGCCAACGGATCCCTTACTCACATGTCATGAAAGGGTCGTTCAGGACGAAAACTGTCCTGAACGACCCTTTCATGACGTTTCACATCGGTTAAGCAGGACTGCCTACGCGTCGGCCTTCGGGGCCTCGGCGGCGTCCTCGGCCGGCTTGGCCTCGGCGGCGTCCTCTTCCTGGACCACGATCAGGCTGATCTTGCCGCGGTTGTCGATGTCGGCGATCTCGACGCGGAGCTTGTCGCCCACGTTGACCACGTCTTCGACCTTGGCGATCCGCTTGCCGTTGCCCAGCTTCGAGATGTGCACCAGGCCGTCCTTGCCCGGCAGCAGCGAGACGAACGCGCCGAACGCGGCCGTCTTCACCACGGTGCCGAGGAAGCGCTCGCCGACCTTGGGCAGCTGCGGGTTGGCGATGGCGTTGATCAGGTCGATCGCCGCCTCCGCCGACGGGCCGTCGGCCGCGCCCACGTAGATCGTGCCGTCGTCCTCGATGGAGATGTCGGCACCGGTCTGCTCGGTGATCGAGTTGATCATCTTGCCCTTCGGGCCGATGACCTCGCCGATCTTGTCCACCGGGATCTTCACGCTGGTGACGCGCGGGGAGTACGGGCTCATCTCGTCCGGGCTGTCGATCGCCTCGGCGATGACCTCCAGGATGGTGAGGCGAGCGTCCTTCGCCTGCTTCAGCGCGGCGGCGAGCACCTCGGAGGGGATGCCGTCGAGCTTCGTGTCCAGCTGCAGCGCGGTGATGATGTCCTTGGTGCCCGCGACCTTGAAGTCCATGTCGCCCATGGCGTCTTCGGCACCGAGGATGTCGGTCAGCGCGACGTAGCGGGTCTCGCCGTCGACCTCGTCGGAGATGAGGCCCATGGCGATGCCGGCGACCGGCGCCTTCAGCGGGACACCCGCGTTCAGCAGGCCCATGGTCGAGGCGCAGACCGAGCCCATCGAGGTGGAGCCGTTGGAGCCCAGCGCCTCGGAGACCTGGCGGATCGCGTAGGGGAACTCGTCCCGCTTGGGCAGGACCGGGACCAGGGCGCGCTCGGCGAGCATGCCGTGGCCGATCTCGCGCCGCTTCGGCGAACCGACGCGGCCGGTCTCGCCGGTGGAGAACGGCGGGAAGTTGTAGTGGTGCAGGTACCGCTTCGTGGTCTCCGGGGAGAGCGAGTCGATCTGCTGCTCCATGCGGAGCATGTTCAGCGTGGTGACGCCCAGGATCTGCGTCTCACCGCGCTCGAACAGCGCCGAACCGTGCGCCCGCGGGATCACGGCGACCTCGGCTGCGAGCGACCGGATGTCGGTCAGGCCGCGGCCGTCCATGCGGATCTTGTCCGTGAGGACGCGCTTGCGCATGATCTTCTTCGACAGGGCCTTGAACGCCGCGCCGATCTCCTTCTCGCGGCCCTGGAAGGCTTCGCCCTCGCCCAGGCCGATCTTCTCCAGCACCGCGGCCTTGACCTGGTCGGTCGCGTTGTCGCGATCCTGCTTGCCCGCGATGGTCAGGGCGTTGGCGAGGTCGTCGGTCGCGATCGCGGCGACGGCTTCGAACGCGTCCTGCTCGTAGGCGAGGAAGACCGGGAACTCGCCGGTCGGCTTGGCGGCCACCTCGGCGAGCTGCTGCTGGGCCTCGCACAGCACCTTGATGAACGGCTTCGAGGCCTCGAGGCCCTCGGCGACGGCGATCTCGTCCGGCGCCTTGCCACCCGCGGCGATCAGGTCGAGCGTCTTGTCGGTGCCTTCGGCCTCGACCATCATGATCGCGACGTCGTCACCGACGATGCGACCGGCGACCACCATGTTGAAGGTGGCGTCTTCCAGCTGCTTCCAGGTCGGGAACGCGACCCACTGGCCCTCGATCAGCGCGACACGGACGCCGCCGACCGGGCCCGAGAACGGCAGGCCGGCGATCTGGGTCGAGGCCGAAGCCGCGTTGATCGCGAGCACGTCGTACGGGTCGTCCGGGTTGAGGCTCTGGACGGTGATGACGACCTGGATCTCGTTGCGGAGACCGTCGGTGAACGACGGGCGCAGCGGCCGGTCGATCAGGCGGCAGGTCAGGATCGCGTCGGTCGACGGGCGACCCTCGCGACGGAAGAACGCGCCGGGGATGCGTCCGGCGGCGTACATCCGCTCCTCGACGTCCACGGTCAGCGGGAAGAAGTCGAAGTGGTCCTTCGGGTGCTTCGACGCGGTGGTCGCCGAAAGCAGCATGGTCTCTTCGTCGAGGTACGCGACGACGGCGCCGGCGGCCTGACGGGCCAGGCGGCCGGTCTCGAAGCGGACGGTGCGGGTGCCGAAACGGCCGTTGTCGATCACGGCTTCGGTTTCGTGCACGGTGACTCCGGTGGAGTCGGTCATAGGGTGTATCTCCTCTTTTGATCCTCTGTAACGGCGCGAGTCTCCCACCCTGGGACCTGTTTCGCCTGCGGACGCTCGAGGAGTGAGGCCGGTCTTCGATCGAAGCCCCCGGGCCGTTGCCCGGGAACCACTACCGAGGACCGGCGGACGGTTCCTCGGGCGCGCTCGCGCCACGCTCTTCGCAAAGACAGAGCTTCTTGGACCGAGGGGGAGCGACCGATGTGGTCACTCCCCCTCGGGTTCAAGCTATCGGCGAAGGCCGAGACGCTGGATCAGCGCACGGTAACGCTCGATGTCCACCTTCATCACGTAGTTCAGCAGCCGGCGGCGACGGCCGACCAGCAGCAGGAGCCCGCGACGGGAGTGGTGGTCGTGCTTGTGAGCCTTGAGGTGCTCGGTGAGGCCGACGATGCGCTTGGTCAGCAGCGCGACCTGGGCCTCGGGGGATCCGGTGTCCGAGTCGTGCACGCCGTACTCGGCAAGGATCGACTTCTTCTCTTCGGTGGACAAAGCCACAGTGGTGCTCCTAGATATTCTGTGCCGTGCGGCCCGGACGATGCTTCACGCCGGGTGAGACGGTCACGGCCGCCACGGACTGCAGCCGGACCCGATCATCGAGGTTACCAGCCTCGTGATCAGCGGCTTCAGTCGCGGGCGTGGTGCAACTCGTACGACCGGATCACCCGGTAGCGCGACACGCCCTGTTCACGTTCACTGCTCATCAGAACGGCTTCCGCCGCCGTCCAAGTCTCACTGGTGAACCCGGCCAGCCGCTCCTCCCACGCGCTCGCGGCTTCCGGCCGGTCGCGGGGGAAGCGGGCCAGTGTCAGGTGGGCCGTATACGGCCTGCCTTCGCCCTCCGCGCCGGCCTTCAAGGCCAGCTCGTGGAGCCCGGTTCCGATCACACTCAACCACAGGACCCCGGGGAATGTCGCGGCCTTTTCCAGCCGGAGGTCGATCGCCCCCGCGCCGGCCAGCCGTCCGGCCAGCCACTCGCCACGCTCGCCCGCGTCGTCCTCGCCGTAGAAACCGAGGGTGACGTGCCAGTTCTCACGCGTTGACCAGCGGAAATCGCCGTCTTCGGGCGTGCCCAGCGCCGCGGCGACCTCGTCCAGGACACCAGGCGGCGGGATCAGGGCGCTGAAGAGCAGCATCGTCAGGAGTTCTTGGCCGCCCGGCGCAGCAGGTCCGCCAGGGCCGGGAAATCCTCGTCGAGCAGCTTCGCGGCTTCGGTGAGGTCTTCGTCCTCGCCGATGTCCCGCAGCGCCACGAGTACACCCTGGTCGTCGGCGACCGCGCCGACCGGGATGCTGTCACGGCCCACCGTCGGCCGCGAGTCGCGGACGTCTTCGAGTGCCTCCTGCATGGCCTTGCGGTCCCCCGCGGCGACCGACGGGACCAGCACCTTGCGTTCCAGCATGATCATCTTGGCGAGGACGACCGGGTTGCCGATCTTCGCCCGCCGCCCGCTCATCACCTGGCTGAGCATGGGCGCGCTGATGCCGAGGACCTCGGCGAGGAAGGCCTGGGAGATGTCGAAGGCGACGACCAGTCTCCGCACGCGATCGCCGAGCGGCTCCCCGTACCACTCCTTCTGCAGCGCGATGTTCCGCTGGACGATCTTGTGGTCCTCCACCTGGTCCGCTCCCCTAACCCCGTCGAACGCCCTGCGCGGTCCGTGACATCTTGCCACCGGAACGCACCGTGACGGGTGTGTTTGTAGATTCTCGTCCGGCTCCGTCCGGGGCCGGTCAGTCCTGCTCGCCCAGCAGGTCCCTGGTCCGCGCGACGTCCTCGTCGATCTGCTTCACCAGACCTTCCGACGTCGGGAAGCGGACCTGATCCCGCAGCTTGGCGGCGAAATCGAGCGAAACGTGCTGTCCGTAGAAATCCTCGTCGATATCGAGGACGAAGGCCTCGACCGTGCGTTCCCGCCCGGAGAACGTCGGGTTCGTCCCGACCGAGACGGCGGCGCGAAGCCGCCGGCCAGGATCCGACGAACGGGTGAACCAAGCGCTGTAGACACCGTCGGCGGGCACGGCGGCGAACCGCGGCGTCGACAGGTTCGCCGTCGGGTAGCCGAGGTCGTGCCCCCGGCGGTCACCCCGGACGACGATGCCCTCCAGCCGGTGCGGCCTGCCGAGCGCCTCGGACGCCGCGACGACGTCACCCGCGTCGATGCACGAGCGGACGTAGGTCGAGGAGAACGTGATCTCGTTGTCCGCCTGCTCCTGCGCGAGCAGCCCCTGCAGTTCCGCCCCTTGCGCCACGAAACCGAACCGCTTCCCCAGCGCGCGCAGAAGTTCGACGTCGCCGGCGGCCTTGGCGCCGAAGGTGAAGTTCTCCCCCACGATCACCGCGGCCGCGTGCAGTTTGTCCACCAGGACCTCGTGCACGAACTCGTGCGCCGTCAGCCGCGAGAGTTCCAGCGTGAACGGCAGCACGCAGAAGACGTCCACGCCCAGGCCCTCGACCAGTTCCGCCTTGCGGCGCAACGTGGTCAGCTGCGCGGGATGGCTCCCCGGCCGGATCACCTCCGACGGATGCGGGTCGAACGTCAGCACCACACTCGGCATACCGCGTTCGGCGGCGGCGCGGACCGTCCTCGAGATCAGCTCCTGATGTCCGCGGTGCACGCCGTCGAAGACGCCGATCGTCACCACGCACCGTCCCCAGCTCCCGGGAAGGTCACCCAAACCACGCCACCGCTGCACTTGTGCCCCGTCTCCTCCAGGCCTGCTCTGTGCACCACCCTAGGCGGGCAGCAACACGACCACCGAGCGGGCCAGTTCGCCTTCGTCGGCGGCGAGCGCGAGCACCCGGCCGTCCGGTCCGAACATCCCGTAGGTGCCCTCGATCCCGGCCGCGGGCACCCTCTGTCCATATCGGACCGCCTGTGCCGCGCGCGCGTCCAGATCGCGGCGCGGGAACGCGGCGGCGACGGCGGCGTCGAGGTCCAGCGACAGCTCCGGCGCTTCTTCGAGCTGATCGAGCGTGCGCGCCTTGGCGAGCGTGAACGGCCCGACCGTGGTGCGCCGCAACGCGAGCAGGTGGCCGCCGACGCCGAGTCCGGCGCCGAGGTCGCGGGCCAGGGCCCGGACGTAGGTCCCCGACGAACACTCGACGACGGCGTCGAGTTCGATCCGGCCCGCCTCGCGGCGGGTGGCGAGCAGATCGAAGCGGTGGACTGTGACCGGGCGCGGCGGGATCACGACCTCTTCGCCTGCCCGGACGCGGGCGTACGCGCGCTTGCCGTCGATCTTGACCGCGCTGACCGCGCTGGGCACCTGCTGGATGTCACCGGTCAGTACGGCGATCCCGGCGGCGATCTCGTCGTCCGTGATCTTCTCGACGGCGTCCGGGGCGGCCTCGGCGATCGGTTCGCCTTCGGCGTCGTCGGTCGTGGTCGACAGTCCCAAGGAGAGGGTCGCGAGGTAGGTCTTGCGGTCCAGGGCCAGATGGCCGAGGAGTTTCGTCGCGCGTTCGATGCCGAGCACCAGGACACCGGTGGCCATCGGGTCGAGGGTGCCGGCATGCCCGACCTTGCGGGTGCCCATGAAGCGCCGCGCCTTGGCGACGACGTCGTGGGAGGTCATCCCGGACGGCTTGTCGACGATGACGAGACCGGGCGGCGGGGCGGGACGTTTCTTGGCTTGAGCCTGATTGGGGCGCGACACGGGCCGAACCCTATCTTTCGGGCTTTCGCCTAGGACGAGACGGGCAGCGGCGCTTCGGCGTCCCAGCGGCGGCGCCGGATCTGCACCGGGATCTCCTCGCCGCGGGCCTCGGCCTCGAACAGCGCGGCGCGGGTGCGCCGCCACCACACGAGCATCCGGAAGGTGCCGAACGAGAGCACCACGACGACGGACAGCAGCGCCAGGCGGAACGCGCCGCCCGTCCACTCCAGCAGCACACCGACCGCGAGCGCCGAGATCGTCGTGGCCACGAACCCGCCGACGTTCACGACCCCGGTCGCGGTGCCGACGCGCGAGAGCGGGTTGTAGTCCCTCGCCAGCGCGAAGCCGATCATCGACGCGGGGCCGCCGAGGGAGAGGAACGCGAACGCGGGGACCAGGACCGCGACCGGGGTCGTCCCGCTCCAGCCGAGCAGGACCGCCCACACCACCGCGGCGCCGCCGATGTACCAGCCGACGAGCGGCATCCGGAGCGACGGACGGCGGCCGATCAGGCCGCCGATCACCGGACCGCCGATCATCGAGCCGAACACGAAGACGATCAGCAGCGAACTCGCGGTGGCCTTCGGGATTCCCTGTCCCTGCACCAGGAACGGGACACCCCAGAGCATGGTCAGCACGTTGGGCGCGAACATCGTGCTGAAGTGGACCCAGAATCCCAGCCGAGTCCCCGGCGTGCGCCACGCCTCGGCGACCTGGCGGCCGAGCAGTTTCGGATGCACTCTTTCGCGCACGGGCTCCGGCTCGCCGGGCGGGTTGTCCTTGACCCGGAGGGCGACGACGGCGGAGTACAGCGCCGTCACCAGTCCGACAGCGAGGAACGTCGGGGTCCAGCCGGGGCCGTCGAGCAGCAGGCCGAGCGGGACGGTCGCGGCGAGGTTGCCGACGTACCCGATGGCCCCGGTCAGCGCGGCGAGCAGGGCGTACTGGCGGCCGGGGAAATGCGCGGCGATCAGCCGCATGATGCTGACGAACGTCAGCGCGTCCCCGAAGCCGACGACGGCGCGGGCGAGCAGGCCGAGCGGGTACGAATCGGCGATCGCGAGCAGGATCTGCCCGAGTCCGAGGAAGAACACGGCGGCGGTGAGCACGCGGCGCGGGCCGTAGCGGTCGACTAGGACGCCGGTGGGGATCTGCATCGAGGCGTAGACGCCGACCTGCAGGACGGTGAACGTGCCGAGCGCGGCCGCGCCGACGCCGAAACGATCGGCGGCCTGGAGCCCGGCGACGCCGAACGACGTGCGGTGGAAAACGGCGAGGAGGTAGACGGTGACGGCGGCGAACCAGATGAACCAGGACCGGCGGGTGGCTCGGCCTGTCACAGTGATTCCTCCTCGGGAACGGTTTTCGGGCAAGACAGACGCCCGCGCTGCCGCCTCATATAGTTGTAGCTCCTAAGCAACGGCGAAACCTACCCGTTACCCGGGTGCTTTTCGCCACAGCGCGTACCTCCTACCGGCGCAGGTCAGGCCGCGCGGACGGCGCCTTCCACGGCCCAGCGCCCCGAGCGCCACCGCACGAGCAGGGTCGCCAGCCGCAGCAGCATGAACAACGAGAGTCCGGTCCAGATCCCGGCCAGCCCCCACCCGAACGCGAGCGACAGCCAGATCAGCGGCAGGAACCCCGCCGCCGCGCTCAGCAGCGTCGCGTTGCGCAGGAAGGCGGCGTCGCCCGCGCCGAGCAGGACACCGTCCAGCGCGAACACCACCCCGGCGATCGGTTGCAACGCGACGAAGAACCACCACGCGTGCGGGATCTCGCCGAGCACGGCCGCGTCCGAGGTGAACACCTGCGGCAGCACCCCGGCCAGCGACGCGAACACGACACCGAGGAAACAGCCGAACACGAGGCCGTAGACGGTGATCTGGCTCGACAGGCCCCGCGCCCGTTTGCTCGCGCCGGCGCCGAGGGCGGCCCCCACGAGCGACTGCGCGGCGATCGCGAGCGAGTCCAGCACGAGCGCGAGGAACGTCCACAGCTGCAGCACGACCTGGTGCGCGCCGACCGCCTCGGTGGACGTCCGCGCGGCGACAGCGGCGGCCGAGACGAAGCACGCCTGGAAGGCGAGACTGCGCAGCACCAGGTCCCGGCCGAGGCCGAGCTGGGCACGCATCACCGGCGGTTCCGGGCGCAGCGGGACCCGCTCCCGCACCAGGGCCACGATGAACAGCGACGCCGAGATCACCTGCGCGACGACGTTCGCGATCGCCGAACCTTCCAGCCCCCAGTCCGCGCCGTACACCAGCACCGGGCACAGCACGGCGGAGATCCCGTTGCCCGCCAAGACATAGCGCAACGGTTTCGCGGAATCCTGCACACCGCGCATCCAGCCGTTGCCCGCCATCGTGATCAGGATGAACGGCGTCCCGAACAGCGCGATCCGCAGCCAGGAGACGGCGGCGTCGGTGATCGCGGCGTCCCCGGAGAGGACCCGCGCGATGGGCGCGGCCAGCAGCTGCCCGGCGACGATCACGACCAGCCCGACGATCACCGCCAGCCAGGTCGCCTGGACACCTTCGCGGACCGCCTCGCCACGACGTCCGGCGCCGTGCAGCCGCGCCGTCCGCGAGGTGGTGCCGTAGGAGAGGAACGTCAGCTGGCTCGAAACCTGCGAGAGCACGACACCGCCGACGGCCAGCCCGGCCAGCGGCAACGCGCCGAGGTGCCCGACGACGGCCGTGTCCACCAGGACGTACAGCGGTTCCGCGGCGAGCACGCCGAGTGCGGGTACAGCGAGGCCGAGCACGCGTTTCGGCGGGACGCGCTCGTCGGGTTCGGAAACTTCAGGCACCACCGCAGACTAAACGTCTGGTACGACAGTCCCAGTCGCCGGGAAGATCAGCGCAGGAACGGTTCGTACCTTTTCCGCTGTCGCAGTGACTCGATCTGCCGCGTGGTGTCGAGCGAGACGCTGACGAGGAAGACGAGGACCACCTGCAGGGCCACCCCGGCGACGGGCACCCTCGGGCTCACGTCCAGCAAGGCCAGGCCGACGGCCGGGATCAGTGCGACCACCCCCGAGCAAAGCGCTCCGAAGCCGACGATCCGGCGGTACACGTAGTCGAGGTATTCGGCGGTCGGGTTTCCCGGCCGGATCCCGGGGACGAAACCACCCACCCGCACCAGTTCGACGGCCACCTTGTCCATGTCCTGCGTCACAGCGGCCCTGACGAAGGAGAAGAGGCAGACGAGCACGAAGTAGAGCGCGATACGTCCGGGGTTTCCCTCGTCGCGCAGCCAGTCCACACCGGGCCAGAGCGCCGGCAAGGACAGCAGCACCGCGGCCAGGACGGCCGGGCTGTTCGCCTGGGGGAACCGAAAAGGAATGTAGGTCGGGCTCCCGCCGTAGGCACGGACGCCGACCATCCGCTTGGCGTACTGCACCGGCACGCGGCGCTGTCCCTGCGCGACGACGATCGTGATCACCGCGATCGACAGCGCCACCACGGCCATGACCACGACGGCGGCCCAGCCCTTCGTTTCGTACAGTCGCGGGAACTCCCGGGACAGCACCGCCAGGACCTGCGCGAGCAGCAGGATCCGGACACCGTCGCCGAATCCGCGATCGGTGATCACCTCGGTCAGCCGCAGGACCAGCGCGGCGCCCGCCGTCAGGCACGCCACCGCGACGGCTCCGCTGAAGACGTCCGGGCCGCGGAGCACGACCACGGCGACGGCGCCCAGCAGACCGAGCACGACGACGAGCCGTCGCCGGTACCGCGTCAGCACACGGGCGCCGGCTTCGCCTTCGGCCCGGAGCGCGGCCAGCCGGGGGATCAGGACGGTCAGCGCCCGCAGGACCGGTGGGGCGGCCAGGCAAGGCAGAACACCGAACGCGAACACCGGCAGGGTGGACAGGCCGCCGCCGGTGAACAGGTCGAGGATCCAGCGCAGCGGGTGATCGTTCTCCGGCGCGCGGACGGTCACGTGGGGAGTGGGCAGGCTCTGCCCCAGCCGGAACAGCACGATCACGCCCAGCGTGACCAGGATCCGGCGGCGGAGGGAGGCGTGATCGTTCATCGTGGATCACGTTAGGAACCGCCGATGAAATTACGATGACATCGATCGTCACCGGGTCACAGCAGCGGCGCCCTCGACAGTGCCAGCCGCAGCTTGCCGAGCACCTCCTCCGCGGTGCCTTCCGCGGTACACCCGGCCGCCTGACGATGTCCGCCGCCGCCCAGTTCCCCGGCCGCGGCGGAGACGTC
This sequence comes from Amycolatopsis speibonae, assembly GCF_042647925.1. Classification (NCBI taxonomy): domain Bacteria; kingdom Bacillati; phylum Actinomycetota; class Actinomycetes; order Pseudonocardiales; family Pseudonocardiaceae; genus Amycolatopsis; species Amycolatopsis speibonae. The sequence continues at coordinate 36,626 of NZ_JBHRWK010000161.1, forward strand.
GACACCGCCCGCCGAGCGGAGTGAGACCGTCCACCGCCGCCGCGGGCCGGTCGCTTCGGCTTCCTTGAGCACCACGGCGACCCCGGCTTCACGAGTGGACCGGATGACGTCGATGACCGCTTCGACCTCCTCCGCGCGCACGCTCCGCGCGGCGTCGAGCGTCACGACAGCGTGCGCCAGCCCGAAGCCGCGCGCCTCGTCCGGTTCGAGCCGGGCCCCCGCGAGGACGTCCGAAAGCATCGGCAACCACGCGAACGGGTGATCGTCGACGATCTCGCGGACCACCTTGTCCGGGTCGACACCGGCTTCGAGCAGTTTCGCGGCCATCAGGTGCGTGGACGGCCTGGCCCGGCGGAACCCGCTCGTGTCGGTGACGAGCCCCGCGTACAGGCAGCGCGCGATCGGCTCGTCGATCTCGGCGCCGAGCTCCTGCAGCAAGTCGCACACGAGGACGGCGGTGGCTTCGGCGGTGTCGTCGACGACATGCGTCGTGCCGAAGAAGACGTTGGACGCGTGGTGGTCGATCACCAGGACCTCGCCCCCCGCCGCGCGCACGGCGTCGACGCGCGGCGCGAGTTTCCCGAGCCTGCCCGGGGTCGGCGTATCGAGCGCGACCAGTAGTTGTTCACTCTCCGGCAGCTCGCTCGCGGGGACGTAAAGCCCGCCGACGTCGAGGCTCCGCAGGGTCTCGGGCATCTCCTCGGGCTCGCCGACGGAGACACGGACCTTGACGCCACGCAGCTGCAGGGCCCGGCCCAGTGCCAGCGCGCTGCCCAGCGCGTCGGCGTCCGGCCGGACGTGGCCGAGCAGGGTCACGTCGTTCGCACGCGCCAGGATGGCGGCGGCTTCCTTCAGGTTCGGCACTGGAGTCGCTGTCACAATCAGTCAAGCTACGCTCTACCGGATGTCCGAGTACGCGATCCTGGTCTACCCGTCCGCCAACCGGGTCTACGCCGATTCCACCCCCGCCCTGCTGAGCGCGGAGCTGGCGGTGTTCGGTCTGTCCGCTTTGGAGAGCGAGATCGCGGAGATCGGCGAGACGCGGCTCGGCGGTGTCGGCTACCTCACCTTCACCACGCCCGCCCCGTTGAGCGGGCGCGATCTCGCGCTCCTTTCGAACCTTTCCGCGCTGTACGCGCTGTTCGAACTCGGCGACGGCGTCCTCAAACCGGTCACGATCAGCCCGCTCGCGAACTTCGACTCGGATCTGCTGACCATCCAGAAGTACCCGGGCAAGACGAACGAACTGTTCACCAAGCTCCTCGTCAACGTCACCCTGCTGGCGACGGCGGACCCGGCCGCGATGCTGGACAAGCCGCTGCACCTGCTGGATCCGCTGTGCGGCCGTGGCACCACGCTGAACCAGGCGATGATGTACGGCTTCGACGCGACCGGGCTCGACGTCGACGGCAAGGATTTCGACTCCTACGAACTGTTCGTCAAGACCTGGCTGAAGCAGAAGCGCATCAAGCACAGCGCCGAATCCGGCCAGGTGCGCCGCAACAAGGTCCGGCTCGGCAGGCGGCTCGACATCGGCTTCGGGATCACCAAGGAGCAGTACAAGGCGGGCGAGGTCCGCAAGCTGAGCTACCTCAACTGCGACACCCTCACCACGGACGAACTGCTGCGGCCGAACTCGGTGGACCTCATCGTCACCGACGCCCCGTACGGCGTGCAGCACGGCAGCCACCGCACCCAGGACGCGTCGCTCGCGCGCAGTCCGCGAGACCTGCTCGCGGCCGCCGTCCCGGTGTGGACGCGGGTGCTGAAGCCCGGCGGCGCGCTCGGGATCTCCTGGAACACCAACGTCGCGCCGCGCGAGGAACTCGCCGCGATCCTGGACAAGGCGGGGCTGGACGTCCGCGAAGACGGCCCGTACGCCGGCTTCTCCCACCGGGTGGACCAGGCGATCGTGCGGGACCTGATCGTCGCGGCCAAACCGGTCTGAGCTTGCCTGTCTCGTGAGTGGTGTCCTCGTGACGATGGGGGATTTGGGACGCTGAACGTCCTGATTCCTCCACCGCCGGCCCGGAACTCTCTTGAATCGCCACCTTCGCGCAGGTCGGGTGTCGGTAGGCACAAACCGGTCCGCCCTAACCGTGCTAGCCACTCACGAAACCTGACCGACTCGGTACCGGCGTGTTCCTGGGAGCGGTCAGTGGCTCCGCGCGACGCCGGGCCTTTGGGTGCAAGGGCCTCCGACGCAATCAGTCCTCTGGATGCGGGCCGGTCGACGGTCGGAGGAGTGGCCTGGTCAGGCCATGCGTTCCCCGACGAACTTCATCATCTCGGGCAAGATGCCCCGCCAGTAGTCGTCGTTGTGCTCCCCAGGAGTCATCTTCCCGACGGCCGGGTCGAGTGCCTTGATGAGTTTGCGGTCGGCGCGGGCGAAGGGATCCGAACTCCCGCACCACACCCCTGTCGACGCCGCGGAGAGATCGCCGGCGTGCAGCAGCGGCTCATGCGATTCCCATTGCTCGCGGTCCGCGAAAACCTTGCGGGACTTGGCATCGGGCCAGCTCACGAAGAGCGCGGCGCTCGCCACGGCGACGGCTTTGAGGTTCTTGTGCTCGCGGGCGTAGCGCAGGGCGCCGAAACCGCCCATCGAGATCCCGAACATCGCCGACGGCGGCCGCAGCTGGCGCTGGGAAAGCCAGCCGGGCAGTTCGTCGGACAGCATCCGCTGGGGATCGTCGGCCTTGCCGACGTCCACCCAGTAGTTGTCTCCGTCGACGGCGGCGACCGCGAAGCCGGGCAACCCGGCCGCGACGACTTGGTTCAGCGCGTTCTGCACCCCGAGGTCCAGGAACGTCCGGGCGTCCGCGCCGCGCCCGTGCAGGGCGACGCAGACCGGCATCCCGACCCGGGACACGCCGTCGGGGGCGATGATGACGAGGTTGACATCGCGGTTCCGGGCGGCGGACCGCATCTTCTGCACCGTGACCGCTTCGGTGAGCGGCGTCGGGGTGGTCGGTGGGGCCACCGGAGGCGGCCCCACCAAGGGTGCTTTCTCAGCGCCACAGGCGGAGATCAGCGCCGAGCCGCCGAGAGCCGCGGCTCCCAGCAGCAGGCCACGCCTGCTCACGGCGTGGCTCACCTGCTCAGCCCCGGGTCTCCTCATCGGCGAACTCATCGTTTTCGGCCTCTTCCCGTGGCGGCTTGTACGGGTCGGCTTCACCGGCGTGCTGTGCTCCGGTCGCCCGCCGGGCGACCTCCGCATCCGCTTCCCTGGCCTTCGCGAGGAGGTCCTCGATGCGCTTGGCGTCCTCAGGGATGCTGTCGGCCACGAAGGCCAGCGTCGGCGTGTAGCGGACTCCCGTGCCCTGTCCGACCTTCGTGCGCAGGACACCACGGGCGGATTCGAGCGCGGCCGCGGCACCGGCGTGGTCGGGCGTGGACTCCAGGTTTTCGCCGAGCACCGTGTAGTAGACCGTGGCGTCGTGCAGGTCGGCCGTGATCTTCGTGTCGGTGATCGTCACGTGGTTGAGCCGCGGATCCTTGATGTCGTGCTCGATCGCGTGCGCGACGATCTGTGAGATCCGCTTGGCGAGCTTACGAGCCCGAGCGGGGTCGGCCATGGGATTCTTCTCCTCGAAAGATCTTCCGTCAGTCATCCGGGCCGAGCAGCCGGCGGTGGGCGGAGAGCAGTTCGAACTCCGGCCTTCCGGCCACGAAGCGCTCACACGAGTCGAGCACGTCACGGACGTGCTCGCCACTCGCCGCGACCACGGCCACGCCGATCAGCGCGCGCCGGTGCAGGTCCTGCTGACCGGCTTCGGCGACGGAGACGTCGAAACGCCTGCGTACCTCGGCCAGCACCGGCTTGATCACGGATCGCTTCTGCTTGAGCGAATGAACGTCGCCCAGCAGGATGTCGAGCTCAAGAGCTCCTACGAACATGGGGTTTTCTGGATTGTTCGGAAGGTGAAGCGGCGCTCCCCCGCCCAGATGCGGAGGAGCGCCGCCCGTGTCACTTAGGCACGCGGCTTTTCGCGCTGCTCGTACGTCTCGATGACGTCGCCGAGCTTCAAATCGCTGTAGTTGCCCAAGGTGAGACCACACTCGAAGCCCTCGCGGACCTCGGTGACGTCGTCCTTTTCGCGCTTCAGCGAGTTGATCGGCAGGTTCTCGACGATGACGTTGCCGTCACGGAGGAGACGACCCTTGGCGTTACGCCGGATCTCGCCCGAGATGACCATGCAACCGGCGATCGTGCCGACCTTCGACGACTTGAAGATCCCGCGGATCTCGGCCTTGCCCAGCTCGACTTCTTCGAAGATCGGCTTGAGCATGCCCTTGAGCGCGGCTTCGATCTCGTCGATCGCCTGGTAGATGACCGTGTAGTACCGGACGTCGACGCCCTCGCGGGTGGCCCGCTCGGTCGCCTTGCCCTGTGCCCGCACGTTGAAGCCCAGGACGATCGCGTTGGACGCGGTCGCCAGGTCGATGTCGGACTCCGTGACGCCACCGACACCGCGGTGGACCACGTTGAGCTCGACCTCTTCTTCGCCGACATCCAGCTGCATCAGCGAGGCTTCGAGGGCCTCGACCGTACCGGAGTTGTCACCCTTGATGATCAGGTTAAGGGTGCTCGTCTCCTTCAAGGCCTCGTCGAGGTCTTCGAGGCTGACCCGCTTACGACGCGACGCGTTGAGCGCGTTGCGGGTACGGGCCGAACGCCGCTCGGCGATCTGCCGGGCGACCCTGTCCTCGTCGACGACGAGGAACGTGTCACCGGCGCCGGGCACCGAGGTGAACCCGATGACCTGGACCGGACGCGACGGGGTCGCTTCGGTGACGTTGACGTTGTGCTCGTCGACCATCTTCCGCACGCGGCCGTACGCGTCACCGGCGACGACGGAGTCACCGACGCGCAGCGTTCCGCGCTGGACCAGCACCGTGGCGACCGGACCGCGACCGCGGTCCAGGTGCGCCTCGATCGCGACACCCTGGGCCTCCATGTTCGGGTTGGCCCGGAGGTCGAGTGCGGCATCCGCGGTCAGCAGGATCGCCTCGAGGAGACCATCGATGTTGATGTTCTCCCGCGCCGAGATCTCGACGAACATCGTGTCGCCGCCGTACTCCTCGGCCACGAGGTTGTACTCGGTGAGCTGCTGCCGGATCTTGTCCGGGTTCGCGCCCTCCTTGTCGATCTTGTTGATCGCGACCACGATCGGGGCCTTGGCGGCCTGCGCGTGGTTGATCGCCTCGACCGTCTGCGGCATGACGCCGTCGTCGGCCGCGACCACGATGACCGCGATGTCCGTGGCGTTCGCACCACGGGCACGCATGGCGGTGAACGCCTCGTGACCCGGGGTGTCGATGAACGTCACGAGACGCGGGTTGCCCTCGAGCTCGGTCTCGATCTGGTAGGCGCCGATGTGCTGGGTGATGCCACCGGCTTCGCCCTCGCGCACCTTCGTCTTGCGGATCGTGTCGAGCAGGCGGGTCTTACCGTGGTCGACGTGACCCATGATCGTCACGACCGGCGGCCGGACCTGCAGGTCTTCTTCGCCACCGGCGTCGTCGCCATAGGTGATGTCGAAGGTGCCGAGCAGCTCGCGGTCTTCTTCCTCGGGGCTGACGACCTGGACGACGTAGTTCATCTCGCCGCCGAGCAGCTCGAGGATGTCGTCCGACACGGACTGCGTCGCCGTGACCATCTCACCGAGGTGGAAGAGCACCTGCACCAGCGAAGCCGGGTTGGCGTCGATCTTCTCGGCGAAGTCGGTCAGCGAAGCGCCACGCGGCAGGCGGATCGTTTCGCCGCTGCCCTTGGGCAGGCGAACGCCACCGACGCTGGGCGCCTGCATGTTGTCCATGTACTCCATGCGCTTCTGGCGCTTGGACTTCCGGCCCTTGCGAGCGGGACCACCGGGACGCCCGAAGGCACCCGCGGTACCACCACGGCCGCCGGGGCCACCACGACCGCCGCCGCCACGGAAACCGCCGCCACCGGCCGGGGCACCGCCGCCGCCACCGGGGCCACCGCCACCGGGACGGAAACCGCCGCCACCGCCACCGCCGGGACGGAAACCGCCACCGCCGCCAGCGCCACCGGGACCGCCGCGGAAACCGCCGCCGCCACCGCCACCGGGACCGCCACGAGCGCCGCCGCCGGGGCCACCACGGGCTCCGCCACCGGGGCCACCACGGCCGCCACCGGGACCGCCGGCCGGACGGGCCGGACGGCCGGGCATCATGCCGGGGTTCGGCCGCGGGGGCATGTTGCCCGGGTTCGGCCGGTTACCGCCGGGAGCGCCGCCACCGGGACGCGGGGCCGGACGGTCGCCGCCCTGCCCGCCACCGGGACGCGGCGGACGGTTGTCGCCGCCCTGCTGGTTCCCGCCACCGGGACGCGGTCCCGACGGGCGCGGGGCCGGGGAACCGGAACCCACACCGAACGGGTTGTTGCCGACGCGCGGGGTGCGCGGGCCGGGCTTCGGGCCACCGGGCTTGGGGCCCTGCGGCTTCGGCGGCACGACCGAGCCCTGCGACGGCGTCTGGGACGCCGGCGGGGTGGCCGGTGCTGCCGGGGCTTCGTTGACGGGCTCGGCCTGCTTGGGTTCGGCCGGAGCGGCCTTCGCCGCCGGAGCCACCTCTTCCTTGGGCGCCGGCGGCCGGGGGCCGGGGCGCGGACCCGGGCGGACACCCGGGGTGGAGGGGCGGGACGGCTGCTGGGCCGGAGCCGACGTCGCGGGCGCCGCCGGGGCGGACGCCGCGGGGGCGGCCTCGGTCTTCGCCGCGGGCGCGGGCTGAGCCGGCTTCGCGGCCGGAGCCGGGGCAGCGGGCTTCGCGGGCGGACGCGGGCCGGGGGTCGGAACCGGCTTCTTGCTCTGGCCGTCCTTGGACGGGTACGCGTCACGAAGACGTCGGGCCACCGGGGCTTCGACGGTCGACGACGCGGACTTCACGAACTCGCCCTGGTCCTTCAGCTTGGCGAGAACTTCCTTGCTGGTGATGCCGAGCTCTTTCGCGAGCTCATGTACTCGGGCCTTGCCTGGCACAGCTCTCCTCATCTGGGGAGGCCGGCGGCAGACCCGCAGACCTCGTCCTATTGTCGCGCGTTCATTGATTCAGCTTCACGGCTGACTCATGACGGGTCGACCTGCTTCCTGATTCCAACTGGCACCGGGGATGTCCCGGCGCCTTCAGCTTTCGGCGAGCCGCTCCAGGCGTTCGTGGACACCTTGGGCGTCGAGCGAACCCGGAACACGAAGTGCCCGTGGAAACGCCCTGCGCCGCTCGGCCTTGGCAAGACAGTCCGGCACGGGGTGCAACCAAGCACCCCGGCCCGGCAACCGCCGACGTTCGTCGACGATCAGCCGCCCGTCCGCCGCGACCACTCGCAGCAACTCGCCGATCAAGGCCCGCCGACGGCAACCCACACAGGTGCGAACCGGAGATTCCCGGTCGTGCTGGAGGTCGGTTCCCGGCCGCGGGCTCTGAACCACTCGTAAGTCTAGCGCTTCGACCTTCACTCAGCCGAACCGGTCGCCGCGGCGGGCCGCGGCTGCCCGGCGTGTGCTTCGTCACCCTGCTCAGGGGCGGCGTCGCTGCGGATGTCGATCCGCCATCCGGTGAGGCGTGCGGCGAGGCGGGCGTTCTGCCCTTCCTTGCCGATCGCGAGCGAAAGCTGGAAGTCCGGGACGACGACGCGAGCGGTCTTGGCCCGCTCGTCCACGACCCGTACCGAGACAACCTTCGCGGGCGACAGAGCATTCCCGACGAACCTCGCCGGGTCTTCCGAGAAGTCGATGATGTCGATCTTCTCGCCCGCGAGTTCGCTCATCACGTTGCGCACGCGCGCGCCGACCGGGCCGATGCACGCGCCCTTGGCGTTGACGCCGGGCACCGTCGAGCGGACCGCGATCTTGGTCCGGTGGCCCGGCTCACGCGCGATGGCGGAGATCTCCACCGTGCCGTCGGCGATTTCGGGGACCTCGAGGGCGAACAGCTTGCGCACCAGGTTCGGGTGCGAACGCGACAGCGTGATCTGCGGGCCGCGGTTGCCGCGCGCGACGGTCACGACGAACGCCTTGATCCGGTTGCCGTGCTCGTAGGACTCTCCGGGCACCTGCTCGACCGAGGGCAGTACGCCTTCGATGTCGCCGACCTGGATGACGACCATGCCGCGGGCGTTGGCGCGGGCGTCGCGCTGCACCACGCCGGCGACGATCTCGCCCTCCTTGGCGGAGAACTCGCCGAAGGTCTTCTCGTGCTCGGCGTCGCGCAGACGCTGCAGGATGACCTGCCGCGCGGTGGTCGCGGCGATCCGCCCGAAGCCCTCCGGGGTGTCGTCCCATTCCTCGTCGGTCTGGCCGTCCGGGGTGAGGGTGTGCGCGAGGACGCGCACCAGCCCGCTCTTGTGATCGATGTCGATCCGGGCGTGCGGCTGGTGCCCCTCGGTGTGCTTGTACGCGGTGAGCAAGGCGGTTTCGATCGCTTCGATCACCGTCTCGAAGGGGATGTCCTTGTCCCGTTCGATCGCGCGCAGCGCTGCGATGTCGACGTTCACTTCGGCTCCTCCTTCGGCTCCGTGGTGGCGGCGTTCAGGGCCGACGCATCGGTTTCCAACAGTTTCAGGTCCTCGGCAGGTGGTTGCTTGAACTCGATCTCGATGACCGCTTTGGCCACCGAGGCAAAACCGACGTCCCGGATCTCGCCGTCGACGAGCACGCGCGCGGACTTCTCCCCCGCGTGCCCGACACGGCCGATGAAGGCGGTGCCCTCGGCCGGGGTGATCTTGACGAGGCGGAACTTCGCGCGGCGCCAGTGCCTTTGCTGGGTCAGCGGCCGGTCGAGGCCCGGCGAGGTGACTTCCAGCGTGTACGCGCTGGCGATCACGTGCTCGTTCTCGTCGAGCGTGGCGGAGACGGCCCGGCTGACGCTCGCCACCTCGTCCAGCCCGACGCCGTCGTCCCCGTCGACGACGACCTTGACCAGCTGACGGCGGCCTGCCTGCTGGACCTCGAAGGAATCGAGGTCGAAACCCGCGGCCTTGACGGCTTCGGCCACGATGGGCTCCAGCCTGCTGGCGAGGTCGTTGGGCACGGTGAAGCGCTCCTGTTCGGCTGGGGGCGACCCGGCGGCGTGGATCCGGGTTCGGTAGTGGACCAGCTTATCTGGTGACCCCCGCGTGACGCGCGAGCGGCGGCCCCGCACGGGGTACTGGCAGGATGGGGCGGCGTGACCGGAAGATCGACAGAGCCCACCTTGCCGAGCCGTCGCGCTTTCCTGCGGATGGCGACGCTGGCCGCGGTGGCCGTGCCGCTGGCGGCCGCCTGCTCCCCCGGGTTCGACGAAACCCCCGATCCGCTGGGCCCGCTGCTGCGCGCGGCGGAGACCGACGCGACGGGCGCGAAGGCGGTGACAGGCGCCGAGGGCGAAGCCGTCGCGACGGCGCGGGCAGCGCACGCGACAGCGCTCAAAGCCGAGGTGGACAGGCTCAACCGGCCCAAGCCGGAGCAGTCCGGCCCGGCGGAAACCCCGCCGTCGTCGGTGGACGGGCTCAAGGAACGGCTCGCCCAGGCCCGCAAGCAGGCCGAGGGCCTCGTGCCTTCGCTGCCCCGTTACCGCGCCGGGATGGTCGCCTCCGTCGCTGCGGGCTGCGCGGCGCTGCAGCAGAGTTCGGACAAACTCGGCCGCGGCGACGACGCCGGAGCGGTCGACGTGCCCGCCGGTGTCACGCTGAGCCAGGAAGGGTCGGAGGCCGTCCAGCAGGCGCTGAGCGCCGAACACGCGGCGATCTGGGTGTACGGGCTGGTCAGCGCCTACCTGCCGGCCGCTTTCACCGGTGCGGTGTCGCGAGGCGCGGCCGAGCACGTCAAGCGGCGGAACGTCTGCGAGCGGATGCTTTCCGCGGCGGGACAGACGCCCACGGGACCGGAGGCCGCGTACGTGCCGCCGAAGCCGGTGACGGAGGCGAAGTCGGCGATGGAGCTGGTGTCGACGGCCGAATCCGATGTTGCGGCGGCTTGGCTCGGCGTGATCGACCGGACCGACGACGCGGCTTTGCGGACGACGGCGCTGAACGCGCTCATCGGGTCGGCGCGACGGGGGACGGCCTGGCGGGCGGAGTTCGGCGCGAAGCCGGTGGCGATCGCGATGCCGGGCCAGTCGGTCTGACGCTCTCCAAGAGCGCTATGAAAGGTCCTTTCCTTGCAAATTTTGCAAGGAAAGGACCTTTCATAGCGTCCGGAGGGTGAAAAACTCAGCGGCGCAGGTCACCCGAAAGCCGCAACGCGTCGGTCGCGATCCGCTCCAGCAACGGCTTGTCCTTCTGCTTGTCGTAGAAACCGGCCAGCACGATGGCCACTTCGGGTCCGGTGACGTGGGAGTCGTAGGCCGCGTCCTGCCCGGAGATCTTCGGGGCGCCCTGCGCCTTGAAGGTGCCGTCGCGCACCAGGTCGGACACGTTGCCCGTGCCGTCCTTGTCGGTGAGCGCCTTGAGCTGGGTCGCGGTGACCTCGCCCGGCATGGTGACCAGGACGACCGACACCAGCGCCTTCTTCCCGCCGCTCTCGGTCGTGTACAGCGCCCGCGACAGCCGCGTGCACGGCGTCTCGGTGAAGAACCCCTTGGTGTCGCCGTAGGCCTTGCTCGCGCAGTCGGTGGTGACCTGCGGCCCCTCGGCCAGCGTGTACTGGAACTGGCCGGTCTTCGACGGCGGGTCCGCGACAGGAGCCGCTTCCGGCTCGTGCCGGATCAGCCACCAGAGCAGCGACGAAACGACCGCGATGGCGACCAGGCCAGCGCCTTTCAGCGCCAGGGCCTTCGTGTCCCTCGACGGCTTCGGCGCGGGCGGCGGCCCGCCCGGCCCTGCCGGTCGCACCGGCTGAAGCCGGGCCGTTTCCGTCGGTCCCGGGGAATATTGCGCACCAACCACGGGAACATACGGTAGTTCACGCCGGTCCGGCGGTTCACCTGAACGTGCTTATCACCCGTTCGACGTCGTCAGTGGTGTTGTGGAGATGGAACCCGAAGCGCTGCCTTCCGGCCCGGGTACCGGCCACGATGCCCGCTTCCCGCACCTTGTCGGCGTCAGCGTCGAGCGAGACGATCGCGCTCCCCTGAACGGGTGACCCGAGCGCTTCGAGGAGTGAGTCGGCGAGACCCACGCAGTGCGCGCGGACGGCGTCGAGGTCCAGGGACCCGAGGTAGTCGAGCGAGGCGGCGGCGCCGACGTAGGCGAGCCAGGCCGGGGACAGGTCGAGCGACCGGGCGCCGCCCGCGAGCCGCAGCGGGAGGCCGTAGACGGTCTGCCAGCGGTCCTCCCCGGCGTACCAGTTCGCGGCGACCGGCACCGCCCGCTCCAGCACCCGCGGGTGCGCGGCCAGCCACGCCGCCCCGCGCGGCGCGAGCAGCCACTTGTAGCCGGCGGCGACCACCCAGTCGGCCCAGCCGAGGTCGAGCGGCTGCCACCCGGCGGCCTGGGTGGCGTCGAGCAGGACGGCCGCGTCCGCCGCTTCGGCCGCCGCGCGGAGCCTGCCGAGATCGACCTGGGCGCCGTCTGCCGACTGGACGACGCTGACCGCGACCAGGTCATGACCCTCGACGCGTTCGGACAGCTCGGCCAGCGAGACTTCGGTGACCTTGACCCCGCGGTGCGCTTGAGCCGCGAAGGGGAAGGTGACGCTGGTGAAGTCGTTCCCGGCGGCCAGCACGCCGGCGCCGTCGGGCAGCCCCGCCGCCACGTTCGCGATCAGCTGCGAGACGGACGCCCCGATCGCGACCCGCTCAGCCGGGACCCCGATCAGCGCGCCGAACCCGCCCCGGGTCCGCGCGACGGGCTCGTCGAAGTCCGCCGGGCGGGCCTCGCCGCGCCGCCACCGCTCGACCGCCTCCGCCACCGCGTCGGCCACGTGCGTCGGCGGGATGCCGATGCTGGGGGTGTTCAGCTAGCCGGGCGGGACGGCGAATTCGGCTCCGAAGGTCTGCATGCTCCCGAGGCTAATGAGATTCCGGGAGCAGGGCCGCGACATCGGCATAGGACGGCGGGGTCAGCGGGAGTTCGCCGCCGTCGCGGATGGCCGTCACCGTGCGCAACGTGGCGGCCAGCGCCATCCGGTACGGCAGCGAACCGAGGCTGATCCGCGCGACGCCGAGCCCGGCCAGAGCGGCGACGGTGACCTTGCCGGGGAGGAACAGCAGGTTCACCGGCACCCCGACGGCCTTCACCAGCCGCTCGACGTCCGAGGGCTCGGCGAGCCCCGGCACGAACACCCCGTCGGCACCGGCGTCCACATAGGACAGCGAGCGCTCGATCGCGGTCCCGAGGTCGGGCTCCCCCAGCCAATGCGTGTCCGTGCGCGCGTTGACGAAGAGACCGGGAGCGCGTTCCTTCGCCGCCGCGATCTTGGCCGCGTGCCGCACAGGATCGCCGAGGGCGTCTTCGAGATTGATGCCCGCGACACCGGCTTCGGCGAGTTCCGCCGCCAGCGCGCCGACCTCGCCCGGGTCTTCGCTGAACCCGTCAGCGAGGTCGACGCTGATCAGCGCGTCCAGTCCGGTGAGCCGCCGGGCCAACCGGACGGTGGCGTCCTTCGAGGACGGGGCACCGTCCGGCTCGCCCTCGGCGGCCGAGACCCCGAGGCTGGTCGTGCCGAGCGCCGGGAAGCCTTGCGCGGCGAGGAAGGCGGCCGTGCCGAACTCCCAGACGTTCGGCAGGAGCAGCGGGGACCCGGGGACGTGCAGTGCGGCGAATGCGGTCATGACACGACGGTAGCCAGCGGACGCTTCGGCGGCGGCCGAAGTGTCGGCTTGGGTCGCCCTCGTGAGTGGTAAGTGTCGTTAGAACGGCACTTACCACTCACGACCACAGTAGGGGGCACGGTCCGGAGGCGCCGGTCCGGTATCGCCACTTCCGGCACTGGCCACAGCGGAGGTGCGCGAAGGGCCCCTTCCCCGCACCAGACGCAAAGAGGGACGTTCATGCACGGCGAGCAGGCCCTGGGGCACGGTATTTGCCTACCCACCGGGATCCGGTGTCTTCGTGCTGGGTGGAAGGTGTGACGGGGGAAGACGTCCTCGCGACGATGGAGGAATCTGGACACTGAACGTCCCGATTCCTCCATCGTCGACCCAGCACTCTCCTGAATCGCCGCCTTCGCCCAGGTCAGGCGCAGGTAGGCAAATACCGATCCGCCGGAACCCGAATCGCCACTCACGATCCCAGAGCGTCAGGCTCGCTCAAGGAAAGGCGTCAGCAGCTCCGGCACAGAAGCCTCCGCGAACAGCAGGCCCTGCTCCTCCCCCGCGTCGTACACCGAGTACGCCCCGGTCCCGGCCGCCGTGGTCGCCACGACGGTCAGCAATCCCTTGCGCCGCTGGAAGACCGACTGCTTGACCGTCCAGCCGATCACGCCGTCCCGTTCGAGCGCGAACGTGCTCCGCCGCACGGTCCCGTGCCGCCCGACGAGGTACCGCCCGGTGATCCCGTGCCCGAGGTTGCGATAGGCGTCCAGCGCCAGCAGCACCGACACCGGCAGCAGCACGACACCGAGCGCGGCGCCGATCACCAGCAGGACGTCGGTCAGCAGGAGACCGAGGATCGCGAAGATCGCCAGCAGTACCACCACCGAACCGACCCACCAGCGCAGCAGCCGTCCCCGCGCGGCGCGCGGATGCCCGGCGAGCCGGACGGCTTCGGTCGGCGAAACCGGTTCGCGCAGGACCTCCGCGGCGATCCGGGTGGCCGTCGCGACCGGCGCGGCGGGCAGGAGGGTGTGGTAGTCGGTCTTGTCCTGGTCGTCGCTCTGCCGCATGCCGGTGGCGATCGCGTCGACGCGGGCCGCGCCGGAGATCCGGTTCCCGAGCGGCTCGACGAGTTCGATACCGCGCATCCGGCGTTCCTCGATCGAGATCGAGCGCGTGGTGAACAGTCCTCGGCGCACTCGCAGCGTGCCGCCGGATTCGCGGTCGAGCCGGAAGTTCCACCACATCTCGACCCACAGGCCCAGCGCGCCGACCACGCCGACGAGCATCGCGACCGCCAGCAGGATCAGGATCGCCACCACCAGCGGGATGCCGAGGAACAGGTCCATCACCCAGTCGATCAGGCCTTTCTGCAGCCCCGTCCACTCGGAGAGCTGCATGAGCCCGCCGCCCGCCGCGAGGCCGAGCGCCGGGGAGAGGAACGACATCGGCGCGTAGCGAATCCAGCTCCGGTCCAGTTCGGCGAGCGGTGCGTCGTCGTCGGTTCCCGCGATTTCCGCGCGACGCAACAAATCCGCGCGCAGTCGCTCGGCCTCGGCGCGCGAGACGGGATTGAGCTTGATCCTGCCTTGCCCGCCCGACTCGTGCGAGCCGGTGCCGATGGCCACCACGGCGACGCCGAACAGCCGGTGCAGCGGGTTCGCGGTCAGGTCGACGTTGCGGATCCGTTCGCGCTGCAGGGACTTCCGCGAGCGGAAGACCAGGGTGAACGCCGTCTCCAGCCGGTCCGGTGTGACCCGGTACCGCACGCCCTTCCAATAGAACAGTTCCGCCAGCACACCGCCGCCGACGAGTACCAGCCCACCGCCCACGACCCACGCGAGAGCGACCCAGAACCGTCCTCCGGCGCCCACGATCGCGGCCGTGGTCGGGATGGCGGCACCGATGGCCACCCCCGCCATCGTCAGCGCGGTGACAGGGAGGGTCCGCTTGTCGAGCGTGCTCCAGCCCTCGAACTCGCCCGAGGTCATGTCGCGTCCCCCGGCGTCGCCTGCGTCGTCTCCGTGAGCTGCTCCGCCAGGCTCGCGGCCAGTTCGTGGTCGAGCCCGCGGATCTTGACCGCGCCCCGGGCCGACGCCGTGGTGACCGTGACGGTCGCGAGCTTGAACACCTGCTGCAACGGCCCGCGCAGGGTGTCCACGGTCTGGATCCGCGACATCGGCGCGACCCGCCATTCCTGCCAGAAGAACCCGGAGCGCGCGTACACCGCTGTCTCCGTGACCTCCCAGCGGTGCACCTTGAACCACCACACCGGCATCGCGAGCACCCACACCAGGCCGAGCACCGTGAGCACCGCCGCCGGCGTCAACAGCCAGGTCCGCGCGGGCGCGATGAGCAACCCGAGCAGCACCAGCACCAGCACCGGCGACGCCCAGAAGAGCGTTCCCTGTAGCCGCCACCAGCCCACGACCCGCTGATCCAGCGCGTTCCGCGGCGGCCTCAGCCGCACCTTCCCCCGATCGGCTTCCACCGAATTCACCCCCGACGATCGTTTACAATGCGGTCGCATCGCAATAATCTGGGACCGTAGTGACAATGCGATCGCATTGCAAACGGCCGGAACGGATGGTGAAGGTGCCGAAGCAGGTGGATCACGCCGCGCGGCGTGGGGAGATCGCCGAGGCACTGACGCGGCTGACGGCCACGCGCGGTCTCGAGGGGGTCAGCCTGCGGCACGTCGCCGCCGAGGCGGGCATGTCGATGGGCTTGGTGCAGCACTACTTCAAGACCAAGGACGAGATGCTGCTGTTCGCCGTCCAACGCCGCTCCGAGGTGTACGAAGCACGCATCAAGGCCCAGGTGGAGGCCGGCGAGCTGCCGTCGACACCCAAGGCGATCCTCCGCGCGATCATGATCGAGATCCTGCCGATCGACGAACGCAGCCGCGGCAACTGGCTGATGGGCGTCGCGTTCTTCATCCGCGCCGTCTCCGACCCGTCTTTCGCGGCCGTGTACGCCGAGGGCGTTCCCGAGCTGTTCGAACTGTTCGCCATGCTCATCCGTCAGGGCCAGGAGGCGGGCGATGTCGACAAGTCGGCCGATCCGATGCACGAGTCCGCGATGCTCTGGGCGCTCGCCGATTCGCAGGGCACGAACGTCGTGCTGAAGCACCGGACACCGGACGAGGTGGTGTCCACTGTGGACTACTACCTCGACCGGCTGTTCGGCTCAGCTCCCGCCGGATGAAGCCGCGGCCGACGCCCGCACCGCGCGCAGCTCCCGGAACAGCTTCCGCAGCGCGGGAACCGCGTCGCCGCCACGCTCGGTCAGCTCCTCGATCCGGTCCTTGTACTGCCGCCTGTCCTTGCCGGAAACGACGCCCTTGAGCTCGACGGCGGCCGCGAGCGCGGTGAGGGCGGCGTCGCTCGCGTCCACATCGGACGCCGGCGAAGGCCCGCGCAACGTCTGATCGACCGTGGCCCGCAGCCTGTCGACGGTGGCGGTGTCCCGCACATTCGGCCGCCGCGACGGGAACAGGCCGAGCGTCCGGCCGGTCTTCAGCTCGATCACGCCCGCGGTGTCCAGCTGGGACTCCAGCGCCTCCAAGGTGCCGCGCGCGTCCTTGCGCACCCACCATTTCCACTTGCCGGGGCTCTCGGCCGCGATCTCGGCGAGCATCTCGTCCAGGACGAGGTCCCCGGTCTGCCCGGCACCCGACACCGCGACCCGGCCGTCCGCGTCGGCGACCCGGCCGCGCAACACGAGATCGGTCAGCGCGGCGCCGCGGATCAGCAGGCCCGCCCGCCGCCGGTCGCGCAGTTTGTTCTTCCCGACGTCGCAGGCGAGCAGATACGCCTTGGCGGGCAACGAAAGTTCGGTCATCGTCAGTGCCTTTCCAGCTTGGGCCAGATTTCGTCCCAGGAACCCTGCCTGCCGTCATACCGCCACAGCAGCCCTTCCACCACCGGGGTCACCGAGGTGAAGTACGGCTTGAGCAGTTCCGGGTCGAAGCCGAGGAACAGCACGCTGTCCGCGGACTCCGGTGGCCGGTCGAAGTACCAGTAGCCGCGGTGGCCACTGTAAACGTGGTCGATGCCGTACCGCTGACCGTAGAACTCGGTCGCGGCGGCGAACGGGTAGATCTCGGCGTAGACGGCGGTGCGCGCCCGCTGCTCCGGCGGCAGGGCCGCGTAGGTGTCGCCGATCGCCTTGACCAGCTCCTGCTGCGGCAGTTCACCACCGGCGAAGGAACTGCCGAGCGTGATCGGGCCGAAGTTCGTCCGGGTCACGCTCGCCGGATAGATCGGCAGGCCGGCGAGGGTGATCACGGCCGAAAGCACCATCGCCGGCCAGGCCACGAGCCGCCACTGGGGAACGTGCCGCGCGAAGCCCGTCGCCGCGGCGGCGAACGGCAGTGCGAAGACGCTCATCAGATAGTAGGAACGGCCGTGCAGCAGCAGGAACGCCAAGACGAGCGCGGCTATCGCTACCCCCAGGAAGCGATAGCCGCGAAGTTCACGGGAAAAGATCAGCCGGACGAGGCCGTAGACGAACGCGAGCACGCCCGCCCCGACGCCGGCCGTCAGGAAACCGTCGCGAAGAAAAGGCCAGGTGCCCGGGAATTCCGCCGAGACGACGTCGTTCATGACCAGGTACGGCCAGCCGTTCGACGCCTGCCAGACCAGCGTGGGGATCGTCGCGACGACAGCGATTCCCGCGCCCAGCCACAGTTTCGGCCGCCGCACGAGCTCCCGCGGCCCGAGTACGAGCGCGGAGAGCAGGGCCAGCACCCAGAAAGCGGGGATGAGGAACTTCGTCTCGAGAGAGATCGCGGTGACCACACCCGCCCAGACCAGCAGGCCGTCACGGCGGACACGCACCCAGCGGACGACCAGCCAGACGATCACCGTCCAGAGGAACGGATCGAAGACGTAGGTGCCGATCCAGTGGCTGACGATGATCACCCCGGACGTCGCGTAGAGCCCGGCCGCGAGCACCTGCGCGCCGCGTCCGCCGCCCAGTTCCCTGGCGATCAGCGCGGTGACGACCACCCCGGCGGCCGCGGCCAGCGTCATCGGCAGGCGCAGCATCACCAGCGAGCCGGGGAACAGCGAGTCCATCGCCCCGGCCAGCGCCGGGATCAGCGGCGGCTGGTCGAAGTACCCCCACGCCAGGTGTTCCCGGCCCGCCATCAGGAAGTACAGCTCGTCGAAACCGTGCGCGTAGCGGCCGCTCGTGGCCAGAAGCGCGGCGGCGGCCACCGCGGCGACGACGAACACCGGGAGCCGGGCGAAGGCCTGCTCCTGTCCTGTTCGGACTGTTGGGGTCGCGATGTCCATGTGCTCCAGTCCACCGGAGACGGCCGCGGCGCCGAAACCGGGTAAGGAGGGTCACCGGATAGACGAAAGTTGCGGATCTCCCCGCCTTCGGTCGACGGCTGGTTACCGTGACCGGGTGGAGAAAAGCAGGCCGTTCCGGCCGGGTCCGGCCGACACCGTGTGGCTCACGCTGGCGGCGCTCGCGTTCGTGGGCCTGGACATCACGCTGTACGTGTTCGGCGAACCGACGGCAGGCTGGGCGGGCCCCGCCGCGGGCGTCACCCTGCAGGTGCTGCTCGATCTCTCGCTGATCCTGCTGTTCCGGTACCCGAAACTGGTCGCGGGCCTGGTCACGGCGGGCGGACTGCTGATGCTCGCCTCCGACCTGTTCTCCCCCGGGCTGCTGGTGCCGGAGCGGCAGCTGACGCTGATGACCGTCCCGACGATCACCCCGGTGGTGCTGAGCCAGCTCGCCCGCCTGATGGACCGGCGGACCCTGCTCTGGCTGACCGGGATCCTGGTGCTGTGCGCGTCGCGGCCGTGGGACGCGCAGTGGAACACCACGCCGTTCGGCCTGCTGGGCACGGCGTTGCCGACCACGCTTTCGCTGTACTTCGAGGCGCGGCGCCAGTTGCTGCGCTCGCTGCGGGACCGTGCCGAACGGGCCGAGCGCGAACAGCACCTGCTCGCCGAACGCGCCCGCGCCGAAGAGCGGCGGAAGCTGGCCGAGGAGATGCACGACGTCGTCACCCATCGGCTGAGCCTGATGGTGCTGCACGCGGGCGCGCTCGGCGTCGTCTCGGCGGACGAAGCGGTGCGGACCTCGGCCGAGGACATCCGGCGCGAAGGCGCGCTGGCCCTGGACGAACTGCGTGATCTCGTCGGGGTGCTGCGCAACGGTGCGAACGCCGAACCGCGCACGCTCACCGACGGCGTGGCGGGCGATCCGGCGACACTGGTCGCGGAATCGGCGTCGGTGGGCATCCCGACCGAACTCACCGTGCACGGCGATCCCGGGCGGATCTCCCCGACCGTCGCCCGCACGGCGTACCGCGTCGTGCAGGAGGCGCTGACGAACATCCGCAAGCACGCGCCGGGCTCGACCGCGACCGTCGAACTCCGGTATCACGCGGGCGGTCTGGACATCGAGGTGGAGAACACGCGAGCGGGTGCCGCGCCGGATCCGGCGCTGGCGGGCAGCGGTTCCGGCGCGGGCCTGGCCGGACTGCGGCAGCGCGTCGAACTGATCGGCGGCCGGTTCGACGCGGGGCCGCGGCCGGGCGGCGGGTACCGCGTCGGTGCGATACTTCCGGCCTACGTCCCGACGACGGAAGGAGATCGGTGATCCGGGTGGTCGTCGTCGATGACGAACCGATGGTCTGCGCGCATCTGCGGACGATCCTCGGCTCCGCGGCCGACATCGAGGTCGTGGCGCAGGCGCAGGACGGCGCCGAGGCGGTCGAAGCCGTGATCCGGCACCGGCCGCGCGTGGTGCTGATGGATCTGCGGATGCCGGGCGTCGACGGGCTGACAGCCATCGAGCGGATCGCGAAGCTCCCGGAGCCGCCCGCGGTCGTCGCGCTGACGACGTTCGACGCGGACACCTACGTCATCCGCGCGCTGCGGGCGGGCGCGGCCGGGTTCCTGGTGAAGTCGACGCCGCCGGAGGACCTGATCGGCCTGGTCCGGGTCGCGGCGGACGGGCACACCGTGCTCTCCCCCGAAGCGGCGCAACGGCTGGTGGCGATGTCGGCCGACGGACGGCGTCGCGGGGACGACGCGCGGCGGAAGACCGACGGGCTGACCGAGCGCGAAACGGATGTCCTGGCCTGTCTCGGCGAAGGACTGTCCAATGCGGACATCGCGGCGCGGCTGCACCTGGCGGAGGCGACGGTGAAGAGCTACGTGTCGCGGATGCTGGTCAAACTGGACTGTGCGAACCGGACCCAGGCGGGGCTCCTGGCGCACGAAGCCGGCTTGGTCAAGCGGTGAGCTGACCGTCGTGAGCACGGCGGGCGTCGAGGACCTCGCCCATGTGGACGCGGGCCCATTTGTCGAGCATGTCGAGCGGTTCGGCGAGGTTGCGGCCGAGCTCGGTCAGCTCGTACTCGACGTGCGGCGGGATCTCCGGGTACGCGGTGCGCGTCAGGATGCCGTCGCGGACGAGGCTGCGGAGCGTCTGGGTGAGGACCTTCTGCGAGATCCCGCGCACGCGTTTGCCGATCTCGGTGAACCGGAGCGGGCCGTCGCCGAGCACGCCGACTATCAGCACGGTCCACTGGTCACCGATGCGGTCCAGCAGCGCGCGGGTGGGGCAGTCGGGGTCGTACGGGTTTCCGAGCACGTGACCTCCTCACTCTCTCCAGGAGAGTAACACGCCTAGTGAGAGGGAGTGGGCTGCATCAGCGCCTCGAACAGCAGGATCAGGTGGCGGCGGCCGCGCTCCCAGCGCGCCTCCAGTTCGGTCTGGTCGCGGGTCGCCCAGCTGGCGATGAGGATGCCGCGGACGACGTCCATCGCCGTGTACACCGCGTGCAGGAACTCCGGATGCGCCGAATGGTCCGGGAGCAGCGCCTTGCCGAACTCGACCAGGCTGCTCGTCGCGATCGGCTCGACCACCGCCATCTGGGCACGCAGTTCCGCGTCGGTCCGCGAGGCCACCCACAGCTCGACGGTCGCCGAGAAGACCGGGCCCTGGTGCATCTCCCACAACAGCTGCAACGCGTCGCCGACCGGATCGGCCGACGCCTTCAGTCTGTCGATCTCGGCCATCGCGACCTCGGTGCGTTTGGCCGCGAGATGCCGGATCGCGGAGGTGACGAGGTCGGTCTTGGTGGGGAAATGGTGCACCTGCGCGCCGCGGGTGACCCCGGCGCGATCCGCGACGCGGGTGGTCGTCGTGCCCGCGTAGCCGTACTCGACGAGACAGTCGATCGTGGCGTCGAGCAGCCTGACGCGCATCGCGGCGCTGCGTTCCTCCTGCGTGCGTCGTGGGGCTGCCATGCGCCTACTTTATGGGGCGCCGCGCGAGGCCCGCGCCACGAGGCCGTCGACCATGCGTCCGAAGAAGCCGCCGAGGAACCGGCGGTACAGCCCGCCGGTGCCCGGGATCTTGGCGATGAACGACGCGTGCCAGTGGATGTCGGTGCCGCCGAGCGCGGGCGTGAGGTCGACGTACGCGCGGTAGTCGCGCAGCGGCATCCCCTTGCGCAGCGTGTAACCGAAGCGTTTGCCGGGTTCGAGCGCGATGACCTCTTCGCGGGCGTTGACGCCGTTCGTGCTGAAGACGCCGACGGCGCCGAGGCCGTTCTGGTCGCCCTTCTCCAGGAGGCGGAACTTGCCCAGCGGGGACCAGTCGGGCCAGTGCTCGCGGTCTTCGAGGAGGGCGTAGACGGCTTCGGGGCTCGCGCTCGTGTGGCCGTTCGCGGAAATGCGCTGGATCTTCGCCATGCGGACTCCTTTCAGGGTCATCTGCCGGGTTCGTGCCAGGGGAAGCCATCCGGTGCGGCGGCCGGACGGTGAGCTTGGCGACCGGCCGGACCGGTACCGGGCTGGCGGCCTGGGTCGGCCGAATCTCCCCGGCGGCCGGTTCCAGCTCGAACGTCGCGGACGGCAACAGGTACACCGTGCCTGTCCGCCACGGCCGCCGCGCCAATGCCGGCGCGCTGATCGAGAAGTGATAGCGGGCCTCTCCCCCGACCCGCACACACGCGTTGCACATCGACAACGGCACGCTGTCGCGGTCCAAGATCGCGTAGAACATCGGCCAGATCCCGTCGGCCGCCGCGAACACCGCCTGTCTGCTTCCGAAGTCCGTGATGTCCGGAGGCCGTCGCGGGACGAATTCGGTGATGCCTGGGTTGCCTGAGCCGTGCAGGACGAAGTCCGCCCTGTCGGCGGCATGACACAGGAACTGCCATTTCGGAGCGTCGACACGATAGTCGACGGGCCGGTCGGGACCGGCCGCGAGCGCTTCGTCCAGCATCTCGTCGAACCGCTCACCCAGCCCTGCCGACGTCGGCATGTCCGGCCGGTGAAGCCAGTAGTCGGGCAGGCTCATGATGCCGACCTTAGCCAGGTCAGCGTCACTTTCGTCCCGGTTTCCACACTCCGCATTCAGAGGACTAAACGCGGGGCGTGGCTTTCGCGATATGCGGGTTCGTGGCGCAGTGGCTCTGCGCGACGCCGGAACCAGTCCCGCGTGGCCGGTCCGGTCACGACGACCGGATCGCCGGAGACGTGAGGGGTGTGTGGAAATAGAGACGTTGAGGGATGCTGTTGGTTTATTCGGGGTGGTGGCGTCTACGCTGGTCAGGGTCTTGTGATGATCGCGGATCTGTGGAGTGTGGCTGCTGATGTCGTTGAAGCCGGTGCCGTTTGGTGAAGTCCCGGCGTTGACTGCGCGGGTGGCTCGCGCGGCGTTCCCGAAGGGGACGTTGTGCATGCGGATCCGTGATGCTGTGGGGCAGGTGTTCAGCGATGAGCAGTTCGCTGAACTGTTCTCCAGTCGTGGCCGTGCGGGGTGGTCGCCGGCGAGGTTGGCGTGGGTGCTGGTGCTGCAGTTCGTGGAGAACCTCACCGATCGGGCGGCGGCCGACGCGGTGCGGTCTCGGATCGACTGGAAGTATTTGATGGGTTTGGATTTGGAGGACCCTGGGTTCGATTTCTCTGTTCTGTCGGAGTTTCGTGACCGGCTGGTCACCGC